>JBJTDB010000240.1:0-1517 GCA_046092145.1 Planctomycetia bacterium | reverse complement strand
CCCGCTCAAAAACAACTACCATGGCGTGATGGGGGGCGTGTCGGCGAGCAGCCAGGGAGCGGCCTGGGTCAACGGAATCGCATGCTGCCGATACGAGATATACAACAACGGGATCCTGTTTCTCAACTCGGCGATTGGCATCAAGAACATCACCGACGGCACGTCGAAGACGTTTCTCGTCGGCGAGACGATTTACCAACACTGGAATTACGGTTGGGGTCAGGGGGCCCGCACCACCTCAAATGGTTTCCTTGTAAACGTGGCGGCCACCAAGAACCAGATCAACAGTAAGAGCCAACTGGAGGCCGCTGGCGCTCATGTTCACGTGATCTGGCAGACCACGTTCAGCAGCAGCCATCCGGGGGGCGCGCAGTTCCTCACCGCCGACGGTGCTGTGTCGTTCGTCTCGGAAACCGTCAATCTCTCGATCTACCAGCAGATGGGCGTCGTCAACGATGGCTCACCCGTCGGTGCAGGCGTGCTATGACCGACGGGAGTGTTCCCATGATGGGCCAGCGGCTCCGCTTCTTCCGCGACGTCATGCCGATTCTCACAAACCCGCGGCAGCCCCTGCGTTCGCGGTGGCCCGCCGTGAGGGTGGCCATCGGTGGATGGTGCGCAGTGGCCTTGCTGGCCGGTTGCAGCCGCGGCCAGAGCCTCGAACGGTTTCCCGTGGCGGGCACCATAACCCACGACGGTCGGCCGGTGCCACGGGGGGCAGTGTGGTTCGAGCCCACGGCTTCCGTCGGCACGATCGCCGCCACCGGCTTCGCGGTGATCGAGAACGGCATCTACGGGACGCCTCCAGGCACGTCGCCCGGGAAGGGCCCTTACCGGGTGCGGATCATCGGCCACGATGGCACGCCACCGACGGAGAGGGATCTCGCCGAGATGATGCCGGGCCAGAAGTTCCTCGGTCAGCCGGTGTTCCCCGAATACACGACCAGCGTCGAACTGACCGGCGAGAACGCCCCGCTCGATTTTGTCGTGCCCGTCCAGCCGAACTGAAGGACCAAAAAGGGGACGCAGCTCTTTTGGGAGCGCGAATCAACTGCGCAGCCGCTGCCTCGTGAGCCGGCGGATGTTGTCCTCGTAGATCTTTCGGCGGACGGCCTCCGGGATGAGTCGGTCGAACGAGCCAGGCCGGCGGCAGGATGTGGGAAACACCGGCAATTTTCATGAATTTCGATGGTGGACCGTAGCCCCCGCATGTTGCGCTTGATTGCGCAAAAATCCCCTGTGCGTCGGCGATCTCTCGGCTAGAGTGATGGAGAGTTGGTGATCGGCGGGGTGGCCATGGCATCCCCGATCGATTCTGCAGGCAATCGGTACAATTCATCGCGAGGTGAGTCATGCATACCTATCGTCGATCCGTGCCCGCCCTCGAACCTCGGCAGCCGGCAGACTGCCAACGTCCCCGCCATGCGGTGGCGAAAGGTTTCACGCTCGTGGAGCTCTTGGTCGTGATCGGCATCATCGGCACGCTCGTGGGGCTGCTCCTGCCGGCGGTGCAGGCG
>JBJTDB010000239.1:0-5120 GCA_046092145.1 Planctomycetia bacterium | reverse complement strand
AATCCCGCCGTTGGCACGCAACCAGTTTTTCAAGTGTGGCATCGCGGCTGCCGTCGTTCACGACGACGAGTTCCCAGGGAGCCGTTCGCCGGCTCATCGCGACGACCACCTCGGACACGAGCCGCTCAACGACCGCCTCCTCATTGTAGACTGGGGCGACGATGCTGAGCGGCAGGTCGTGCGTCGCCGTCTTCGTAGGGACCGATGCGTCCGACATCACTCGGTAATCTCTCTAGGTGGCCAAAGATTTCACTGCGATAGCGTTGCCAAGCAGAAGGGGCTAATCGCCGCGATGATTTCCTCTTCGAGTGTAACACGCCACATGGCGGGGATGGCGTGGAAAACCTTGCGGGCCACCGCGGGCGACCCGCCCAAATCGGGGCGGGTGCTCGCATCGAACTCAATGTATTTCATCAACGCATACGGAACGGGGCCTGCCATCGTCCGCGAGCAGAAAGTTTTCCCGTCCGGCATCGTTGAGAAGCGGAATGACGACGGCAATCGTTTTCATGACATCGCTCCCTCGCGCCGCCCCTACCCAATTTTCTGCCCCGAACCGTAGCGACCGAGCCGGACAAGAGCATCAATACGTGTCTCGCTCACAGCCGGAGAATTGTCAATCAAGGGGCCTGCTGAGGGGCTAACTTCGTAGATCCAAATCCTTCCCAAAAGTTTTCGGTCCTTTTCACGCGAGCTTTTCTTGGCACAATCGTGTTTTCGTCGGGGACCCCGGCAAACCCCGGGGGAGAGAAGCCCTGATAGTTCTATGCTCCCTCACGATGGACGAACTCTGACAATTGCCCTTTCGTGTATCTGATGCGCCTTTCCATCATCATACCGGCACACAACGAGGAAGCCCGGATTGGCCGGATGCTCGACGCATACTTGCCATTTTATGCGGACCGTTATGGCAATCAGGTCGAGTTGATCATTGTCGTCAACGGCTCGACCGACGACACTTCGGGGGTCGTCGAAGGATATGTCGCCCGATATGCCCAGCTCCGCTGCATCGTCGATCCCAACCGCATCGGCAAGGGCGGCGCTCTCCTCAGGGGCTTCCGCGAAGCCCGAGGCGACCTCATCGGGTTCGTAGACGCCGATGGCTCCACTCCGCCTGCTGCCTTCCAGGATCTCGTCGATCGACTTGGCGACGCGGACGTCGCTGTCGCCTCGCGATGGTGCGACGGAGCGAGCGTAAGCCCACGACAGCCGCTGGCAAGGCGCATCGCTTCCCGCGTTTTCAACTTGCTGACTCGCGTCCTCTTCGGACTCCGCCTCACGGACACGCAATGCGGCGCCAAACTCATGAGGCGCGATGCCCTCATCCCCATCCTCGGTTACTTGGGCATAACTCGCTGGGCGTTCGATGTGGACTTACTCTTTCAACTTCATCGCTCCGGCAGAACGATCGTCGAAATCCCGACCACATGGCAGGACGTGGCCGGATCGAAGGTTGATATCCTCTCAGTTTCCGCGGAGATGCTTGCCGCAGTCGCGCGCCTCCGGCTCGTGTATTCGCCGCTTCGCTGGGTCGTGGGCGTGTACGACTCGCTCATCGGGCCCGTCATCCATCCCGATGGCCTCGAACGCGACCACCTTTTCGGCCATAGCGCGGTCCTGCTCGCCTGTGCCCAACTCACGCATCTCGGCAACCTGCTCTTCCAAGGCTCGATGATGCGGATGCTCGACGACACTCAATACGGCATTCTCGCCGCGATGCTTGGCGTGTTCGCCGCTGTGACGATGCCTTTGTCGGCGCTGCCATGGGCGATGGCTCACTTCACGGCCAGAGCCATTCGCGACGGCCGCCCCCGCGAGGCCCGGGCCCTTCTTTCTGCCGTCACCCGCGATGTCGCCATCGCAGGTGCCGTGGGGCTGGCGATCGCTTTCTTCTCCGCAGACGCCATTGCCCGATCCTTTAAACTCGAAGGAGAACTGCCGCTGCTGCTCACAGCAGCGGCGGTTGTCGTGAGCTTGGGCGGCTCGACCGCCCTGGGGGCGATTCAAGGAGCGCAGCGATTTGTTTGGATGGCGGGCTCCGCAATCGCATGGAGTTTTTCACGGTTTTTCTTTGCGGCCGCGTTTGTGGCGCTCGGGGGCGCGGCGACCGGGGCTTTGCTCGGGCACACCGCTTCGATGATCGTTTCGGCGCTCTTAGCGGTTATGGGGATGCGCCGGGTGTTTGGAAGCGTTCGGGAACGCCCGGAAAGAACGCCTGGCTTCTACCGCTAGTGCGCGCAATACGCAGCTGCATCGATTGGCTATGCCGTGCTCATGAATGCCGACATCATTCTTGTAAAACACTATTTCAGCCCGGACGAGGCTGGCCGCTACGCGATCGCCGCAATGGTCGGCCGCATCATCCTGTTTCTGCCCCAGCCGATCGTGACGGCGATGTTTCCGAAGGTCGCCTCAGGTGGCGAGGTGACCCCCGCCAACTGGCATACGCTCGCCAAGGCCCTTGTACTCGCGACCATCATGATCGGTGGCGCCGCGCTCTTTTGCAGCCTGTTCCCGGAGATCACCCTGCTCATGCTGGCGGGCGAACGATCACTGAGTCTCGTACCGCTCGTGCGTTTGATGGCATGGGCCTTGTGCCCCTTGAGCCTCACGTTTTTCATCATGAGTTTTGAGTTGGCACAACGACGATTTGCGGTCGCGGTGCCATTGATTGTCTGTGCGGCCGCGTATGTTGCGGGACTGGTCGTGTGGCACAGTTCACTCAGGCAGGTCATCGGCGTCCTGGCTGTCGCAGGCTCCCTGGCGTTTGTCTCCGCAGTTGCCTGCTTGCCGTGGAGCCAAACCAGGATGAGGAAGTGGTCTCGTTTCAGCAGTGGGCGGTCGATGGTATTCTGAACATCGAGTGGGAGTCGTTATGGATATCGTGATTTTGTGTGGCGGGCAGGGTGCGCGGATGCGTGAGGAGACGGAATACCGTCCCAAGCCGATGGTGGAGGTTGGCGGCCGGCCGCTCCTCTGGCACATCATGCGGCTCTTCGGCCACCACGGGCTCAACCGGTTCGTGCTCTGCCTCGGCTACAAGGGGAGCATGATCAAGGACTATTTTCTGAACTACGAGGCGATGACGCAGGACTGCACCGTCGCCGTCGGTGGGCGGCGGCAGGTCTGGTACCACGGCAATAGCGAGCCCTTCGACTTCGAGGTGACGCTCGCCGACACGGGTGTCGATGTCAACACCGGCGGTCGCGTGAAGCGGGTCGAAAGCCATATCAAGGGCGACACCTTCGTCGTCACCTACGGCGACGGCCTGTCCGACGTCGACATCAAAAAGCTCATCGCCTTCCACCAGTCGCATGGCAAGCTGGCCACGGTCACGACCGTGCAGCCCGTCTCACGGTTTGGCATCGCGCAGATCGACGGCCACTCTCGGGTGACGAGATTCGCGGAGAAGCCGAAGGTGGAGGGCTGGGTGAGCGCCGGTTTCTTCGTGTTCAGCCGCAAGATCTTCGATTATCTCGACGGCGATGAAAACCTGATTCTTGAAGCCGAGCCTGTCGAACGGCTTGCCGCCGAAGGCCAGCTCATGGCCTACAAGCACGACGGCTTTTTCTTTCCCGTAGACACCTACCGCGACTACCTCTACGCCAACGACCTGTGGCAAGAGGGCACGCCGCCCTGGAAGGTGTGGTGATGGAGATCGGAGAGGGGCTGCGCGGCAAGCGGGTGTTCGTCACGGGCCATACCGGCTTCAAGGGCTCGTGGCTCGTGATGCTTTTGCAGCGTGCCGGCGCCCACGTCACGGGCTATTCTCTCGCGTCCCCCACCAACCCGTCGCTCTTTGAGACGGCCAACCTTCGAGAACTTGTCGCCGAGCACCACGAGGCCGACATCCGGGAGGCCTCCCGGCTGGCATCCGCCGTCGCAGCCGCACAGCCCGACGTGGTCATGCATCTCGCCGCCCAGCCGCTCGTGCGGCTTTCGCACCGCGAGCCACTGGAGACGTTTTCGACGAACGTCGTGGGCACAGCGTCGGTGCTTGATGCAGTGCGGGCACTTGGAAAGCCCTGCGCCGTCATCGTGGTCACGAGCGATAAGTGCTACGAGCCGCACGACGATGGCCGGCCGCACGACGAAGCCGACCCGATGGGGGGCCGCGATCCCTATAGCGCAAGCAAGGGGGCCGCCGAACTCGTGGCCGCCGCCTACCGACGCAGTTATTTCGCAAGCGATCGGCTGGCCGACCACGGCGTGCAGCTCGCCACCGTGCGGGCAGGCAACGTGATCGGCGGCGGCGACTGGGCCGAAGACCGGATCATCACCGACATCGTGCGGCACCTCGCTGCGGACCGCCCGGTGCCCGTCCGAAATCCGGCGGCCGTCCGCCCCTGGCAGCATGTGCTCGAGCCGCTCTCGGGCTATCTTGCCCTTGCCGAGGCGATGCTTGCCGAGCCCGCTGCCCGCTGGTGCACCGGCTGGAATTTCGGGCCGGCAGCCGGCGACGACATCACCGTCCGGGATCTCACGGAGATTTTCATCGATGCCTGGGGTTCGGGCTCCTGGGAAGACCGCTACGATCCGCGGGCCCCGATCGAGACGCACGTGCTGCGTCTCAGAATCGACAAGGCACTCGCGGCTCTTCCCTGGCGGCCCCGGCTTTCGGGCCGGGACGCGATCCACCGCACCGCCGCCTGGTTCCGCACTTTCGCCACCGCCCCCGCCGAAGCCCGGGCCCTCTGCGAAGCGGATATCGTCGCCTATGAAGCCAGCGTTTCATCAACGGAGGCGGCAATCGGATGACGCAGCAGAGCCACGGCCGCACACCTGACACCGTTCGCGATGAGATTCGGGCGCTTGTGGCTGAATACTGCCGGCTGGCGTTTCCCGAGCGACCGTTCCGGCCTGGGCAGGCCGTGCCCGTGGCGGGCCGCGTGTTCGATGAAAAGGAGGTCGAGCACCTCGTCGATAGTTCGCTCGATTTCTGGCTCACGACGGGCCGGTTCGCCGAGGAATTCGAGAAGCGGTTTGCGGCCCGCGTGGGCGTGCGGTGCGCGAGCCTCGTGAACTCTGGTTCGAGCGCGAATCTCCTTGCCCTCACGGCCCTCACGTCGCACAAGCTCCTCGATGAGCAATTGAAGCCCGGCGACGAGGTGATCACGGTG
>JBJTDB010000238.1:0-543 GCA_046092145.1 Planctomycetia bacterium | reverse complement strand
ATTCCCTGGGCGTAGGCGCAGGCGAACTTGCGCATCAGGAGCGTGCCTCGCTCGACGCCGAAGCGGCGGCAGACGAGATCATAGTGATGCAGCACGATCTCCCGTTGCTCGGCGAGGGATGGATCGGGGGGCGGCGGTTCGCCGCGGAGCAGGGCTGCGCACTGGGCGAAGATCCAGGGCTTGGAGAGGGCCTCTCGGGCGATCATCACGCCGTCCACACCCGATTCTCGCAGACGGGCCACGGCCGTTGCGGCCGAATCGATGTCGCCATTTCCCACCACCGGTATTCGCGACACGCTTCGCTTCACCTCGGCGATCGACTCCCAGTCGGCGTGTCCCTTGAAGAACTGCGATGCGACGCGGCCGTGGACCGTGAGGCACGAGGCCCCAGCCTCTTCGATTCGCTGCGCCACCTCGACGGCCGTTCGGCAGGTGTCGGCACAGCCCAGACGAATCTTCGCCGTCACGGGCGTGCCGTCGCAGGCCTCCACGACGCGGCTCACGATCGTGCCCACCCGTGCCGGATCGCGAAGCAGCCATGAG
>JBJTDB010000237.1:0-4334 GCA_046092145.1 Planctomycetia bacterium | reverse complement strand
CCGCAATCCGCCGCGACCGCTCTTCCGACGACTCTATCTTCAAGAGCCGGACGAGATCCTTGGCCGCCGAAGACACCGTGGCATCGGCGTCGTTTTCGGCAACACGAACCGCCTCGACGGCAGCCGGCTCGAGGCTCACGGTCGCGGGAGCGTTGAACGCCTTCCGGAGCCCCTGCCAGCCAGTCTGCCTCAGCTGGCCATCCTGTGCGGCTGCGATCACCGTGATCGCCGCCGAGAGTTCGGCCGGCTCGCGCCGCGCCGCCACGGCCGTGGCCAGCGGGCCCACGAGCGGGCCCGCCTTGCCGATCGCGGCCGGATCGGCAAGCAGCAGGCCGAGCATCGTCCCGGCCCGGCCCGCGAGCGACGACATCACCGCCGCATCCATCCAGGGCACGTCGCCCGAGCGGCGGGCGATCGCGGCGAGGGCGTCGATCGTCCGCGGATCATCAGCCGCGCCGAGGGCCAAAGCAACCCGCCGCACCACGTCGGGGTCGGCATCGGGATCGGCGGCAGCCGCGAGCACCGCGTCGCGGAGGCCGCGGTCGTTCTTCAGGAGCGGCTCGGCCACGGCCACCGCATGCGTCCGCACCGCGGCATCGGGATGCGCAAGCGCCGTGCGGATGGCGGCCGGGTCGCTTGTGCCGAGCGCGGCGAGCGTGTGCAGGGCATTCATGACCGCGGGCCGCAGGGCCGATGCCGTGACGAGCTTCGCGATCGCGGGGGCGGCCGCAGTCGCCTGTCGCTCCACGAGCAACCGCCTCGCCGTCTGCCGCCGCCAGAACCGTTCGCTGGCCAGTTCCGCGACGAGCGCGTCGGTGGAGAGGCAGATCATGTCGGCCGACGCCACGGGCAGCGGCGTCTCCGGCATGATCTTCCAGATGCGGCCGCGGTCCTTGCCGTGGTCGAGCTCGTATTGCTGCTGGAGATACCGCGGGATGGCGGAATAGTCTTCGATGATCTCGCGGTAGAAATCGACGACGGCCATCCCGCCATCGGGCGCGTGGGCCAGCGCCATCGCGTGGAACCAGATGTCGGTGGAGGTGAAAAACTCGCTCTCGGCCTCCTCGGGCAGCCGCGAGAGCGTCCTCCGGCCGTTCTCGCGGCCGATCGTGCCGCGGGTGATCAGGTTTTGCGACGGCTCGCAGGCGAAGAGCTGGCCGGCGAGGCCGGGCAACGCCGTGTCGTCGTAGAAGAGCAGCCCGCAGCACGACGTGTAGTAGCCGTTCGCGGCCGACTCTTCGATGCCGTAGCGATCCTTGTAGAACTTCGCGAACTCGGCATTCTCCGCCCGCTTCGTCCGCCAAGGATGCGGCTTGCTCGCGGGAAAGGCGCGGTTGCTGCCGAGCGGGTATTCCACCTTGCCGATCGCGTAGTCGGGATTGCGGGCGAGCGCCCCCCACGGAATCGGCGCCGTGAGGATGCCGGCCACGGTCGTGTTGATCACGATCTTCTCGTCCCGGTCGGTGAGCGTGATGCCGAACGTGTGCGTGCGGCCCACGAGCGGCTCGATGGCGGTGCCGTCGGCCTTGAAGCGGAAGTCGGCCGCCGGCAGATTCACGGGCTCCTTCAGGTGGGGCCCGGTGATCCGGCCGCCGCCCGCGCCTGCACCGGCATAGATCCAGTCGTCGTGGCCCCACTGCGGCTGGTTGATGCTCCGCTCGAAAATGCCCACCTCGAAGCCCTCATAGAGCACCTCGCGGACCTCGGCTTCGCCGTCGCCATCGCGGTCGGCCAGAAAAACGATCTGCGGGGCGGCGGTGGCGATGATGCCGTCGCGGGCGGCGCAGATCCCGTAGCAGGCGGGCAGCCGGTCGGCGAACACCGTCGCCTTGTCCATCACGCCGTCGCCATCGGTGTCGGCGAGGAGCTTGATCGTGCCGTAGGTCGCCGCCTTGGCTTTGGCTTGGGCCCCCGGCGGGGCGGCGACCCGCCGCACCTCCGTGTCGAGCTTGCCGGACTTGTTGGCTTCTTCGATGTCGAACTGCCCCTCGAGGTTGTAGCCGTGGAGCTCCGAAACGAAGAGCCGCCCCTTCGCATCCCAGCAGACGCCCGACGGCTCGTGGATCAGCGGTTCGGCCGCGACGAGCTGCACCTTGAGCCCCGCGGGCACGCGGAAGGTGGCGTGCGACTCCTGCGGCGAGAGCGGACGGGGCGCGTCTGTCGGCTTCGGGATCTCGGCCATGGCTGACCCCGCAACAAAGGCGAGCAGGCATGTCGTGGCCCGATGGAGCGAAAATGATCGCATCATGGCTGGTCCTCCGTTCGAAGAAAAAATTGTAGCTGAGCCCTGCCGCCGTGGTAGGCGGTCAGGCAACGGGTGGCAACTCCCAGCGGGCCCGGCGTTCGCGGGCGAAGAGCCGATCCACCGCGGCGTCGCCCGTCCGCTCCGTGGCGGCGTCGATCGCGAGTTCGCGGCCGAGCATGAGTTTGGTCGTGGCGTAGTCGATCTCGTGGCCGGCGAGGTGCTCGTGAAACGTGTCGAGCGTCTCGACGACCTGCCGCACGCCGGCTCCGAGCGGCAGCCGCGTGCCGGGCGCCGCCTCCTCGCCGAGGGCCAGCGAGACGTTCGCAAGGTGGGCGAGCCCGCTCGACAGATGCCCGTCCTCGATGTCGAGATGCAGATCGGCGGGATTACGGTTGCGGACCGCCTTTACGAAGTTGGCGAAGTGATCGGAAATTTGCCCACCCGTCCACGCGCCGAGCGGATTGCCGTCGTGGTCGAAAGCCGCCCCGGAAACGTAATTGGGAGAAACCGCGAAGCCCTCGCTGCCATGCCACACGTTGCCGACGAGCACGGGCGGCGCAGCCGGCGCGAACTTCGGCACCGGCTTCACCGGCAACCCCCGCACGTCGGAGATGAGCGTGCAGTCGTCCCACTGGAACACCGTCACCTGGCTGTTGGCCGTGTCGGCGTTGTCGACGTAGCCGAGCCGGCCGCCGAGGCTCATCACGCGATGCGGCAGCGTGCGCTTGCCGAGGCCCCAGCGGGCCTTATCGAGTTCGTGCGGATTCTGATTGCCGACATCGCCGTTGCCGGTGAGGTGCGTCCAGTGCCAGTCGTAGTGAAACTTCCGACGCACGGGCACGGCCAACGGCGCCGGGCCGCACCAGAGGTCGAGATCGAGCCCCTTGGGCACGGGGGCGGGCGTGGCGACCAGGCCGATGCTCGGCCGCGGGTTGTAGCAGAGCGCCTGGGCGACCGTGATCTTTCCGATTCCGCCCCTGCCGAGAAACTCGAGCAGCTGCCGCATGCCGGCCATGCTCCGGCTCTGCGCCCCCATCTGGCAGATGCGGCCCAGCTTCCGGGCCCAGCGGACCATCTCGCGGCCCTCGGCCAAATCGTGGCTGCAGGGCTTCTCCACATACACGTCCTTGCCTGACTGCATGGCGAGGATCGAGAGGATCGCGTGGGTGTGGTTGGGTGTGGCGATCGACACGGCGTCGATGTCGCGGCGCTCGAAGAGCTTCCGCACGTCGGCAAAGAACTCGGGGGCCGCGCCGCTCCGGCCCGATTTTTCCAGCCGCTGCATCAACCGCGTGTAGGCGGCGGGGTCGCAGTCGCAGATGGCCACGAGGTCGCAGTCCGGCTGGGCGAGCCATGAGTCGACGTGCGCATTGCCCTGCCCGTTGACGCCGATCACTGCCACCCGCAGCCGGTCGGCGGGCCCGACGGGGCGGGCCGGCACGGGGGGTTGCTCGCCACCACAAACGCGGCGATCGACCGCCGCGACGACGGCAGCCGCCCCGGCAAAGGCCTTGGCGATAAAGTCGCGGCGGGAAGCAGATTCCAGCGGTCTGCAAAACATGATGTCGCCCTCGGTGCCGGGAGAAGTCAGAAACTTTTTATCTGAAGCGTAGCTTGCGAGCGTAGCTTGCGACGCGAGTGCGAGGCATTGTACGAAAGGGAACCCGCCGGACGTCTGGTCGTCTCGACCTGCTTCGCCAACCCGCCATGCGGCCACCCGCATTCCCTCGGCTCGCGCCACGGGCCTCTCGGCACACAGGGCCGCTCTTGGCTCATCCGATCTGTTCACCGCCTTGATACACAGCCTCGAGCCGAAAGGGGCGGGCGAGGTCGGTGTTGTCGAAGACGATCACCAGCGGAAGCGGAGGATAGCCCGGTCAATGGCACTTCCGCAATCGTCTTCCGGCAGATGAGCGACTCGTGAGCCTCGGGGAGAGCGTCCCGGGCATCCGGAGCTGGTTTCTCGAAAGGCCCCGCACCCGCTTCGGTGGCGTTTTTCTCGCGTCTGCGCAGACCGCGTCCCAAGTCGCAGTTTCCCGACATGCGTGGGTCGCGCCCGGCACGGCTCAGAGGCTGTGAATATCGATCA
>JBJTDB010000236.1:0-4478 GCA_046092145.1 Planctomycetia bacterium | reverse complement strand
GCCGTCGAGTCGGTCGTCCATGATTTCGCGGCGCCGCTGCTGCTCGGCCAGTCGGCCTTCGATCGCGAACGGCACTGGCAGGCGTTGTTTTCGTGCTTCCATTTTTTCGGCCACGCGGGCGCCGAGATGCGGGCGATCTCGGCGATCGACATCGCCCTGTGGGACCTGCTCGGCAAGTCGGCCGGCGTGCCCGTCCTGAAGCTGCTCGGCGGCCAGACTCGCGATTCGATCCGCATCTACAACACCTGCGTCAACACGCCGCTCTACGCCGACCAGACCGGCTTCGTGGAGTCGCCCGGCGACCTCGCGAAGGCGCTCCTCGCCCAGGGCATCACCGCGATGAAGATCTGGCCCTGGGATCGATTCGCTCCGCAGATCAAGTCTTCGGCGATGACCGGGCCGGCCGGCTGGTCGGCCATGGGCCCCGTGGGGCACGACCTGTTGCCGGAGCACGTGACGCAGGGCCTGTGGACGGTGCAGGAGATTCGGCGGGCCGTCGGCGACAAGATGCAGATCGCGATCGAAGGCCATTCCCGCTGGGACGTCAATTGCACGTTGCGAATCGCCCGCGCCCTCGAGCCCTACGACGTCCTCTGGATGGAGGATTTCCTGCAGCCCGACAGCGCTCCCGACCTGGCCCGGATCGTCCGCGAGTCGCGGGTGCCGCAGACGGTCAGCGAGCGACTCTTCACGCGGCATGCCTATCGACGCATTCTCGACGAACAGGCCGCGCACGTCGTGATGCCCGACATCGTCTGGACCGGCGGGCTGAGCGAAGCCTTGAAGATCGCCACGCTTGCCGACACGCATCACCTGTCGATCGCGCCGCACGACTGTGTCGGCCCGATCAATCTGTTCGCCGCCCTGCACCTCTGCGCGGCCGTCCCCAACGCGATGATCGTCGAAACGGTGCGCGGCTTCTGCGAAGGGTATTATCGGGATGTCGTGACGCCGGCGGTGCCGATCCGCGAAGGACGCGCGCTGCTCGACCAATTCGGCCCCGGTCTCGGCGCGGAGCTGCGACCCGAATTTCTCGAGCGAGCCGATTTGATTCGCCGGGAATCGGCGGTCGGGTAGACTTCGAAGAAGTGTTACCATGCCTGCCGTCTCCACAAAACGGAAGAGCAGTGCCCGCGGGATCGCCGTCTTTTTCGTCGGCTGCCTCTCGTGGTTTGCGCCGAGCGTTGGCCGGGCCGCCGGCAACACGGACGATGCCCACGCGGCTTTTGCGTCGCAGGTCGGCCCGCTTCTTGCCCGGTATTGCCACGAGTGCCATGCCGGCGATGCGGTCGAGGGAGACGTCAACCTGGCCTCGTTCGGCACGCCCGCCGACATGCGGAAGCAGATCAAGGTCTGGCAGCGGGCCGCCGAGGTCATCAACGACGGCCAGATGCCTCCGCCCGACGCCGATCAGCCGACCGACGCCGAACGGGACTTGCTGCGACAGGGGCTGCGGGCGTTTCTTGCCGCCGAGGCGGTCAGGCATGCCGGCGACCCGGGGCACGTGGTGCTCCGGCGGCTCAACAACGCCGAATACACCTGGACGATTCGCGACCTGACCGGCGTCGCCGCCCTCGATCCCGCCCGAGAGTTTCCGACGGACGCGGGCGCGGGCGAAGGCTTCACGAACACCGGACAGTCGCTCGTGATGTCGCCGGCACTGGTCGCGAAGTATCTCGACGCGGCCAAGGCGGTGGCGGATCACGCCGTGCTGCTCCCCGACGGCTTCCGGTTTTCCGTGGCCGACAGCCGGGCCGGCTGGACCGAAGAGGCGGTGGCCCGGATTCGCGACTTCTATGCGAATCACGACAGGAACGATCCCACCGCCTACCTCGCGGCGACGCTCGCGGTAAGCGAGCAGACAAGGCGCGAACAAGAAGGCTCCGACGCCGTGGCGGCGTCGGATGCAACGGCTCAACGCATGATCGAGAAGCAGGCGGCCGATCACGGGCTGTCGGCCAAGTATCTCGACAGATTCTGGACGACACTGTCGGCCCGGCCGGTCGCGGGCGAAGCGTCGCCCCTGCTCGACGACCTTCGGCTTCGATGGGAGAAGGCGACGCCTGCCGACGCGGCGGCGCTCGCAGCGGCCGTTGCGCCGTGGCGGACCGCCCTGTGGCGGATGAACAAAACGGGCTGGATCGGCCTGCGTGTGGCGGGCGAAGGCCATCACGACCGTGAGGGGCCGATACCGGTGTCGTACGCCGATCCGGTCTCACCGCTCGTGGACCGGCAGGAGTTCCGCGTGAAGCTCGCCGTGCCCGAAGGCAAGGATTCGATCACGCTCCAGCTGGCGGCGGCCGACGCCGGGGATGGTCACGATCAGGACTTCGTGGTCTGGGAAAATCCGCGGCTCGTGTCTCCCGGCCGGGCCGACCTGCCGCTGCGGCTCGTGCGGCATACGGTCGCCACGCTTGCCGCGCAGCGTGAGCGGCTCGCCGCGACCGCGGCCGAGTGCCTCGCGGCCGTGGCCGAGGCCGCGGGCGCAGAGTCGCCGGCCGTCGTCGCGACGCTGGCGCAGAAGCATGCCGTCGATCCCGCGCTGCTCTCTGGGTGGCTCGAATATCTGGGGATGAGTGGCCAGGAGGCAAAGTTCGAGACGCTTCTCGACAGGAAGATCGAGCGTGTGGAGAACAGGGAGAGCGTCAACGGATGGGGCGGAACGGGATTCCTCAAGGTGTTGGCCAACTCGTCGGATGAGCAGGTGCGGATTCCGGGCAGCATGAAACCCCACGGCGTGGCCGTGCACCCCGACGCCAAGCAGCGGGTGATCGTCGGCTGGCGGAGCCCGGCGACGGCCGCGGTGCGGATCCGCGGGGCGGTCGAGGGCGTGGAAGGCGGCTGTGGCAACGGCACCGTCTGGTCGCTCGAGGTGCGGCGCGGTCGAACGCGGCAGGTGCTCGGCAGTGGCACGAACAACTGGGGCCAGCGGTCGTCGATCGGTCCGGTCGTTCCCGTCGAATTGCGTCACGGCGATGCCGTCTGCCTGGTGGTCGGAGCCCGCGAGGGAGACCCCGCCTGCGACCTGATCGCCCTCGACCTCACGATCCAGGCGGGTGACCGCGAATGGGATGTGGCCAAGGACGTGTCGGCCGACATCCTTGCCGCCAACCCGCATGCCGACCGCCACGGCCATGCGAACGTCTGGCATTTCGCGACCGAGCCGGATCCGCCGACCGCGGGCTGGACGGTTCCCGCCGGATCGCTGCTGGCCCGCTGGATGACGGCGACCGAGCCGGGAGAGCGAGGAAAGCTGGCGGGCGAGTTGGAGCATCTCCTGGGAGCCGACGGTGCCGATCTGCCGAAGGAGTCGCCGGATGCCAAACTCCGCCGCACGTTCCTCTCCGCCACCGGTCCGCTGCTCGCCCGCATCGAACTGAACGAGGATGCCGAGGCCGCCGGCGATGCCGCCGCCGCGGGCCTCGATTCCCGGCTGTTTGGCCGCCATCCGCAGGGGCTTCCCGTCGCCGTCAGCGATCTCTGTGTCCAGGCCCCGGCTTCGTTCAGCGTGACGATTCCGGCCGAGCTGGCCGCCGGGAGTGAGTTTGTCACGGCCGCATCCATCCATCCCCAGGCGGGTGGTGCCGCCAGCGTGCAACTGCAGACCGGCACCGCGGCGGCCGACGCCACGCCGGGGCTGGGAGGCCTGTTCCCCACGCTTCCGCTCGTGGCCGCGAAAGACTCGGCCGCCTGGCAAAAATTTGAGCGGGCCTTCGCCGACATGCGGCGGCTGTTTCCGGCGGCGCTCTGCTACCCGAAAGTGCGATCGAACGACAAGCCCGTCACGTTCAACGTCTTCTACCGCGACGATGCCCTGCTCAAGGAGCTCGTGCTCGATGGCCCGCAGGCCGCGGAGCTCGACCGGCTCTGGGAGCAACTCCTGTTCATCAGCCGCGATCCGATCGAGATGGTGGACGTGCACGAGCAGCTCACCGAGTTTGCCACGCAGGACAGGCCGCAGCTGCTCAAGGCTCTGGAGGAGGTGAAGCCCGAGGTCGCGGCTCGGGCTGCGGCGTTCCAGCAGCGGCTCGTCGACGCCGAGCCGCTCCAACTGGCACACGTGTTCGACTTTGCCGCGCGTGCCTACCGGCGGCCGCTCCGCCCGAAGGAGATCCACGAGCTGAACGAGCTCTATGCCGATCTCCGCCGCGACGACCTCCCGCACGAGCAGGCTCTTGCCCTCATGCTGGCTCGCGTGCTCGTGGCCCCCGCCTTTCTCTACAAGGTGGAGACACCGGGGCCGGGCGGCGGGACCCATCCGTTGGGCGACGGGCCGCTCGCCACGCGGCTGAGTTACTTCCTCTGGTCGTCGCTGCCCGACGCGGAGCTGCTGCAGACGGCCGTGGCGGGACGGCTGCACGAGCCCGAGATGCTGCGGGCGCAGACCCGGCGGATGCTCGGCGATCCGAAGTCGCGGCGGCTCGCCGAGGAGTTCGGCACGCAGTGGCTCCATGTCCACGGCTTCTCCCAGCACGACG
>JBJTDB010000235.1:0-2346 GCA_046092145.1 Planctomycetia bacterium | reverse complement strand
CGATCGGCCTCGCCGCGGCGCTCGACTACGTGGCGCGGCTCGGCAGGGAGCGCATCGCAGCCTACGAGCACGACCTGCTCGCCCATGCGACCCACCGGCTTGCTGGCATCGATGGCCTGAGGCTCGTCGGCACGGTGGCCGAGAAGGTTGGCGTGCTGTCGTTCGTCATCCCGGGCCGCGATCCCATCGAGATCGGCAAGGCCCTCGACCGCGAGGGAATTGCGGTGCGTGCCGGGCACCACTGTGCCCAGCCGTCGCTGCGGCATTTCGGGCTGGAGGCCACCGTCCGGCCCTCGCTCGCCTTCTACAACACCCACGGCGAGATCGATCGGCTGGCCGATGCGGTGGCCCGAATGGCCCGCGGCCGCTGACATCCCGGGACACGCGGACCGATTTCTCGGTACGCTTGGCCCATGGTCCCGATGTCCCGCTCGTCGCTTGCCGGACGGTTGGTCGCCCCCGTCGTGGTGCTCGTCCTTGCTGCCGTGGCCGCCAACGTCGCCTTCACGGCATGGTGGGCGGTCCGCCAGGAAGCGGCGGCGGCGGCCGAACGGCAGCGGCAGGTGGCCGAAACGCTCGTTTCTTCACGGGTGCCGCTGTCGGCGCCGATCCTCACGGCGATCCACCGGCTCACTGGCGACCAGTATGTCGTCTGGGACTCGGCCGCCGATCGCGCCGGCCTCGCGACGCTGCCACTGCAGCCCGACGTCGTGGCGGCCATGCGGCAACGAGTCGAGTCGGGCTTGCTGACGGTCGGCGAAACGACCTACCGGGTCGGGATGGTGCGGGCAGGAGGCGTGAGGCCGGAAACCGTTCTCGTCCTGTCCCCGACGGTGAGCGTGGCTCGCGCGACGTGGCGCCGCGTCTGGCCGATCCTGGCAGTGGCTGTCGCCACGCTGGGTGTGCTCGTGCCGCTGGGCATGCGGATGACCGGACGTATCGCACGACGGCTCGTCGAGATCGATCGGCACGTGGATCGAATCACCGCCGGGGAGTTTGGAAGCGTGCTGTTGGAACGAACGTCGGGGGATGAGCCCGATGAAATCGCCCGCCTCGTGCAGGGCGTCAACCGCATGAGCGGCACGCTCGCCTCCCAGCGTGATTCGCTGCTGGCGGGTGAACGGCAGCGGCTTCTGGGTCAGGTGGCGACCGGTTTCGCCCATGAGGTTCGGAATGCCGTGACGGGCGCTCGGCTGGCCATCGATCTCCACACCCGTCGTTGCCATTCTCGAGCCGCCGCCCCCGCGGACGACACGAGCCTCGATGTTGCGGTCCGCCAGCTCGACGTGCTCGAGGAGGAGGTCCGTGGGCTCCTCATGCTTGGCAGGCCTTCGGCGCCGGTGGCGACGACGTTCTCGGTGCCCGAGCTGCTCACCGATGTATGCGGCCTCGTCGGCCCGCGATCCAGCCATGCCGGCACACAGCTCACCCACGACGCCGATCCCGATCTCGTGATCGACGGTCATCGCGAGGCGGTTCGGGCAGCGATGATGAACCTGGCTCTGAATGGCGTCGAAGCGGCCGGCCGTGGGGGCCGAGTCCGCATGTGGGGATCTCGGCACGGCGACGCCATCCATCTGGGCGTGGACGACACCGGGCCTGGACCGCCGGCGTCCATCCGTGATGCGATCCATGAACCGTTCGTCACGGGCAAGCCGGAGGGAGTCGGCATCGGCCTCACCGTGGCCAAGTCGGTTGCCACGTCGCATGGCGGCAGGCTCGAATGGAGCAGGCGTGATGGCGTGACCCATTTCATGATGGTATTTCCCACGGCCGGCTCACCGGCCACGCAAACCCCGGAGCCGCTCGAAGGCGCCCTCTCATGAGCCGCATCCTGATCGTTGACGACGAGCCTGCCATCGGATGGAGCCTTCGGGAGTTGCTGTCGGACGAGGGGCATGCCGTGGAGGTGGCCGCGAGCGTCGAGGCGGGACTCGAAACCTGCGGCCGACACGTACCCGAGGCGATCCTGCTCGACGTGCGCCTGCCGGGCCGCGACGGCATTTCGTCGCTGCCCGACTTCCGGCGGATCGTGCCCGAATCGCCAATCATTGTCATGACCGCGTTCGGCGATCTCGACACCGCCGTGCGGGCGGTCGAGGCAGGAGCCTACGACTACCTCGTGAAGCCGTTCGACATGAGCCAGGTGTCGCGGGCCGACGAGGCCGCATACATCGGTGAGCAGCTCGGGCACCGAGAACGTCGTCGCCACCGGCGCCGAAGGCCTGCCAAGCATGACGAGCCCACGGACCTCCTCCACGAGCACGTCGAGCTGGCGGACCGCAACCTCGAGGCTCGTGTCGTCCGCGGGGGCGGCGGCTCGAGAATGGCAACGACGGGTGTGGA
>JBJTDB010000234.1:0-14626 GCA_046092145.1 Planctomycetia bacterium | reverse complement strand
TCCCACGATCGATCTCGGGGGAGTCGTCATCCAGATCCTTCGTGGCACGCAGGCCGCGGTCTCGATCGATGCCGATGGCACGCCGCGGATCACGGTGGTGTTCGGCCGGATCATCGCCCGGGCCTCGAGGATCGCCGGGGCCGACGCGAGGCTCGGCATCTCGGCGGGCGGGCTGCATGGAGTCGTCACGGCCGGCCTCGCGCAGCCGGTGGCTGCGTCGCTCGAATTCGAACGGACTGACGGCGAGGATCCGATGAAGTCTCCGGCTCGCACCATCGCCACGGTCATGACCACCTCCGGCGGCATCGGCTGGCGACAAGTCGCGATGAAGAAGGACGGGGCCGCGGCCGGCTCCGCCATGCTCGTTGGCATCGCCGAGGAGGGAATGCTCGATGCCCGTTCGGCGATCGTGTGGCGGAGCGATCTGCCCGATCGTGCGACCATGCAGAGCCGGCCCGATTCCGGGTGGGCTGCCGCACCGCCACGAGTCGATCCGATCGAACGCCGCGCCGTGGAATCGCTCGACCGCGCGGTGAAGGGGGGCGGGGCGTTGCCGGAGTCGCTGCTCACCATGGCAACGGACCACCGCCCCGAAAACCGAAGCCTTGCGGCGTCCACGATGGCCATGCTTGGCGGCTACGGTGAACTCGTCGCGGCTCTCTCGGCCGATGCACCTGGGGCGCGGCTCGAGGAGGGGCAGTGGCGGTCGCTCGAGTCGGCGGCGGTGCCGCTGGCGCTCGCCCGGGGCGCCAAGGCGGCCGCGGCCCTCCTTCAGGCGTTTGTAGACCGTGGCCCTCGAGACAAGGCGGAGTGGCTCTTCGCGATGGCTGGCGGCTTCAGCGACGCCGATCTCGCGGCGGGCGCCGATGCGCAGCTGGTCGAGTCGCTCGAGGATCCCGATCTCGTCGTCCGCCGCTATGCCCTGAAGAATCTGCTCGAGATCGTCAGGCCGTCGGCGGCCGATCGTGTCCGCTACCGTCCTGATGGCCTGCCGGAGATGCGTCGCGATGGGGCAGCATGGTGGCGGGTGCAGCTGCAGAAGGGATTGGTGCGGCGGTCGGCGAGCCGATGAAGGGGCCACATCCGCGTGGCACGCGAGGATTGCGGCCGTCGTTTGTCGAAGCCTCGAAGCGGGTGATATGCTCCGTTCGCGGCCCGCAGGCTGCCCGGGCCGGCCGACACGGCGGCTCTGGGCCCGTGGGCCAATGCGTGTCGATACCCGTGAAAGGCCAGTGAAAGGATTGCCCCGGTGCAGATTAATGTCTCGGCCCGCCATGGCCACTTGAGCCCCGCCTCCCAGTCGAAAATCTCGTCGAAAGTGTCGCGTCTGAAGCGGTATTTTGACCGGCTCACCGCACTCAACGTGACCATCGACCTGGAAAACCCCGAACTCCCCATGGTCGAGATCGTCGCCAAGGCCGAGCATTTCCACGACATGGTCAGCCACGAGACCTCCGCCCAACTCTGGCGGAGCGTGGACGGTGCGGTTCAAAAACTCGAACAACAACTTCGGAAGCACAAGGAGAAGGTTCGGGACCACAAGCACGCGCAGACCGCGCGGCGGTCCTGACCACGAAAGAACGGCACGCATGAAATTCTCAGATTTCGTCACCCTCGACGCGATCCGATCCCACGTCGACGCCACCACGAAGGAGGGCGTCATCCGCGAGATGGCCCGGGCCCTCGTCGATGCCGGCCGCATCTCCGCCGGCGAGATGGAAGGAATCGTGAAGGCGATCATGAAGCGCGAGGAACTCGGCAGCACCGGCATCGGCCGCGGTGTCGCCGTCCCGCACACGAAGCATCCGAGCGTGAACCGTCTCGTGGGCACCGTCGCCGTGAGCCCGGAAGGGATCAACTTCGACAGCCTCGA
Organism: Planctomycetia bacterium; assembly: GCA_046092145.1. GTDB lineage: Bacteria > Planctomycetota > Planctomycetia > Pirellulales > UBA1268 > CACORA01. The sequence goes on along the minus strand of JBJTDB010000234.1, from coordinate 12,753 downwards.
TGGCGAGCCGGTGCACCTCTTCTTCCTGCTCGTCTCACCGCCCGACCGGCCTGGCGACCACCTGCGGGCGCTCGAGAACATCTCGCGGCAATTGCGAGACGACTCCTTCTGTCGCCTGCTCAAGGCGGCCAAGACGCCCGAGGACATTCAGCACCTGCTGGAAGAAGCCGACAGCCACGGGATCGTGTCGTGATGAGCACGAGTGATCACACCGTAACGCGAGAAGTCGTAGTGGGCATTCCCGAGGGATTGCACGCACGGCCTGCCGATCTGCTCGCCCGCGAGGCGAGGAGGTGGCAATCGCGCATCGAGCTGATCGGCGCCGCCCAGCGGGTCGATGGAAAGAGCATTCTCGACGTCCTCACGCTCGCCGCCGAGGCGGGCACACGGCTGGTCGTCGAGGCCACCGGGCCCGACGCCGAGAAGGCCGTCGAGGCCATCGGGCGGCTCTTCGACCGCAACTTCAACGACTACCACAACCAGACCCAGTCCTGACGATTCACCGGACCGTTCACACTCACGATACAGGAGCCGCAACGAGCCACCAGGCGCGAATCGACTGAAGATCCCGATCGCCGCGGCATGCCGCGGGGCGATCTCTTCAGCCGCGATTCAGCAGCCGGTGCGCGGTCTGCGCCCCATGCTCAAACTTCAAGGCATCGCCGTGTCGCCCGGCGTGACGATCGGCGAGGCGCTCGTCCTCGACAGCGAGGGCTTTCGCATCCCGCGCCGGTTCGTGGCCCGCAGCGCCGTCGATACGGAACTGGAGCGGCTCGATCGGGCCGTCGCCGAGACGGCCCGCGAGATCGAGCGGGATCGCGACGCCATCCGGTCGGAGTTGGGGGGGCAGTATGCGGCGATTTTCGATGCCCATCTGGCGATGCTCCACGACCCGAAGCTCCATGCGGAGCTGACAGCCGCCGTTCGCGACAAGAACTGGTGGCCCGAATACGCCGTCAGCCGCACGCTCAGGCGCTATGCGAAGGTCTTCCAGAGCCTCGACAACCACATTTCGCACCGTGCCCACGACATCTACGACATCGAGAAGAGCCTCCTGCGCAACCTGCTGGGCCAGCGGCGCGAAACGCTGGCGGCGATCTCGCAGCCGGTGATCGTGCTGGCCCACAACCTCACCCCGAGCGAGACGGCCAATCTCGACCGCCGCTTCGTGCAGGGATTCGCGACCGAACTCGGCGGGCCCGGCAGCCACACGGCGATCGTGGCCGAAGGGCTCGAAATCCCCGCCGTCGTTGGCGTGGGCCCATTCCTCTCCGACGTCTCCGGCGGAGAGCCGGTGATCCTCGACGGCAACCAGGGCGTGGTGATCCTGCAGCCCGACGAGGAGACGATCGCCCGCTACCGGCTCGAGGTGGAGGCGGCCCGCTCGACGCAGGTGCGGCTCGAGCGTCTCCGCGATCTGCCAGCCGAAACCACCGACGGGGTCCGCGTCCAGATCACGGGGAACATTGAGTTCCCCAGTGAGGTGCAGCAGTGCATCAGCCGCGGATGCGACGGCATCGGCCTCTACCGCACCGAGTTCCTCTATCTCACGAGCCGCGCGGAACCGACCGAGGAGGACCACTTCGCCGCCTACAGCGAGGTGGTCAGGGCGATGCCCGACAAGCCGGTCGTGATCCGCACGCTCGATCTGGGCGCCGACAAGATGCTCACCGAGAGCCGGCCCGAGGAGGAGCGAAATCCCTGCCTCGGTCTTCGCAGCATCCGGCTCTCCCTGCGGCAGCTGCCGATGTTCCGCACGCAGTTGCGTGCCGTCCTTCGCGCCAGCGCGCTTGGGGACGTGCGGGTGATGTTCCCGCTCATTTCGACGATCACGGAACTCCGTCAGGCCCGCATGGTTCTGGCCGACGTGATGGAGGACCTTGCCGAACACGGGATCCCCTTCAACCGCAGCATGCCGGTGGGGATCATGGTGGAAACCCCTGCCGCCGCGGTGATGCTCGACGCCTTCGTCAAGGACGTCGACTTCGTCTCGATCGGCACCAACGACCTGATCCAGTACACGCTGGCGGTCGATCGGGGCAACAAGGAGGTCGCCGACCTCTACAACGCATGCGATCCGGCGGTGCTGCGGCTTCTGCGGCGATCGCTGGATGTTTCTCGTGAGGCCGGCGTGCCGGCCAATGTCTGTGGACAGATGAGCGGCAGCGTGATGTACACGCAGCTGCTTCTGGGACTCGGCCTGCGGCAGCTCAGCGTGCCCGCCAGCGCCATCCCGGAGGTGAAGCAGGTGTGCCGAAGTGTTTCGGTCGCCGAATGCCGCAGGATTGCCGAGCGGGCGCTCGAGATGGACGGAGCGCGCGAGGTGAAGGCCTTTTTGCGCGACCAGTTGCGTCGCCTGCTCGCGGAACAGCCCGCGTGAATGCGGGGCCGCCCGTGACCGGGCGGCTGAAAGAAAAGGAAAAGAGATGAAACAGGAAATGCTCATCAACGTGTCGCAGCCGGAAGAGTGCCGGATCGCGATCATGGAAGACGGTGTGCTGGAGGAGCTCTACGTGGAGCGGACCAGCGCCGACAACTATGTCGGCAACATCTACAAGGGCCGGGTGGTCAACATCGAGCCGTCGATCCAGGCGGCCTTCGTCGATTTCGGCGTGGGCCGCAACGGCTTCCTCCACATCAGCGACATCGAGCCGCAGTATTACCGCCAGGGCGGCCTCGACCCCGACAAGGCCTTCGAGATGACGGAGCCGGCGGGCAAGGCATCCAATGGCGATGCGGAGGCCCGCCGCCCCGGCCGCAAGCCGCGGATCGGCGATCGGCCGCGCGTGAAGCCCCCGATCCAGGACATCCTCCGCCGGGGCGACGAGGTGCTCGTGCAGGTGATCAAGGAGGGCTTCGGCACGAAGGGGCCGACGCTCTCGACCTACATCTCGATTCCCGGTCGCTACCTCGTGCTCATGCCCCCGCTGGGCCGCGTCGGCATCTCCAAGAAGATCGACGACGAGCGGGAGCGCAGGCTGCTCCGCGACATCATGCTCGAGCTCCAGCCGCCCAAGGGAGTCGGCTTCGTGGTGCGAACGGCCGGCACCGAGCGGACCAAGTCGGAGATGGCCCGCGACATGGCCTACCTGCTCAACCTCTGGAAGAGCATCGTCCGCCGGATGCGGAAGTATTCGGCGCCGATCGACATCTACCAGGAAAGCGACATGATCATCCGCACGATCCGTGACATGTTCACGGAGGACGTGGGGCGGATCCTGATCGACGAGCCGGCGGCCTACGAGCGGGCCCGGGAGTTTCTCGAGCTCGTGATGCCGAAATACGCGCCGCGGCTGCAGCTCTACGAGGGCAAGGAGCCCCTCTTCCACCGCTACGGCCTCGAGGACGAGATCGGGAAGATGTATCAGCGGAAGGTGCCGCTCAAGGGAGGCGGATCGATCGTGATCGACACGACCGAGGCCCTGGTGGCGATCGACGTTAACTCGGGCTCGTTCCGCACCGAGAAGAGCGCCGAGGAGAATGCCTATCAGATGAACCTGATCGCGGCGAAGGAGATCGCGAGGCAGCTGCGGCTCCGCGACCTCGGCGGCGTGATCGTGAACGACTTCATCGACATGCGGAAGGAGAAATACCGCCGCAACGTCGAGAAGGCCCTGCACGACGCGCTCAAGCGGGATCGCGCCCGCACGAAGGTGCTGCGGACGAGCCCCTTCGGCCTCATCGAGATGACCCGCCAGCGGATTCGGCCTTCCCTGCGGAAGAGCATCTTCCGCGACTGCCCGACCTGCACCGGCACGGGCATGGTGAAGACGGCCGAGAGCATGGCGATCGAGGTGATGCGCACGCTGCAACTCTCGGCCACCCGGGACGACGTCACGCGGCTCAACATTTCAGTGCACGACGACGTGGCGACCTGGATCAACAACCGCAAGCGGCGGGAGATGGCCCAGTTCGAGGACACGACCCACATCCAGCTGCACGTCGTCGGTAAGGACGGCGTGTCGCCGGAGCACCTGGTCTTCGAGGCCTGGGACGCCGACGGCCGCACGGTGCGGTTCCCGTAGCCGCAGGAGCGGCGATTTTCAGCCCCCTCGACCCGGGGTCGAGGGGGCGGTATCCTTTCAAATCTTCGAGTTCCCGCCCTTCACGACAGGTTTTGTCATGGCCACGACAGCAGTCCCCCACGCCGCCAGCATGGCGTCTTCCGATCACCTCTACGCGGTCGTCGTCGACGGCGGCCGGCAGTATCGCGTGATGGAGGGTCAGGAACTGGAGATCGACTTTCGTCATCTGCAGCCCGGCAGCGAGCTGGTGTTCGACCAGGTGCTGGCGGTGAGCAAGGCCGGCGCGCTCAAGATGGGAGCTCCGCTGGTGAAGGGGGCGAAGGTGAAGGCCGAGGTTGTCGGGTCGGTGCAGGGCGACAAGATCTACGTTCAGAAATTCGCCCGTCGCAAGAACTACCGCCGCCGCACCGGCCACCGATCGCTGGCGACGAAGGTGAAGATCACGTCGATCGGGTGACTTGGCGTGGTCGGGTAGCACTCGCCCAGCCCGGCTTTGAACTACCCGTACCCCGTCGCCGGACGTTCGCTGCGCCCATCCTGGGCTCCACTCACTCGGACCTGGCTTCGCTCCGCCATCCATGGCTGCGCTCGCCAGCTACGCCGGCTCTCGGGGCACGGGTAGCCCAAAGCCTCGCCTCTCTTCTATACCAAGCCTGCCAGTGGGCCGCCGTGCTTGCAGAGTTCGTCGATGCGGGCGGATACGGCCGGGTCTTCCTCGACGGGGGGTGCGTGATGGGGCTTGAGCCGGGCATCGATGACCAGCGGCCCGCGGCAGCCCCAGTGCTTCTGGTGCGTGAACGCTTCGATGCCATGCACGTCGGCGGCTGGGTTGGAGCGTGTGAATGTCACCCAGAGAATGTTTTCGAGCGATGCCGCCGCGAAGCGGGCGTCGTCGACGATCACCACCAGGGGCCACTCCCGCAGCGGATGGTCGCGTCCGATCGCCGAGACCAGCCGCTCGATGTCGCGTGACCACGGGGCTGCAGACGCCTGCTCCCAGATGGCCGCGTCGTTCGGGGCATCGAGCCGCGGCCTCGGCTCGATGCGAGGGCCCTCGATCGCGAGGACGCCCGGCATGCAGATCCGTGGGGAGGTGAACCCGTCGGGCAGCGGCATCGCGGCCGGCTGCTCGCGCGGGAGCGAGCGGATCGCAGGCCCGCGGGCCGCCACGACGAGCTTCGAGCCGACATTGAACCCGCTCCCGGAATAATCGAGCGTGTCGATCGTGGTTTCGGTCTGGAAGTGGCAGTCCCGCCGCCAGTCGGCCCGTTCGAGGAGGTGCGCGAGAAACGGCAGAACGTCGTGGGCATCGAGGGCCGGTGCGTCGGCCTGCGCGACGATGAAGAGATACTTGGCCAGCGAGAGCTGGCCCTGGCCGAGGATGGCCGACGCCTGCGTGAGCAGTTCGGCAGGCCGGTCGGCCGGCCGCCACGGGAGGTAACGCTCGCTTCCCACCGCCAGCAGTAGCGGGTGAACGCCCGAGGCATCGACCGCATGCACACTCCTCACGCCGGGGATCACCGTCGGGATCACCGGCCCGGTGAGTTCATGCACGAGCCAGCCGAAGAGTGTGTCTTCCTGCGGCGGCCGGCCGACCACCGTGATGGGCCAGATGGCGTCGGCACGGTGCCAGACGTGATCGACCCGCATGACGGGAAAATCGTGGCGACGGGCGTAGTAGCCGAGGTGGTCGCCGAACGGTCCCTCGGGTTTCGTCGCGCCGGGCATGACAGTGCCCTCGATCACGAAGTCGGCTTCGGCATAGACCGCCGGGCGGTTCTTCCGCCGGATCATCGGGATGCGGTGGCCGGCGAGCACGCCTGCAAACGTCAACTCCGAGAGTCCCTCCGGAAGCGGCATCACGGCCGACGGGGCGAGGGCCGGGGCGCCTCCCACGAAGATCGCCACCTTCAGCGGCTCTCCGCGGGCAAGCGCCGAGGCATGATGCACCCCGATTCCGCGGTGGATCTGGTAGTGGAGGCCCAACTCGTGGTCGGGTTCATAGGTGTTGCCGGCCAACTGCACGCGATACATGCCGAGGTTGGAGTGCGCGGTGCCGGGGCGATTCGGGTCTTCGGTGTAGACGGCCGGGAGCGTGATGAAGGGGCCACCATCACCGGGCCAGGCCGTCACCTGCGGGAGCCGCGAGAGCGGGATCTCGCGGGCGAGCGACGGGCCCGATCGCACCATTCTCGGGAGCATCGACATGGCATCCCACGGAGCCCTCCAATACCGCCACGGTTTTTTGAGCGCCTCGGAGGGATCGATCTTGAGTTCGACGAGCCGTTTCACGCGGTCGAGCGAATCGGCGAAGATCCGCTCGATCCGTCGCTGCGTGCCGTAGAGGTTCGTGAGGACCGGAAACGCGGAGCCCTTCGGCCTGGTGAAGAGGACCGCCGGGCCGCCGGCGCGGAAGAGTCGCCGCTGGATCTCGGCGATCTCCAGATGCGGATCGACGGGATGGTCGATCTCCACGAGCTGCCCCTCGGCACGGAGCATGTCGACACAGCCGCGGAGCGTCCGAAATCCCATGGTGATGCAAAACCTCCGCCACCATCGTAGCCAGATCGCCGCATGTGTAGGATTGGCACGCCGTTCCCGGCAGCATCCTCGTCCCCACGGAGCATCGCCCACCGAACATGGTCACCCTCACCAGCAGTTACGAAGGCGGCCTGCGGTGCCGCGCCACCCATGGCCCGTCCGGCACGACCCTCGTCACCGATGCCCCGGTCGACAACCACGGCAAGGGGGAGAGCTTCTCCCCGACCGACCTCGTCGCGACGGCGCTGGGGGCCTGCATGATGACGATCATGGGGATCGTGGCCGAGCGGCATGGCATCGCCCTGGCCGGCATGACGGCCGAGACGGTGAAGGAGATGACGAAGCAGCCGCCGCGCCGGATCGCGTCGCTCCGCACGCGGCTGACGATTCCGCTGCCGGCCGATCACCCGCATCGGGCCGCGCTCGAGCAGGCTGCCCACAGCTGCCCCGTCCACAAGAGCCTTCACCCGGAGATCGACGCGGCGATCGAATTCGTCTGGAGTGGCTGATGGCCGATCTCTTCACCGCATCCCGCGCCGCGAACGTCGCCCGTGCCGCTCCGCTGGCGGCCCGGATGCGGCCGCGCCGGCTCTCCGACTACGTGGGCCAGGAGAAGGTTGTCGGCGCGGGGAAACTGCTGCGGCGGCTCATCGAAGCCGACCGGCTCGGGTCGGTGATCCTCTACGGCCCGCCCGGCGTCGGGAAGACGACGCTCGCCGAGATCATCGCGCACGAGACGAAGCGGCGGTTCGTGGAACTCTCGGCGACGGCATCGGGGGTGAAGGAGGTCCGCGAGGTGCTCGAGGCGGCGAGGCGGCGGCTGGAGGATGATGGCCAGCGGACCTGCCTCTTCATCGACGAGATCCACCGCTTCAACAAGGCGCAGCAGGACGTGCTGCTGCCCGACGTCGAGAACGGTGTCATCGCGCTGATCGGCGCGACGACCCAGAATCCGTTCTTCGCGCTGACCAGCGCCCTCGTCAGCCGCAGCCGCATCTTCGAGCTCGAGAGCCTCTCCCGCGACGACATCGCGCGGATCATCCACCACGCGCTGGCCGACATGGATCACGGCCTCGGCCGGGAGCAGGTGACGCTCACGCCGGAGGCGCTCGAGTTTCTCGTCGAAACTGCAGACGGCGACGCCCGGCGGGCCCTGGGCGCCCTCGAGATCGGCGTCCTCTCCAGTTCCCAGAGGCCGCTTGCCTTCACGATCGAGCTGGCCCAGGAGAGCGTGCAGCGGAAGGCGATCCGCTACGACGCGGGCGACACCCACTACGATTGCGCAAGTGCCCTGATCAAGAGCATTCGCGGGAGTGATGCCGACGCCGGGCTCTACTGGCTCGCGCGGATGCTCGAAGGGGGCGAGGACGTGCGGTTCCTCGCCAGGCGGCTGGTGATCCTGGCCAGCGAGGACATCGGCAACGCCGATCCGCGGGCGCTCGTCATCGCCGTGGCGGCGATGCAGGCGACGGAGTTCGTGGGCCTCCCCGAGTGCCAGCTCACGCTCTCGCAGGCGGTCATCTACCTGGCGCTGGCGCCCAAGAGCAACGCCTGCACGACGGCGATCGGCGCCGCGCGGCGCGACGTCCGGGAGAAAGCGGTGATCCCCGTGCCGCGGCACCTGCAGGACAAGCACTACTCGGGGGCCAAGCGGCTCGGCCACGGCCAAGGCTACGAGTATTCGCACGACTCCCCCGACGGGATCGCGTCGCAGGACTATCTCGGGGTCGAGAAGCGGTATTACGAACCGACCGATCGCGGGCTCGAACGCGACCTCGCCGAGCGGCTCGCCGAGATCAGGCGGCGTCTCCACGATCGCCCACCGACGGCGGAGCCCGAAACGCCCTGAGGGCGTTCAGTTCGTCGATCATCTCTCCGCACAGCAGCTGCTCCAGTCGTGCGAGAGCCCGTGCCGCGGTGGCGCCGTCGAGGACTCGGTGATCACAGATCAGTGTGAGCGTGCACTGTCCGTCGGCATCGAGCGGTGCATAGGAGAGGCTGGTCGTGCAGATCGTCGGGTGGCCATGGTTGCTCGCGCCATACCCGGCGAGCGTGGAGAGGCTGAATGTGCCGATCCGCGTGCATCGCTTCGGCGACGAGGAGTTCATGTTCCACCAGAGAGCGGCACGGCGAAGGGGGCCTGGGAGCGATTCCAGCTGCAGCTGCCTTCTGAAGACCTCCTCGATCGGCCCAGTGCCGAAGCGGTCGAGGAGGCTTTGGATCTCGGGGAGGCCGCGGGTCTCGGGATGTGGAATCCGGCCAAAGAAGAGACGGTCGTCACCGCCGTCGGTGCGGTTGATCGCGACCGATGCGACGCTGTGGGATGCGGTGGCGAGGCGAGACACGATCCCCCGGACGATCCAGGTGCGCAGGATCGGCATCTCGGTGGCGACGTGGGCATAGGCCTTGAGAACGATCGCCGCCCAGCCGATTCGGATGGCGGCCCTGGAGCGGGCCTCGACGAGGGTCGCCAGATCCATGCGGCGATCGACTGGAAAGAGCGGAATCCCGCGGGTGAGCCCGACCAGGTCGGCGACGAATCCGCGGGCGGCCGGCAGGGGGCGGCTCGAGACCGAAAGCGGGGAAGGCTGGAAGGCCGGCATGGCGAAATTCAAACGGAATCGGTCCCGGCGTGAAATGGCAGTTTCGCGGCGGTCCCGGTGGATCGCAAAAAAAGTCTGCTACAATCGTTGCGGATACTGTCGCGGTGGCTGTAGCTCAGTTGGTTAGAGCATCGGTTTGTGGTACCGAGGGTCGCGGGTTCGAGTCCCGTCAGTCACCCCTTTTCTCGTCTTCTCTCGAAATTTTCCGGTCGGAGGTGTCGTCATGATTCTCGGCAAACTCTGGAAGGCGCTCGCCGCCCAGATGAACAAGATCGCGAACTTTTTCTGGACGTCCGATCCGATCGCGCAGCTCCAGTACGAGTATGACAAGGCGGTCGATCAAATAAAGGAGGGCCGTGAGGGACTGGAGCAGTACCGCGCCCTCGTCGAGCGGGTGACCCGCCAGGTGAACGGTGATCGCGAGCACGTGGCCACGCTCGAGGCCCGCGTGAAGGCCTACCTCCAGGCTGGCGAGCGCGACACGGCCGCGAAGTTCGCGCTCGAACTGCAGCGAGCGAAGAAGGAATTGGCGGAGAACGAGGCCCAGCTCAGGCTGCACGAAACCGCCTACGGCAACAACGTCACGAAGATCAAGCATGCCACCAAGAAGCTGGGCGAACTCAAACAGAAGATCCTGAAGTACGACGCCGAGATGAAGCTTTCCCGTGCCGAGGCGGAACTCGCCAAGCTCGCCACGAGCTTCAACTTCGACATCACGACCGACTTCGGCCAAATCGAAGACGTGATCCAGGACAAGATCGGCCTCAATCGTGCGAAGGTGCGAGTCGCGGCCGACCTCTCCGGCGAGGGCTTGGAGAAGATCAAGACGGAGCAGGCGGTCGAGCAGACGATGGCTGATCAGGCCCTTCGTGACTTCGAGGTGGCGATGGGGATGGTCACGCCCGAGACGGCCGGCGTGAAGGCCGATGACAAGGCGCTCGGCGCCGAGCGGACGAAGCAGACGGCCGGTTGATTCGGAGGTCAGCGGACGATGGCCACGACCTCCACGACACGGCCCGCGACCACGTCGGAGCCTGCGGGCGCCGCGCCACTCGGGCGGCCGGGTGGCCGACCGGCATCGGGTGCATCGCTCCCCGACTGGTGCCCCGCATGGGCCGAGCGGCTCGGCGACGCATACCTTTCCGGCACCAGCTCCATGTTCCTGCTGCATGGCAACGTGCGGGATCTCGTGCCGATCGCGGCTCCGAGCCCCGACATCCGTTCCGAGGACGGCTGGGGCACCGTCGGCGAATTTCTCTCCCGCGAACTCTTCGGCCAGTGGGACATCGTGCTCACGTATGACGTCGGCAAGGGGCTTCGGCCCTTGGCGGGCGCCGACGGAGACCGCCTGCGGAAGATGGTGCAGTGGCTGACCGAACGGCTTGGCGCGGCGACCACATGGCCGCGCGATCCCGACGCGGCGATCGCCGCCATCGATGTCCTCCTCGAGCGGACCATGATCGATCCGCCCGACATGCGAAAGCGGATCGCCGTGGTGCTCGACTACGCGCAGTATCTCGCCCCCGCCGGCGACGCGGCATCGTCGGCGAAGGCCGGGGCCGGACGGCTCGTCCGGCTGCTCTCGTGGGCGACCAATCCGCTCCTGCGGCGGGTCAATGTGGCGATCGTGCTGCTGACCGACTCCGTCGCCGAGATGCATCCGCAACTGGTCGCCAACCCGGCTGTCACCGCGATCGACGTGCCCCTGCCCGACGCTGCCGAACGGGATCGCTTCGGCGTGGCGGCGGCCACGGGGGCGGGCATCCCGGCCGATGGGATGGACGCGGTGCGGCGGATGGCCGCCCTTTCCGGCGGGCTGTCGCTCGAGAGCATGCGGGCGGTGATCGCGATGTCGGCCCGCGAGGGAACGGCCCCCGACGGCCCCGAATTCGCCCTTGCAAAAAAGGATCTCATCGAGCGGTCCTGTCGGGGACTCGTGGAATTCGTCCAGCCGCGGCTCACGCTCGATGCGGTGGCAGGCCATGCGGCGGCGAAGGATCGTCTCCAATCCGATGCTCGCGCGATCAAGCGGGGCCAGTTCGACAGCGCCCCGATGGGCTACCTGATCTGCGGCCCTGTCGGCACGGGAAAGAGCTTCATCGCGGAATGCTATGCCGGGAGCGTGGGGATTCCGTGCGCCGTCCTGAAGAACTTCCGCAGCAAGTATGTCGGAGAGACCGAGGGCAACCTCGAGCACGCGCTCGGCGTGCTCCGCAGCCTCGGGCCCGTCGTTGTGATCATCGACGAGGCCGATGCGGCCCTGGGCAACCGCGAGCAGGGGGGAGACTCCGGCACGTCGGCGCGCGTCTTCTCGATGATCGCCCGGCAGATGGGCGACACCCGCTACCGCGGGAAGATCGTCTGGATGCTCCTCACGAGCCGACCCGACCTGCTGCCGATCGACTTGAAGCGGCAGGGGCGGGCCGAGGTGCACATTCCCCTCTTCTATCCGCACGACCAGGCCGAGATCGACGCCATGTTCACCGCCATGGCCCGCAAGGCGAAGGTGAAGCTCGCGCCGGGGCTCCCCGGCCCCGTCGATCTGTCGCTCGGCCTTTCCGGCGCCGATATCGAGAGTGTCGTGCTGGCGGCGAAGCGGAAGGCGCTCGATCGTGCCGCCGATTCGGGCCAGTCGCCCCCCGACACCGTCTCGGGCGAGGATCTCCGGGGGGCTCTCGACGATTTCATGCCCTCGGCCCAGGGGCTCGAAAAGGAGATGCAGGAGATCGCCGCGGTGCTCGAATGCACCGAGAAGCGGTTTCTGCCCGATCACTGGCGGGAAGAGGTGTCCAAGCCGGGCGGCCGGGCACGGCTGCAGGAGCGGCTGGCCGCCATCCGCGAGGTCGTCAGTTCATGATGGCGTGCTAGAATTTCCTGTATATCTTTCGCCCGAGGAGCTTCTTCGATGTCCAAGGCTTCCGCCCACAAGACCCCCTGGTTCGACGCTGCGAGCGAGGCGCCGCTGCTGACCGAATACGCCCGCAAACTCGACTCGTTCCTCGATGCCGTGGCCGACGGCAAGGTCACGAGCAAGGAACTCTCGGCCCAGGAGGAGCGACTGGTCGCCCTGATGAAGGACGTGGAGCCGCTGCTCTCGGCAGAGGCCCACGAGAAGGTCACGCAGCTTCTCTGCGAGGTGACCTCCTACGACCTGATGAACACGCTCCACATGGCCGGCACATCGCGTCCCAAGACGGTGTTTCGGGGATAGCCGAAGGGCACGGCTCCAGCTTTCGCGCCTCAGCATCCCTGTCGGGCCTGCTTCGGCTTATGCGAGGCTCGCCTGGAGGGCGAGCCATCGCGGCTCGAGGCAACCCCTCACGGATTTCCCGTAACGCTGCCTGCCGGCCCCAGCCCAAAGGAAGCCCCCGGTGGAAACCGGGGGATCAATGCGCGTCGCGACACTGGATGGGAACCGCATTATCCCCGGGTTTCCACCCGGGGCTTCACGGACATTGCTTCGGCTTTCGCGAGGCTGCGAGGCAACCCCTCACGGATTTCCCGTAACGCTGCCTGCCGGCCCCAGCCCAAAGGAAGCCCCCGGTGGAAACCGGGGGATCAATGCGCGTGGCGACACTGGATGG
>JBJTDB010000233.1:0-30001 GCA_046092145.1 Planctomycetia bacterium | reverse complement strand
CCCGTGTAGAGCGAGCCGTCGGAGCATCGCAGGAGATAGACGAGCCAGCGGGAGGGAGAGTGGCGGCGAGGGGTAGGCATACAAGCCGATCATGGCTGCCGGGTTGCGCCGTTGAACAGGGCGTGAAGGGCGGAGAGGACTTCGGGGGGCAGGGAGGCGATGCGCTGCCGAAGGTCCTTGGACAACCCATTCCATGCGGCGATCCGACCGGATTCACGTACAAAAGCCGGGCTTTCGCCGACTGCACACAAATGTGCACACTCCAACTCGACGGAAGCGGTTTTTGACGATAAAACCCGAGGCAATTCGAGTCCTATATCGCCCACTCCGTATACTGGCCGAGATGGGCACGTTCCCTGCCTCCGCCCCGTTTTCGATCAGCCGCCGCCGGCTCCTCGCCACGGCGACAGGCGGTCTTGCCTTCGGCCTCTTCGGTGAACATGGACTCGCCGCCGTCGCGAAGCCGCGGCGGGTCGGACTCATCGGAGCCGGCTGGTACGGCACGAGCGACCTCTGGCGGCTCGTGCAGGTGGCACCGATCGAGATCGTGGCGATCGCCGACCCGGATTCCAACCAGCTCGCCGGGGCCGTTTCGATCGCCAAACAGCGGCAGAAGTCCGGGGCGGCGCCGCGGACCTACGGCGACTACCGCAAGATGCTCGCCGACCACGATCTCGACATCGTGCTCGTCGGCTCCCCCGACCACTGGCATGCCCTCCATTCGATCGCTGCGATGGAGGCGGGGGCCGACGTCTACCTCCAGAAGCCAATCAGTGTCGACGTGTTGGAAGGGGAAGCGATCCTCGCCGCCGCCCGGCGCCTCGGCCGCGTGGTGCAGATCGGAACGCAGCGCAAGAGCACGCCCCACCTCATCGACGCCAAAAAGCGGGTGGTCGAGGCCGGGCTCCTTGGCACGATCGGGCATGTGGACATGTGCTGCTATTACCACATGCGGGCCAACGGCGATCCTCCCGTCGAGCCCGTGCCCGATTTCCTCGACTACGAGATGTGGACCGGCCCGGCGCCGCTGCGGCCCTACGACGGCCTGCCCCACCTCCGCTGGTGGCGGACATTCACCGAATATAGCAACGGCATCATGGGCGACATGTGTGTGCACATGCTCGACACCGTCCGCTGGATGCTCGGCCTTGGCTGGCCTCGGCAGATCAGCTCGCAAGGCGGCATCTACGTGCAGAAGGATGGCAAATCAAACATCCCCGACACCCAGTCGGCCGTGTTCGAGTATGAGGGCCTCCAGTGCGTGTGGCAGCACCGAAGCTGGGGTGAACCGATCGACCCCGACTACCCCTGGGCATTCTTCCTGCATGGCGACAAGGGCGCGCTGAAGGGGAGCACGCTCCGCGCGGAGTTCATTCCGCATGACTCGAAGGCCAAGCGGCTGACGTTCGACTGCGTCTACGAAAAGGCGCAGTTTCCGGAGGATGAAAACGAGGAGAGGATCGAACTCAACGCCGCGCCGGCCACCCGCCGCCACATGGTCGACTTCCTTGCCGCGATCGACAGCCGCGGGCGGCCCGTGGCAGACGTCGCCGAGGGGCACATTTCCTCGGCCAGCTGCATCCTCGCCAATGTCGCCATGCGGCTCGGACGGCCGTTGCGATACGACCCCGCCACGCGAACGGTGCCCGGCGATGCGGAAGCAACATCGCTCCTTGCCCGGGCCTATCGCCCACCCTGGAAACGACCAGAAACCGCATGATCGGCTCCATCCTCTCCCGCCGCCACTTTCTCGCCGCGGGCGTTGTGGCCGCAGCCGCGCCGGCCACGTGGCGACCGGCCGTGGCCAAATCAACGGCGAGGCGCGGGATCAAACTCGGCTTCGACAACTTTGCCGTCCGAGCCTTGGGCTGGAACGCACGCCGGCTCGTCGACCATGCCGCGGCGCTCGGCTGCGACTCGGTTTTCATCACCGACTTCAGGCCCTTCGAAGGACGGCTCGACGACGCATCGCTCGCGGATATCCACCGCTATTCGGCCGATCGCGGCATTGCTGTCGTGCTCGGGTCGTGGAGCGTCTGCCCGACGTCCACGACATTCAAGCATGACTTCGGCACCGCTGAAGAGCATCTGGCGCTTGGAATCCGGATGGCGAAAGCGCTCGGCTCGCCAGCCTTTCGCGTGATCCTCGGGAACGCGGCCGACCGGCAGACGCCAGGCGGCATCGACGCCCGGATCGCCGACATGGTGAAGGTGCTGCGGGCGGCACGTTCACGGGCCATCGACGCCGGCGTGAAGATCGCCGTGGAAAATCATGCCGGCGACATGCAGTCGCGGGAACTGCTGCGGCTAGTCGAGGAGGCGGGGCCGGAGGCCGTGGGGGTCAACTTCGATTCCGGGAACGCCTGCTGGGCCCTGGAAGACCCGATCGATGCCTTGCGGCGTCTTGCGCCACACACCGTCACGACAAGCCTCCGCGATTCGATGCTCTGGGAGACCGATGGCGGCGTGGCCGTGCAGTGGGCGGCCATGGGAGAGGGCTGCACGGACCTGCCGGCGTTCTTCGACCATTTCGCGGAGCATTGTCCGAGCGTGACGGTCCATATCGAGACGATCTCGGGATTCGCAAAAACCTTTCCGATCGTCGATCGCGAGTTCTGGAGGGCTTACCCCGACGCGCGGGCTTCCGACCTGGCGGCGTTCCTGGCTCTGGCGAAGAAGGGGCGGCCACTCGAGCCGTTTCGCCCCGATCCCACGCGGCCGCGGGACGAGAGCGAGTCTGAGTATCAACTGGCTGAACTCGCCCGCAGCATCGATTTCTGCCGCACGACGCTCGGCCTGGGTCTCCGCAGCTGACCAGAGCCGGGTCGCCATCGCGGCATCGCCTCAAGCCTCAAGCACAATGGCCGCCCGGGGATCGCGCTCAGGAATGTCGGAGAGTCCGGTATGCTGACCAGGGAACGAGACCAGCGAGCCTCGAGCTGCATGATCGACCCTGTTTCGGATTCGCCGGCCGTCTCGCCGGGAAAGCCACCGATGCAACGCCGTGTGATTTTCGCCGCGATGGCGATCGTCTGTCTGGCCACGGCCCATGCCGCAGAGCCGCCGCCGGGCCGCGAAGGCGAGGACTGGCCCGCGTTCCTCGGCCCCCGTGGCTCCGGCGTGTCCGGGGAGACGGGACTGCTCCACGAATGGCCGGCGGGCGGACCGCCGGTGCTGTGGCGCAAGAAAGTCGGCGAAGGCTACGCGGCACCTGCGGTCCTCGGCGACCGGCTCGTCTTCTTCCACCGCATCGGCGATGAGGAAGTCGTCGAGTGTTTCGCCGCCACGACGGGTGCGGCCCTTTGGCGGTTCGCCTATCCCACCAGTTTCACCGATCCCTACGGCTACAACGGCGGCCCTCGCAGCTCTCCCGTCCTGGCCGGTAATCGCTGCTTCACGTTCGGTGCCGCAGGCATCCTCTCCTGCATCGACCTCGCGACAGGCGGGCTCATTTGGCAGCGGGACACGAACAAGGAGTTCGCCGTGCCGCAAGCCTTTTTCGGCGTTGGCTCGACGCCGCTGGTCGATGGTGACCGACTGCTCGTCATCATTGGCGGCCATCCGCGATCGGGTGTGGTCGCGTTCGACACGGCCACCGGCAAGACGCTCTGGCAGGCCGTCGGCCCCGACGATTTCCCGGAAGCCCCGATCCGCATCCAGCGCGACCGCCCTCCGGTCAAGCTCGCCGCCTATGCCTCGCCCGTGATCGCCACGATACACGGCCAGCGGCATCTGCTGTGCCTCATGCGGCCGGGTCTCGTGTCGCTCGACCCAGAAAACGGAGCGATCCGGTTCACTGCCTGGTTCCGCTCCCATCTCCACGACTCGGTCAACGCCGCCCAGCCCGTCGCCATCGGCAGCAAGGTCTTCCTCACGGCGGCCTACGACACCGGCGCGATGATGCTCGACGTCGCCCCCGACGGCCGACGCGCCGAGGTGGCCTGGAAGGACGAAGACGCGATGCAGTCACACTGGTCCACGGCCATCGCGCACGACGGCTTCCTCTATGGCTTCAGCGGCCGGCACGAGGCGAACACCGATCTGCGGTGCATCCGCGTCTCGGATGGGAGCCTCGTCTGGCAGGCCTTCGGCCCCGAGGGAGGCGCCGGCTCGTATGGCCGCGGCTCGGCGATCCTCGCCGACGGACGGCTGATCGTCATGAGCGAACGGGGCGCGGTGGCGCTCGTCGAGCGATTGCATGAGCGGTTCCGTGAGATCAGCCGGTTCACACTGCCGGAGTTCGAGTACCCGTGCTGGACGGCGCCGGTCCTCTCCCGGAAGCGGCTTTTCGTCACCGGCTGCCGCAGCCGTCCCGCCCCGGGCGGAATGTCGGCCTCCGAGTATCACCTCGTCTGCCTCGATCTCGCGGCCCGCTGACCGCCGAGTTTCGAGCCATGACTTCGATGAATCGACGTCAGTAGTTGATCTGGAACTGGAAGCGAAGCAGGTCGCCTTGGAACTGGGCATACTCGCCGTTCACGATCTTGTAGTTGGACCCGGTGTTGGTCTGGTTCACCCAGTCGTATTCCCAGGTCAATTCCATCTGCGGTGTGAACTGCCACTCCATGCCGAGGTTGAAGTTGCCCATGTAGGTCTTGGGCGAATTCCGCTCCCAAAGGTAGCCGCCCCGGTAGGTCTGCCAGCGGAAGAATGGGAAGATCGTGCCCCATTCCTCGCTGTCGATCTTGTAGTTCACGAGCACGTAGCCGCCGGACAAGGGCTGGCTGGTGATCAGGGTCTTTGTGGGAGGCGCATTGATCGGCCCTAATTCGTTGCCGTTGCCCGTGTTCCATTCGGTGGTGAAGCCGAGCGGCTGCGGGTAGTAGACGAATGTCGCGCCGATCCGCTCGTCGGTCGGGCCATTCTTGGGGTCGTTTTCTGGCGTGACATCTGAAAAGCCAGTCACCTTGATGGGGCCCGTGTAGGAGGTATATCGCCCCGTGTAGGCCTGTACTCCTGCCTCCATGATCTGGCCGCTCGGCATCTTCCACGGCGAGTTCAGCCGCAGCACCATGTGCATGTTGTTGTTCGACTCGGCCTTTGACACGCCCTGTCCGTTGTAGACGCCGATTCCGAAGACGCCGTAGTTGCCTGACCCCTTCAGGCCCTCGTCGAGCACCTCCTTGTAGAGATCCTGGGCATATTCGGGCGTCCAGTAATAGAAGACGCCCATTTGTCGTTCGCCGAAGACGGCGCTATTGAACGAATCGCTTCGATCCAGCGGGATACGATTCGAACTCGACTGCATGTTTTCCCAGCCGTAGGGAACCTTGGAGAGGCCGACCCGCGCCCGGTGCACCTTGTTGGTCGTGAGGTAGACATCGCCGTAGCAGTCCCGCAACTGGGCGTAGTTGATGGCGCCGTCGGTGGCACCGGGCACGCCCGCCGCCAAATCGGGCTGGATGTAGAAGAAGAGCCGATCGCTCAAGTCGCCCGAGAAGATGAGGCGGCATCGGCGAATAAAGAAGTGATTAAGCGGCGCAACCGAGCGATCACCGGGATGATAGGGAGGCGCGAGCTCCTCGTTGTTCCACAGCACGCTGTTGATGCGAAACTGCGTGTAGCCGCGGAGGTTGATTCGCTCGTACCACTCCTTCTTCTTTTCCTTCTTTTCGTCGACTTTGCGGGTCTGCTCATCGACGGTCTCGATCGCCGGGTCACGGATCTTGTCCCAGCGATCCCGCAGGGGCGACGAGGAGCCCGAGCTACCGCCGGATGAACCGCGCCTGTCCATCTCGTCAACCGTCTCGACCGCCGGATCGCCGATCTTGTCTTGGGCCAGCAGCAGCTCGGGGCCGAAACCGCCAGGAAGCACGACCGCATCCTCGAAGGCACCAGGATCGGCGTCCAACTCCTCGAATGCAGCCAGGAAGTCGTCTGATCGCGCGATGCCAGCGGCAAAGACCACGGCCCCGAGGGAGCAGAACACGAGAAGAGTCAGCCAACCGCGGCGGGTTGGAACCTGAGGACGACGATCGCTCGGCACGTACGAAACTCCTGCTGACCTGTTTCACAGGATCATCCGGAACAACCTTTCCAAGTGGAAAAGTCGCCGTAATCCCTACAGCCGGTCTCATCGGCAGCGTCCAGCCAAAACCTGTGTTAGGAATTGAACTTTTCGCCCGTTTCCACACGACACTGCTTTGATGGCCTCTCCCAGATTCCGCATTCCTCCACCGCCCCCGGGCCTGCCACGCCGGATGCGGGCCTGGTATGCCATCGTGGCGGCCATTCTCACGGCGGTGATCGCGGCCCTGCCGAGCTGCCCGCGGCATGATGCCGCCGGTCGGCCGCTCTGGCGGGTGGAGACGGTGCACGATGCCGACACGGTGACATGCCGGGACGACGCGGGGCACGCCGTGAAGATTCGACTCCAGGGCATCGATGCGCCCGAATTCGATCAGCCGCACGGCCGCGAGGCTCGAAACGCGCTCGACGCCAAGATCGCCGGCCGCCATGTGCGGGTTGCCGGATCGGCCCGCGATCAGCACGGCCGGCTCCTCGGCACGCTCTGGCTCGAGGATCGCGACATCAACCGCGAACTGGTCGCGGAAGGCCATGCCTGGGTTTTCGGTGGCTTCGCCCCCGATCCAGACCTCGTGGCCGCCGAAGAAACGGCCCGGCGGGCCCGACGTGGCCTCTGGGCGGCCGAGCATCCGATCTCACCATCGCAATGGCGGCAGGAGCATCCTCCCCACCGCTGACGGGGCCACGCGGACCCCGCCACTTTCGGCAGGACCAGCCGTCGTTTAGGGTGCTTGCATGAGCGGCTCGCACGACATCGTCATTACGGGCATGGGAGTGGTCAGCCCGATCGGCATCGGTGCGGGACCGTTCTGGGAGTCGCTGGCCGCCGGCGAGAGCGGCATCCGGCTTGTCGATCTCTTCGACGCCAGTTCGCTGAAGGTGAAGTTCGGCGGCCAGATTCCGGACTTCGATCCCAAACTCTACGTGCGGCCGCGCAAGAGCCTCAAGGTCATGAGCCGCGAGATCCAACTCGGCTTCGCCGCCGCCGACCTCGCCATCGCCGATGCCGGCATCACCGAAGGGAGCCTCGAGCCGGAGCGGTTCGGCGTGGTCTTCGGCAACGACATGATCTACGCCGATCTCGAGGATCTCGAATCGACTTACCGCCGGTCGCGCCGTGACGGCCAGTTCGACTTCCAGTCATGGTCGGAGGCGATCCACGAGGAGGTGCATCCGCTCTGGCTGCTCAAGCACCTCCCGAACATGACAGCCTCCCACATCGCCATCGCCCACGACGCCCGCGGCCCCAACAACTCGATCGTCCTCGGCGACGTGTCGGGCCTGCTGGCCGTGGCGGAGGCGGCGAGCGTGATCGAGCGCGGCTGGGCCGACATCATGCTCGTCGGCGGCACCGGCTGCCGGCTTCATCCGACGGCGCTCGTCGCCCGCGGCGATGCCCTGCTCTCCCACCGGGCCGACGACTTCCGCAAAGCATCGCGGCCGTTCGATCTCGACCGCGATGGTCTCGTCAACGGCGAGGGGGCCGGCGCGATCATCCTCGAATCGCGTGCCCATGCCGAACGGCGCGGCGGCACGATCCGGGGTCGGCTCCTCGCCACGGCAGCCCGGTGCGAGGCAGCGACCCGCCGCAGAAAGTTCACCGGCGAATCGCTCCAGTTGGCCCTCCGCGCCGTCCTGACATCGGCCGCGCTCTCGCCCCACGACGTGGGCCACGTCAACGCGCACGGCGTGAGCACGATCGACATGGATCGGGCCGAGGCGGCCGCGATCGCCGCCGTCCTGGGTGACACGCCCGTCACCGCCCCCAAAAGCAGCTTCGGCCACCTGGGCGCCGGGGGCGGCGTGGTCGAACTCGTGGCGAGCGTCCTCGGCCTCGAACGCGGCCTCGTGCCGGCCACGCTCAACTATGAAAAGCCCGATCCGCTCTGTCCGGTCAACGTCGTCCACGGCAGCCCTCTGGCAGGACGCCCCCCGACGGCGATCTCCGTCAACCTCTGCTCGACAGGCCAGGCCGTCGCCGTCGCGATCGCCCGGTAATCCGGGCCGCCAGCCTCTTTTGTCGGGCCGCGTGATCGGGTCAATCGTCACAACCTGCCGGCATTGAAGCCGGACGGGCCGCCGGCTCGATACCGAGGGCAAGGAGAGAGCCGTCCGCATCCCGCGGCGGCTGCATGCCCCATGAAACGGCATCACCTGTTGCTCGTCGGTCTGTTGCTCTTCTTTGCGGGCGTCCAGTTTCGCTTGGTTGAGTCGTTCACGCTCAGCGAGAAATCGAGCCGCTTCATCGCCACGCAAATGGGCCGCCCGGGAGCCGTCCAGCAGCAGGCGGCGATGTGGCAAAACGCCCCGGGCCGCAAGGTGGTGCATCCGCCACGCTGGCTCGGCCTGGCCCTGATGTCGGTCGGCTCGGTGCTCGCCCTCAAGAGCATCTCGATGCGCCGCCAGTTCTCGGGCGAATGACATCACCGAGGCAT
Organism: Planctomycetia bacterium; assembly: GCA_046092145.1. Lineage (GTDB taxonomy): Bacteria > Planctomycetota > Planctomycetia > Pirellulales > UBA1268 > CACORA01. Next base: position 21,539 of record JBJTDB010000233.1, on the reverse strand, counting down.
CGGGGCTGCCCATGTCCCGAGAGCCGGCGTTGATGACAAGCGCAGGCATGGATGCCGCAGCGCAGTCAGCATCGAGAGAGCGAAGCCCAGGATGGGCGGAGCGAACGTCCGGCGACGGGGCATGGGCAGCCCCGATGCCGGCTTTCGCGCGGGCGGGCGATCTCTCACGCCGCCTCGATCCCAGGGCTCTCGCCGAAGTAATACTTTTTGGCGTCGGGGTTGTTGAGGACTTCCTGCGCCGTGCCGTGGCAGAGCACCTTGCCGGCGCGGACGACATAACTGCGGTCGGTGATCGCCAGGGTCTCCCGCTCACGGTGGTCCGTAATCAGGATCGAGATGCCGTCGTCCCGAAGGCCTCGGATGATCTTCTGGATCGAGTGGATCGTGACCGGATCGATGCCCGTGAACGGCTCGTCGAGCAGGATGATCCGCGGCTCGGTGACGAGGCAGCGGGCGATCTCCAGCCGCCGCTTCTCGCCGCCGGAGATGTAGTGTGATTTCGACTTGCGGATCTTCACGATGTCGAACTGCTCGAGCAGCTCCTCGCACCGGCGGCGACGCTCCTTCGGCGGCATGCCGATCAGCTCCATGATGGCCAGCAGGTTCTGCTCGACGGTGAGCTTGCGGAAGACGCTCTGCTCCTGGGCGAGGTAGCCCATGCCGCCGTCCCGCGACCGCTTGAACATCGGCCAGTGGGTGATCTCCTCGTCGTCGAGGAGCACCCGACCGTCATCGGGCATCACGAGGCCACAGGTCATCCGGAAGCTGGTCGTCTTGCCGGCGCCGTTGGGGCCCAACAGGCCGACGATCTCCCCCTGCTCGACATGAAACGACACGCCATCGACCACACGACGGCGGCCATAGGTCTTCGCGAGCCCTTCGGCGGACAACAGGGGCATGGTTCCTCCTGGGGCAAAATGCCCTACCGGACGAACCGCATCCTCGCGAAGTTCGGCCACGAGGGCAATCGCAGCTCGATGCCTGCAATTTTCACCGGCACGGCCCAGGATGCCGGCACCGCATGCGGCCAGAAAACGACCATGGCCTTGCCGATCAGCAGGTGGCGATCGACATGATGGCCGTCGTTCCAGAGGCGGCTGTCCTTGCTCGCCGCCGAGTTGTCGCCGAGCACGAAGTACTGGCCAGACTCGAGCGGAAAATCGAGCCGAGACCGCTCGAGGAACTCGCCGGAGCGGCTCCCGGTCTCGATGGCGAGGTAGTGCACGTCTCGAAGCACCCGCAGGTCGCCCACCCGAACGTTCGCCTCGGCGACCGTGATGCCGACCGGCGACAGGTCGCTCGGCGTGGAATCACCGGGTTCGACCGGCACCTCGCTCGGCTCCAGGCCGATCGAGGCATCGACCGGCTCGTCCCACGTGACCCTCCGGTTGAACGCCACGGGGAGTCCATCGACGAACACCACCAGTTCGTCATCGACGTTCGCGAAGAGAATCTTCCACGAGCCGGTGCCGAAGACGCCGGTGTTGGCCAGCGGCTGGTCGCCGCCGTCACGGCCGGCCGGCGTGAGGATCGCGTCGCCGGTCCTGAGATCGAACTCGCAGCGGTGCCGCCTGCCCCCCTCGACCAGCTCGAACATCACGGTCCCCGTCTCGCCGCGGCTTTCCACGACCGCTTCGACGGCGATGTCGCGCACCCAGTGCGGCTTCGCGGGCTGCGTGTTGTAGGGCTGAACATCGGTGATGAGTTTTGCCGTCGCGGCACCGGTCAGCGACTCGCCCTCCTTGATGGCCGACCACTGTTCGACGCTCGGCACCATGTTCCGAAAGCGAAGCGTCACCGATCGGCCGGAGGCAGTGGTGTCCACGCTGAACGAGCGGCCGTCGTCGTCGGATCGCCACCCGTCTTGTCCGCGGTCGGCCGCCGACCAGTCGGTCCATGCCGTCGGCCATCCCGCTTCGAGCAGCTCCTTCGAGACATGACGGCTGTCGTGCACGCACTGAAGCATCGCCTGCATCGTCGTGAGGGGCTTGCGGGCGATCCGGGGCGTTCTGCCATCACGGGCGATCCACACGTCCCCGCCGGCAATCGTCACGGTCTCACCCGGCAACCCGATGAGACGCTTGATGTAGTTCGTTTTCGCATCTTCCGGATAGCGGAAGACGACCACGTCCCATCGCCTCGGCTGGGCGATGTCGTAGGCGAACTTGTTGACGAGAATCCGGTCGCCGCTGAAGGAGGGGTAGCGCGGGTCATACTCGACGCCACCGCCGCGGCGACGCACCAGATCCATGACGAGCCCGCAGTTGGGGCATTTCGACGCCGGCACGATCCTCGCCGGATCATCCGCCTCGGCGCTACAGCCGACGCGGTAGGGCATGCGGCACGACTCGCAGAGGAGATCCTTGTGGCGGCCCATGAGCGTGGGGGCCATCGAGCCCGTCGGGATCACGAAGGCCTCCGCTTCGAAGGCGCGGAAGAGGAGCGCGAGCGTAAAGGCCACGACGATCGATTCGATCGTCTCCCGGCCGAATCCCAGCGGGCCTCGCACCGTATCGCCCGGCCGTGGACCGCGGCCATGGGAAGGGGATTCCGTCGCGGTGTCGGCGTCGGCCGGCACCGGTTCCGGCTGCGATGGCTTGCTCGGCATCCCGCGGCTCACTGGGGTGGTGGGACTGGAAGTGTACGGTCCCGAAGCCCCACCGCTCAACGGCCCAGGCTCTCCTCCACGACCGCCGTCACATCGTCGTAGGTGAAGGCCCGTCCCAGTTCCCTCGCGGCCATGTCGTCGTCGAACCGCCGAGCCAGCGTGCCATCGGGCCTCCAGACGAAGACCACCGGCACGCTCGCGATCTCCATTTTCTTGGAGAGCACGTCGGCATCCTCTCGCGACACGAGGTTCACGATCCCGCCGGCCCCGACCCCGCGCAGGAAGTCCTCGACCCGGGGCACCACGTCCTCCGGCGACCCGATCCCCTCGTAGTCGAACGAGAGCGAGAGGCAGGCGACGCGTTCACCGAACCGCCGCTGGAGGGCCACGAGCCCGGGAAACTCCCTGACGCACGGCGGGCACGACGTGCTCCAGCAGTCGAGCACCACGACCCTGCCCAAGTGCTTGGCCCGTTCCGCCTCGATCTCGTCATGATCGACAAGTCGCACGGCGATGGCCGGCGATGCCGCCGACTCGCGATCGGCGGCCGGCGGGGCCGCGCCGCATCCGCAGCAGGCGACGAGGAATGTCATAATGCCGGTTAACTCCATGCCACGCTTCGAGCACATCCGTCACAAGCCTCCTGTGCCGCCCGAGCCGCCGCGGCAGCTCGTCGTCGCCTGCGCGCCCATGCGCAGCCACGTGAATCTCTCGCACATCGTACGCACCTGCGGCTGTTTCGGCATCCGTCGCGTCATCGCCTGCGGCGCGGCGCGGCTCGACGACAGGATCGCCCGCGACGGGGCCGACGCGGTCGCGTTCGAGGTGCATCGCAGCCTGCCCCCGGTGCTCGACCGTCTGCGGGCCGATGGCTACGAACTGGTGGGGCTCGAGCAGACGACGAACTCCGAGAGCCTCGTCGCGTTCTCCTTCGCCGCACGGACGGTGCTGGTCGTCGGCAACGAGCGCACGGGGCTGGAGCCCGACGTGCTGGCGAAGCTCGACCGCGTCGCCGAGATCCCGATGGCGGGCATGCCGCACAGCCTCAATGCCGCGACCTCGGCCTCGATCGCCATCTACGAATACTGCCGGCAGCATCCGGGAACGGCGGCCGGCGGCGCAGGCACCGGCGCATGACGCTCGTGATCGGCACCGACGAGGCTGGCTACGGCCCGAACCTCGGGCCGCTGGTGGTCGCCGCGTCGGCGTGGCGGGTGGCGGCGGATCCGGACCATGCGGAGGCCGTGCTCGATGGCGCGCTCGTCGCCGCCGCGCGGGCGGCCGATCCCGCGGCGGGAGCCACCCGCCCGCTCTGGTCGGACTCGAAGACGATCTATCGCGGCGGCGGCAGGAACGCCACACGCGGGCTGGCCGCGCTCGAGGCCGGCGTGCTCACGGCGATCGCGATGGCGACCGGCCGCATGCCCGATGGGTGGGATGCGCTTGCGGCGGTGCTTGGCATCGCTGCCGATCCGGCCCCGCCGCCGGAGTGGCCGGCACTCACGGCGACCCCCCTGCCCCTGGCGCTCGACATTCCCACCTGCATGCCGAGGACCGGCCGGATCCTCGAATCGCTCGCCCGTGCGGGCGTGTCGCTCGATCGAATCGCATGCCGGCTCGTGCATCCCCGTCACTTCAATGCCCTGCTCGATGCCGGGCTCAACAAGTCCGACATCCTCTCGCAGGTCACGCTCGGCCTGGCCGCCGACCTTCGCCGCGCTGTCGATGCTCCGGCCGTGATCTGGTGCGACCGGCACGGCGGCCGGAAGCACTACGCGATGCTCGTGTCGCGTCATTTCGAGTGCCCGCTGGTCAGCCCGATCGTGGAGACGGCCGAGCGGTCGGCCTACCATCTCCCATCGGCGCGATGCCGCATCGAGTTCTCCGTGGGGGGAGAAGACCGGGCGCCCGTGGCGCTGGCGAGCATGACGGCGAAGTATGTCCGCGAACTGTCGATGCAGGCATTCAATGCCTTCTGGTCGGCGCGGGCGCCAGGCCTCGCCCCCACCGCCGGGTATCCCGTCGATGCCGCGCGATGGCGGCATGCGGCCGCCGCTGCCGTCGCGGCCGCCGGCATTCACGATGACGACCTCTGGCGACGGGCGTGACCTTGCCCCTGGATGCCGCGGCGACCACAATCGCCCCATGGCCACGATCCCCACGCATCTCTATGTCGTCCGCCATGCCTGGGCCGAGGATGTCGGCCCCGATGGCGACGACGTCTCGCGGCCGCTCACCAAGAAGGGCCGCAAGCGTTTCGAGAAGTTCATCGCTCACATGATGGATGCCGGCATGCAGGTCGATCGGATCGCCACCAGCCCGCTGGTGCGAACCCGCGAGACGGCGGCGATCATGGCGGAGGTGTTCGGCATCGAGACGCAGGTGGACGTGCTCGAGGCCCTGGCGCCGGGCGCCGATTGGCAGGCTCTCGTCGAATGGACGATCCATCAGGATGCGGCCAGCGTGGCCTGGGTGGGCCATGCGCCATGCGTCGGCCGGCTGGTGGCGCTCACGATCGGTGACGGCTCGGCGGCCATCCGGATGCAAAAGGGCGCGGTCGCCTCGATTTGCCTCGAGGACGGTCCGGGGCACCCGGGCGAACTGGAATGGCTGGCCACGGCAGGCATGGTCGAGCCGGGATGAGGGGGCTAAAATCACCCGGTCCCCAAAGGTCGTTTCTGAACCATTCTCCCGACCCGTTCTGCAGGTGCGCCATGCGATGCAACACGTCACGCCATCCGATCAACGGACTATCCCGCTCGATCGCAGCCACGGCGGCCGCCATGCTGATCCTGGGAGTCGTGGGATGCGCCCCCTTGGGCGATGGCGATCCGACGAGCCAGGTCGTCGAGGTTGAGGTCATCGAGTCGATGCCCCCCGAGCCCGTCGCAAAGACGGAGCCGCCCCCGGTCGTGGTGGAGCAAAGCGAGACGGTCACGCTCGGCGCCTCGTCGCTGACGGCCGGCGTGCCGGGGAGCGGCCCCATCACGCTCGAGCAGATCGATGCGTGGCTTGCCGATCCCAAAAACTTCGTCGAGTTCCAGGTCAACCTTCCCTTCGGCCTGGCTCAGGGAATGCATCAGATGAGGGGGCTCGGCAAAAATCCGTTGACGCGGGCCAAGATCGAACTCGGTCGGCAGCTCTATTTCGACACGCGGCTCTCCCGCGACTCGACCGTCAGCTGCGCCAGCTGCCATGACCCCTCGATGGGCTACACGGCCCACACGAAGACCGGCGTCGGCATCAACGGCCAGACCGGTACCCGCAACTCGCCCGTGTCGTTCAACCGGATCATGTCCGGACCGCAGTTCTGGGATGGCCGCGCCGATTCGCTCGAGGCCCAGGCCATCGGCCCGATCCAGAACCCGATCGAGATGGGCTTCTCCCACGAAGGAGTCGTGACGCGGCTCTCCGAGATTCCCGTCTACAAGCGGCAGTTCGAGAAGATCTTCGGTGAACTCACGATCGAGCGTGTCGGCCAGGCGATCGCCGTCTTCGAGCGGGCGATCGTGACGGGGCCGGCCCCCTACGACTTCAACGAGCAGCTGCGGTCGTTCGAGGGCCTCGACAAGGATGACATCGCCGAGGATCCCGGCCTGGCGCTCAAGTATGCCGAGACGAAGGCCGCCCTGGAAAAAAGCCCCATGACGGAATCGGCCAGGCGTGGCCGGGAGATCTTCTTCACCGAGAAGGGCAACTGCTCCGCCTGCCATGTGGGGGCCAACCTCACCGACGAGAAGTTCCACAACATCGGCATCGGAATGGATCAGGCCAATCCCGACGTCGGCCGGTTCGCCATCTCGAAGGATCCGAAGGACACCGGTGCCTTCAAGACGCCGACGATCCGCAACGTCGCCCTCACGGCCCCCTACATGCACGACGGCTCCCAGGCGACGCTCGATGAGGTGGTGGAGTGGTACGACAAGGGCGGCCATCCCAACCCCACCTTGAGCGACAAGATCCGTCCGCTCAACCTCACGGCGGACGAGAAGGCAGACCTCGTCGAGTTCATGAAAGCCTGCACGGGGCCGACGCCGGCGGTTGAAACCGGCCGCCTCCCCGAGTAAGGCGGCATGATGGCACACGAGCACGAACTGCTGCCGCTCTCGCGGGCGATCCGTCCGCTGTTCGCGGGGATCGACCTCGGGGGCACGAACATCAAGTCGGCCATCGTCGATGACCAGGGGCACCTGCTCGCCTTCCGCTCCGAGCCGACCCGCGCCGGCGATGGCCCGGAGCCTGCGGCCGCCAGGATGGGAAAGGGCGTTCACGCGATGGCCGCCGAGCTGGGGATCGCCACGACCGAGATCGCCCGCGTGGGGCTCGGCTCGCCCGGCCCGCTCGACATCCCCCGCGGCACGATCGTGCAGGCGGGCAATCTGCCCGGCTGGGACGACTTCCCGCTGCGGGATCGGGTCGCCGTCCACTGCGGCCGCGACGTGACGTTCGCCAACGACGCCAACGCCGCCGCCTACGGCGAATTCTGGGTGGGTTCGGGCCGCGGATGTGGCAGCCTCGTGATGCTGACGCTCGGTACGGGAGTGGGCGGAGGGATCATCATCGGCGACGTCAACGTCGAGGGCGCCCACAGCCACGGCTCCGAATGCGGCCACCTGATCGTCGATCCGTCCGACTCGGCCAGGCGGTGCCCGTGCGGGCAGCCGGGGCATCTGGAGGCCTACTGCAGCGCGACGTCGCTGGTGCGGATGGCGCGGGAGGCGATCGATGCCGGGGGCTCCGGAAGCCTGGCTGCGGCCGTCGCCGCCGGGGCCGAGCTCACGCCGATCCTCATTGCCCGCGAGGCCGGTGCCGGCGACCCGCTGGCCCACCGGCTCGTGATGGAGGTCGCCCGCTGGCTCGGGATCGGGATCGTGTCGTTCATGCACACGATCGACCCGGAGGTGGTGATCGTCGGCGGCGCGATGACATTCGGCCGCGAGGACGACCCGGTGGGCCGCAGTTTCCTCGATCGGGTCCGTGCCGAGGTGCATCGCCGCACCTTCCCCACGCTGGCCGCCGCCACGGTGATCCGCTACGCCAGCCTCGGCGGAGATGCCGGTGCCATCGGTGCCGCCGGCCTCGCCCGTCTCGCCCATCGAGCGGGCGTGTAGAATCGCGACATGCCCATCGACTGCAAGCACATCCGCAACTTCTCGATCATCGCCCACATCGACCATGGCAAGAGCACGCTGGCGGACCGCCTGCTCGAAGCCACGGGCACGGTGGAGAAGCGGCAGCTCAAGGAGCAGATGCTCGACGACATGGAGCTGGAGCGGCAGCGGGGGATCACGATCAAGGCCCGCGCCGTCCGGATGGAATACCGCCACCAGGGCGAACGCTACGAGCTCAACCTGATCGACACCCCCGGCCACGTCGACTTCCATTACGAGGTTTCCCGCAGCCTCGCCTGCTGTGAAGGCGCGCTCTTGTTGGTCGATGCGTTCCAGGGGGTGGAGGCGCAGACCGTGGCCAATGCCTACGCCGCCATCAACCAGGATCTCGCGATCGTGCCGGTGATCAACAAGGTCGATCTCGTCCACGCCCGGGTCGACGAGGTCCTCCTGGAGATGGAGCAAAGCCTGGCGGTCGATCCGTCGGAGGTGATCAAGGCCAGCGGCAAGACGGGCATCGGCATCGACGATCTCCTGGCGGCGATCGTCGAGCGGGTGCCGCCGCCGAAGGGCGATCCCGACGCCCCGCTGCGGGCGATGATCTTCGACAGCCACTACGACAGTTACCGCGGCGCGATCACCTACGTGCGGCTCATCGACGGCACGATCCGCAAGGGGCAGAAGATCCGCTTCCTGCGGACGGGCGTGACGCACGACGTGCTCGAACTCGGCCAGTTCGTGCCGCAGCGACGGGCCTGCGAGGAACTCGGGGCCGGCCAGGTGGGCTATCTCGTCTGCAACATCAAGGACGTGAAGCAGGTCCACATCGGCGACACGGTCACGATCCCCGGCGACCAGGGAGCGGCCGCCCTCCCCGGCTACAAGCCGCCGCAGCGGATGGTCTATTGCGGCCTCTATCCCAGCGAGGGGGAGAACTTCGAGGAGCTGCGCGACTCGCTGGAGAAGCTCTCGATCAACGACCCGTCGTTCGAATACATGCCGGAGAGCAGCGAGGCGCTCGGATTCGGATTCCGCTGCGGGTTCCTCGGCCTGCTCCACATGGAGATCATCCAGCAGCGGCTGGAGCAGGAAGCCGATCTCGACCTCGTGCAGACCGCGCCCAACGTCACCTACCAGATCCTGAAAGCCGACGGCGAGACGATCGAAATCCGCAATCCGCAGGACGTGCCCGATACGGGCCAGATCGAGGAGTTCCGACAGCCGATCGTGCGGACCAACTTCCTCGTGCCGGTTGAATACATCGGCCCGATCATGCAGATGTGCACCGACCGCCGCGGCACCTACCTCAAGACCGAGTATCTCTCGCCGACGCGGGCCATGCTGAGCTTCGACCTGCCGCTGGCCGAGGTGATCTACGACATGCACGACAAGCTCAAGAGCGTGACCCGTGGCTACGGCACGATGGATTACGAGCTGATCGGCTACTTTCCCGCCGACCTCGTCCGGCTCGACATCCTCGTCGGCGGAAAGAAGGTCGATGCCCTCTCGATCATCTGCGACCGTCGCGATGCCGACCGCCGCGGTCGGGCGATCGTGAAGAAACTCCGCGGCGAGATCGACCGCCACATGTTCGAGATCGCCCTGCAGGCGGCGATCGGCACGAAGGTGATCGCCCGGGAGACGATCTCCGCGATGCGGAAGAACGTCACGGCCAAGTGCTACGGCGGCGACATCTCCCGCAAGAAGAAGCTGTGGGCCAAGCAGAAGGAAGGCAAGAAGCGGATGAAGAGCATCGGCTCGGTCGACATCCCGCAGAAGGCCTTCATGGCCGTCCTCGATACCGGTGCCGAGCGGCAGTGAGACGGCGGCTCACGGCGAGCCGTTCGCGGCGGCGATCGCCAGCGCGAGGCTCGCGAGGGTCGCGCTCATCGCCGTGACCAGCAGATCCGAGACCGGCCCTTCCGCGTAGACCGCCAGCACGCCCACCGGTCGGCCGGCGACGAGCAGCGGGTAGCCGACGAAACTGCCGATGCCGAGCGAATCGAGCGCGGTGGCGTCGATGGCTCGCCAGGCCTCGCTGCCGGCGACGACGTGGCGCGGCTGCAAATCGCGGGCGATCGTCCCCACGAGCCGTTCGCGCACCGCGAAGCCATCCTGCCGTGCCCGCCGCTCGAGCTCGGGTCCGGCGGCGGCGAGCAGGGCCAAGCTGCCCGTCTCGGCGGCGAGCGCCCAGACCTCCATCGCCATCACGCCAAGCTGCGCCACACCCTCCTCCACGACATCCTGCATCCGCTCCGAGAGCGAGCCGGGGGCCGTCAGGAATAGCCCGGCTGCGGCGGCAAATGCCGCGAGCGTGGAGCGTTCCTGTTCCATGCGGCTGCGGAGTTCGGCGGCCGCCACACGGTCGCTCACGTCGCGGGCCACGGCGTAGACGGCCGCCTCTTCCGGCACCGGCCGGGCGTTCCATTCGAGCCACAGGTATCCGCCGTCGGCATGCCGATAGCGGTTCACGAACTGGCTCACGGGCAGGCCGGCGGCGAGTTCCGCGAGGGCGTGGATCGTCCGCGGCCGGTCGTCGGGATGGACCAGATCGATGAACTGATGCGACTCCAGATCATCGACCGAGTAGCCGAGCCTCCGCGAAAAGTTGTCGTTCAGCCTGTGAAAGCGGCCATTGAAGCCCGCGATGCAGAAAAGATCGACGGAAAGGTCGAAGAACCGCACGAGTTCCTGCTCCGCCCGTCGCTGCCCCGATTCGAGAAACTCGGTGAGCGTCGTCGCGACGTCGGCCGCGGTGGCCGGCCGCTGATCGGGATCGACTGAGAGGCACCGCTTGGCCAGCGCCACGACCGGCAACGGCGCACCGCATGCGTCGAGCCGCTCGAGTGCCTCGGCGGTGTCGCCGGCGGCCGCCTTCTTCCACCGGGAGTCCACGTCGGCATCCGTGAAGGTCGCGGCGCCGGTGAGGATCTCGCACAGGATGCTCCCGAGGCCGAACACGTCGGCACGGCAGTCGAGTGTGCCCACTTCGCCACGGGCCTGCTCGGGCGCGAGGTACGCCGGAGTGCCGAAGACGGTTCCCGCCATCGTGCTTTGCGACTGCGTCGTCTCCGCCGTCGCCATGCCGACGGGCACCGTCGCCGCCATGTCGTCGACGAGATCGTCGGGTTCGGCGATCACCTTCGCCACGCCCCAGTCCATCACGGTCACCACGCCGAACGAGGCGACCATGATGTTGGAAGGCTTCAGGTCACGGTGGATCACGCCGGCGCCGTGGGCGCTGGCCACCGCCTGGCAGACCTGCAGGAACACCGCCAGCAGCGCCGGCAGGTCGGCCGCGCGGTTGGGTGTCTCGGCGAGCACCCGCTTGAGCGTCCTGCCCGTCAGCAGTTGCATGACGATGAAGGCCTCGCCTTCCGGGGTGACGTCGAACTCGTGGATCGTCACGATCCCCGGATGCCCGAGGCGGCTGGCGATGCGGGCCTCGCGGAAGAACCGCTGCAGCGCCGACGGCCGGGCCTGAAGCCCGCGATCCATGATCTTGATGGCGACCGACCGCTGCAGATGCGGATCCCAGCCCTCGCTGACGATGCCCATGCCGCCGCGGCCGAGTTCCCGTCCGATGAGATACCGCCTGCCGAGCCCCCCCTCCGCCTGTGATTCAAGCGGCCTCCAGCCCGCCCCCTCGCCGGCGTCGATGCGAAATGCCGTCGCATCGTCCGCAGTCGGACGGCGCCGGTTGCGATCGCTCCCCGTGAATGAGATCGTGACCCTGTCGTCCATGCGGGCGGTCTTCCCGAGTGGTCAGGTGTCGTTCGGCGAATCGGCCGGCGTTGCCATGCCTCCCGCCGATTCGACCCGGTCGTGTCCGTTTCTCTTGGCACGATACACCGCCGCGTCGGCCGCGTCGAAGAGGGCGGCGGCCGTCGCGGCGTGCACCGGGAAATCGGCGATGCCGATCGAAATGGTGACGGGGTCGAGGAGCCGTCCCTCGTGATGGATCGGCATCGCGGCGATCGCGGCCCGCAAAGGTTCGAGCCGTGCCACCGCGTCGGTGGCGGTGGCGCCTGGCATCATGAGCACGAACTCGTCGCCCCCGTAGCGGCAGGCGATGTCGGTCCCCAGGCGAAAGCCCTGCACGAGTGTCGCCGTCTGCCGCAGCGCCTGGTCGCCCGCGCGGTGGCCGTGCGTCTGGTTGTAGGAGCGGAAGTCGTCGAGATCGAGCACCGCCACCGACAGCGGCCGGCCCTCCCTCGCCGCCCGGTCGATCTGCCGCGCCAGTTCCTCTTCCATCAGCCGCCTGTTGAAGAGGCCCGTGAGCGGATCGCGGATGGCAAGCTGCGCGAGCCGCGCGATCTCGCGGTTGGCGGCATCCAGATCGTCGAACACCGGGCCGCCTTCGGCCGCGCCGTTGTCGGTGACGGGTTCATCCTTCATCGCGGCCGCGGCTCCCACGATCCCGGTGTCGCGCCGTTCACCGCCTCGGAATCAACCCGAGATCGAGCCCGAACACGAACATCATCAACGTGAGGATGATCGCGAGGCCGAGATACGACAGTGCGGCGACGACATTCTCGCTCGGCGGCTTGCCACGGACGAGTTCGTAGAGCAGAAACACCATGTGGCCGCCGTCGAGCACCGGGATCGGCAGGAAATTCACGACCGCCAGGTTCGCGCTGAGCATCGTCAGAAACAGCAGCAGGCGGCTGAACCCCTCCTGTGCCGAGCGTCCGGCCTGCTTGGCGATCTCGATCGGCCCCCCCAGGAGCCGCGGGCTGATCTGGCTGCTGGTGAGCTTGCCGAGGAACCGGTAGACGAGCGAGAGATCCTCCATCGCCTTGCGGCCGCCACCGGCCAGCGCCGCCCCCCACGAGCCCGCCTTCATGAGTCGGTAGACCGGCTTGAAGACGAGGCCGCGATCGACGACGAACCGGTCGATCATCTCCGACGGATCGAGTTCGACATCGCGGGCCAGTCCGTCGGCTCCCTCCACGACCAGCTGCACCCGCGTGTCGGGGGCCGTCTGCTGCAGCACCGCCATCACATAGGGCCAACTGGGGGATTGCTCGGAAAGCTCGAGGCCTGCATCGGCGGGATCATTCGAGTCGCGCTCGACGAACCGGGCCCGGCGGAGCCGTTCGCCCGGGTTCACGCCCGCCCCTTCGGCCGGGCTGCCCGGCTCGATGGAATCGACGACGGTGCCGACGGCCAGAGCGATGCCGAGCGAGGAGATCGACACCGGACTGGCCGGCCAGCGAGGTTCCTCGATCCATGTCACCGCGCGAGGGGTCAGCGTGAGCGTGGTGGGCTCGGCCGATTCGCGGATCAGTTCGACCGCGATCGCCTCTCCCTCCCTGCCGCGAAGCCGGGCATCGATCGAGAGCGGATCGCCGACCGGCTCGCCGGCGATCGCCACGATGCGGTCGCCCGGGCGGATGCCCGCAGCCGCGGCGGGTGAATCGGCCTGCACGGCCCGCACCGGCCCCGCCGCCATCACGATGCCGAGCGTCCGCCGGCGCTGCGGCGGCAGTTCGATCTTCAGTTCGCCGACACTCGCGCCGTTGCCCTGCTCCGTCCGCTCGACGGTGAGAGCCACCGGCTCGTCGGGAGTCTGGGAGAGCGCCGCGATCAACTCGGCATAGCTGGCCACGGGGGCCCCATCGACCGCCCGGATCGTGTCGCCGGCCATGAACGACGGACGGGCCTCGGCCGCCGCGCCGGGGAGCCGGGGCGAGATGTCGTCGGGCAGCGCCAGCGAGAAGGGGCTCGTGACGCCGACGGTCGGCACGCCGAGATCCGTGTCGGGATGGAGCACCACCGATCGCGTGGTGGCATCGCTCGGCCGCCGGATCGTGAAGGGCACGCCGCGTTCCACGTCGCCAAGCGTCACGCCGTTGCGAAGGTCGGAGAAGATCGGGTTGGTGCGGCTGCCGATGGCGGTGATCTCGTCGCCGGTGCGGAGGCCCGCCCGCCAGGCCGCGCCCCCCGGACGGACGCTCGAGATCTCGCAGGTCATCTCCTCGACGCCCCGGTACAAGGCGAGCGACGCCATGAGGATCGCGAAGATCACGTTCATGACCACGCCCGCCGAAATGATCGCCATCCGCTTGGGAACGCTCTGCGCCGGATAACTCCGAGGATCCCAGGCGGGATGCGGATCGCTCGTCGGCTCAGGAGGGAGGTCGCCGGCATACTGCGCGTGTTTGGCCCGCTGCGCCTCGCGGGCCGCCGCGGCCGGGTTATCGTCTTGGCCGAGCATCTTCACGTAGCCCCCGAGGGGGAGCGCGCCGATCCCGTATTCCGTCTCGCCCCACTGGAACTTCGCGAGCTTCAAGCCCGCGATGTCGAAGCCGAGATAAAACTTTTCGCACTTCACGCCGCAGGCCTTCGCGACGAGGAAGTGGCCCAGTTCGTGCACGAAGATCACGAAGCCCAGGCCGCCGGCGACCTGCAGGATGACCCACCAGTTCGATGGCTGCAGGATCCATGGCAGGCCCGCCTCGGCCGCCAGGAGCGGTATTCCGCCCGTCATCAGACACATGCCCACTTCATGACCTCCTGCCTGGCCCACGCGTCGAGTCGACGGACCTCGTCGAGCGACGGCTCGGGCTGAAACGGATGCTCGTCGAGCACCCTCCTGCACACCTCGGCGATGTCGGTGAATCGCATCGCCCCTTCGAGAAACCCGCGGACCGCCTCCTCGTTGGCCGCATTGAGCACGGCGCCGCACGTGCCGCCGCGGGTGGCGGCCTCGTGGCCGAGCCGAACCGCCGGAAACCGATCCGGATCGGGCGGCTCGAACTCCAGCGCCACGTTTCGCGCGAAGTCGAAGCGTCGCGCCGGGCACGAAAACCGCTCGGGGAAGGAGAGCGCGTATTGGATCGGCAGCCGCATGTCGGGGGGGCTCAGCTGCGCCACCACAGACCCATCGACGAACTCGACCATCGAGTGGACGATCGACTGCGGATGGACGACGACATCGAGCTTCTCGCCCGGGAGGCCGAAGAGCCAGCGGGCTTCGATCAATTCAAGCGCCTTGTTCATCATCGTGGCCGAGTCGATCGTGATCTTCGGCCCCATCGACCAGGTCGGATGACGCAGCGCCTCCTCGGGGGTGGCGTCGGCGAGCGTCTCGACGGGGCGGCATCGGAAGGGCCCGCCGCTGGCGGTGAGCACGATGCGGGCCACCTCGCCGGGCGTGCCGCTGCGGAGGGCCTGGTGGATGGCGGAATGCTCGCTATCGACCGGCACGATCCGGCCGCCAGAGCGCTCGGCCAGCCGCATGACGAGCGGGCCGGCCATGACGAGCGTTTCTTTGTTGGCCAGGGCGACGGTCTTGCCCGCCTCGAGGGCCGACCAGGTGCTGCGGAGCCCCGCGGCTCCCACGATCGCGGAGACCACGCGGTCGATCTCGGGGGCTTGCACGAGGTCGTCGAGGGCCTCTGGGCCGACGGCCAGCCGCGTGCCGGCGGGCAGCGATCCCGGATCGAGGCCGGCAGCCGCGGCAGGATCGATGACGACGATCCATGCAGGCCGGACGGCCCTGGCCTGCGCGACGAGCTTTTCGACGCTGCGGTGGGCGGCCAGGAGCCAGGCCGAGAACCGTCCGCCGGAGGCCGCGATGACGTCGAGCGTGCTCGTGCCGATGCTCCCGGTCGAGCCGATCACGGCCACCCGCAACGGCGCGTCGCGATCGGCGTGCGCGTTGGTGGTGGGGGCGGGTGCTGGCACGTCGAAGGAGCCCCGGCAGGGCCTTGATGGGGACGGCGCGGGGCGTTTGGAACGGTGGCGGTCCGAATGGAAAGTGTAGGGCGCACCGCATGAAACTTCCACTTTGAAAATCGCCTCCCGACCGTTTGTCGAGGGGTTTTTCGGGGCGTAGGATGCTGGATACGTCGTCGTCCGCTCGACGCTCCACATCTTCCTGCACTCCAACCTTTCGAACGCGAGGGCTCCACGCACCGCATGGCGAAGAAACGCGACAGCTCGGGCAAGCGCGGCACTGAACGCCGCACGCCGATGGGTGGATCGAATCTCGTCTGGTCGCTGATCGCGGCGGCCGTCGCCGGCCTCTTCGCGATGAGCCTGCTCGGCACGACGCCCGAGGTCGAGCTCTCCTACAGCGATCTGGAGAAGCTCATCCGGGTGACCGGTCTCGGCGAGTCCGATCAGGCCGGTGGTCCGCGGTTCATCGAAGTGACCCGCCGCGGCGACGCCACCGGCCAGGTGGCCCGCTATGCCGACCTCGACGATGTCACGATCGGGGCTTTCCAGGTGGCCGGCACGGTGCGCGAGATGCCCCTCTCGGGCACAGATGGCGGCCAGCGGGGTGAGCGTCTGGCGCCGACGGGCGTCCTGCGGCGGTTCCACACCGCGAAGCTCCCGAGCGAAAATTCCGAGGGTCAGCTCTCGAAATTGCTCGCCGAGAACGGCGTCCCCTTCCGCTACGAAGAGGCCCCAAGCCCGTGGCGCAACTGGATGCCGATGCTCTTCATCACCGGCCTCTTCGGGCTCGTCTTCTGGCTGATGCTCCGCCGCGTCGGCGGCGCCGGCAGCCCGATGGCCTTCGGCCGCAGCCGCGGCAAGATGTATGCCCAGGAGGATCTCGGCATCACGTTCGACGACGTCGCCGGGATCGACGAGGCGGTCGAGGAACTGCGGGAGGTGGTCGAGTTTCTCAGGAGCCCGGAAAAGTATCAGGTGCTCGGCGGCCACATCCCCAAGGGCGTGCTCCTCGTCGGCCCGCCGGGAACCGGCAAGACACTCCTGGCCAAGGCGATCGCCGGCGAGGCGGGTGTGCCGTTCTTCGGCCTCTCGGGCAGCGACTTCGTGGAGATGTTCGTCGGCGTCGGCGCCGCGCGGGTCCGCGATATGTTCCAGCAGGCGGCCGCGAAGGCCCCGTGCATCATCTTCATCGACGAACTCGACGCGCTCGGCAAGACCCGCGGCACGAGCGTGGTCGGCGGCCACGACGAGCGGGAGCAGACGCTCAACGCCCTGCTGGTCGAGATGGACGGCTTCGGCAGCAACTCCGGCGTGATCGTGCTGGCCGCGACGAATCGCCCCGAGACACTCGATCCGGCGCTGCTGCGGCCCGGCCGCTTCGACCGGCACGTGCTCGTCGATCGCCCCGACGTCCGCGGCCGCGAGGCGATCCTTCGCGTCCACGTGCTCAACGTGAAACTCGATCCCGAGGTCGATATCGCGCAGATCGCCCGGATCACCTCGGGCTTCGTCGGCGCCGACCTTGCAAACCTCGTCAACGAGGCGGCGCTCCTGGCCGCCCGCAACGACAAGCCGGCCGTCGGCATGGAGGAATTCAACGAGGGCGTGGAGCGGGTCACGGCGGGGCTTGAAAAGAAGAAGCGGGTGATCCACGAAGACGAGAAGAAGCGGGTGGCCTACCACGAGGCGGCCCATGCGCTCGTCGCCTTCTCGCTGCCCAACACCGACCCGGTCCACAAGGTTTCGATCATCCCGCGCGGCCTGGCGGCGCTCGGCTACACGATGCAGCGGCCGGAGGACGACCGCTACCTGCTCACGCAGTCGGAGCTCGAAAGCCGCATCGAGGTGCTGCTGGCCGGCACGATCGCCGAGGAGATGGTCTACGACGACGTCTCCACCGGCGCCCAAAACGACCTCGAGCGGGCGAGCGAGATCGCCCGGGCGATGGTGATGGACTACGGCATGAGCCGCTTGGGGCGTGTGAATTACCGCGAAAGCCAGCGGTCCCCCTTCCTGGCCGCCGCCGGCGGCGACCTGCCCCATGCGCGATCCCACAGCGAGGAGACGGCCCGGGAGATCGACGAGGAAGTGAAGCGGATCGTCGATCGCGCCATCGAACAGGTGCGGCGAATCCTCGAAACCCGTCGGGTGGCGCTCGAGGCGATCACCGGTCGGCTGATCGAGTGCGAGGTGATCGACGGCGACGAGCTCAAATCGATCATCGAGCAATCGGTCGGCGCGCCACAGATCGTCCCGGGGACGGCATCCGAGCGGCGGGTCGGCCGGCCTGCCCCGACCGACGCCCCCGAGGCGGCTCCGGGCCAATCCGAAGCCGGCGGGGCCTGATCCGTGGCCGCGCGACCGGCACGACCGTCATGGTCGATGCGGCCTCGCGGCGGCTGAAGGGCGAGCGTCGGTCACGTCGATCACCGACACGGACTCCTCGTGGCCGGGGAGTGACCGTCGTGAGAAGGGCCGTGGCCGCGAGCCATGGCATGCACCACTATGTGGAAGAGTTTTTTTCTGGCGTCGGGGCTCTTCGCCTGTGCCCTTGGCATCGAGCTTTTGATGATCGATTCGGCCACGATCCTGCCCCTCGACGGCCGCGGCGGCCCGAGCGTCTTCACGGCCCCCGATTGGGCACCGTGGACGCTGATCTCCGCCGGCGCCGTCACGATCCTGCACTTCGCCACGCTGCCCAAAACGCTGATCAGAGAGTAGCGCTCGCCTCGCCATCGTGGCCTCGGCGTGCTTCGGCCTCCGCGACCCCCGGTCGCTGCGGCCAAAGATGTGCCGGGCCTCCAGCCCGGCGGTGGCTGTTCCGCTTCCCTGTGCGTGGCACGTGCCTAGACTTCCACTGGAGATCGTGATGATCGTCACTCACATCAAGCCCGACCGCGATACGGTTCTCTACGACGGCCACTGCCGGTTCTGTCGGAGCCAGATCGCCCTGCTGCGGGCGCTCTCTCCCTGCCGGCGGCCCGACTTCATCTCGCTCCACGACCCGAGCGTGGCCGAGCGTTTTCCGGAAATCTCCCGCGACGATCTGCTCTCGCAGATGTATGTCGTCGATCCGCAGGGCCGGGCGCGAGGTGGCGCGGAGGCGGTGCGGTATCTCTCGCGGCGGCTCCCGCTCTTATGGCCGCTGGCGGTGCTGCTGCATATCCCCGGATCGCTGCCGCTTTGGAAGCGGCTCTATGCCTTCGTCGCCCGCCATCGGCTCTGGATCGCGGGTTCGTGCAACGACGGCGTGTGCCAACTGCCCCACGCGCCGAAGAAAACGCCATAGGATCCGGGCCGTCAGGCCAGGATGCCCTTCACCACATTTCCGTGCACGTCCGTGAGCCGGTAGTCGCGGCCCTGGAAGCGGTAGGTGAGCCGCGTGTGGTCGAAGCCGAGGAGGTGCAGCAGCGTGGCGTTGAGATCGTGCACATGCACGAGATCCTCGACCACGTTGAAGCCGAAGTCGTCGGTCTTGCCATGCACGTGGCCCGCCTTGATGCCGCCGCCCGCGAGCCACATCGAGAAGGCACGGTTGTGGTGGTCGCGGCCGTCGTTGCCCCCCTGCACCATCGGCGTGCGGCCGAACTCGCCACCCCACACGACGATCGTGTCGTCCAAGAGGCCCCGCTCCTTCAGATCCATCACGAGCGCCGCCGACGCCTGCTCGGTGTCGGCGCAATTCTTCTTGATGTTTTTCGTGAGATCGCCGTGCTGGTCCCAGGCCTCGTGGAAGAGCTGCACGAACCGCACGCCCCGCTCCAGGAGCCGCCGCGCGAGCAGGCAGTTGCGGGCGAAGCCGGGCTGCTTCGGGTCCGTGATCCCGTAGCGGTCGAGCGTCTCCTTCGGCTCGTTGGCCAGGTCCATGAGTTCGGGGGCGCTCGCCTGCAGCTTGTAGGCCATCTCGTAGGCCTGGATCCGCGACGCCGTCTCGGGATCGCCGAAGCGGCCCACCGCCATCTCGTTGAGCCGGCCGAGCGTGTCGAGCGAGGCCCGCTGCGTCTCGCGGTCGATGCCGCGGGGATTCGAGAGATAGAGCACCGGGTCGCCGCTGCTGCGGAGCGGGATGCCGCCATACGACGTCGGCAGGAAGCCGGAGCCATAGTTGCTCGCGCCGCCGCTTGTGCCCTTCGCGCTTGTGAGCACGACGAAGCCGGGGAGATCCTCGGCCTCGCTGCCGAGGCCGTAGAGCGTCCAGGCGCCGAAGCTCGGCCGGCCAAACTGCTGCGAGCCCGTGTTCATCAGAATCTGCGCGGGGGCATGGTTGACGGCATCGGTCTGCATCGAGCGGACGAGGCAGATCTCGTCGGCGATCGCGCCGAGGTGCGGCACGAGCTCGCTCATCTCGATGCCCGCCTTGCCGTAGGGCTGAAACTTGTACTTGGGGCCCAGCAGCGCCGAATTCGGATTGATGAAGGCCGCCCGGTAGCCCTTGAGCAGATCGGCCGGCGGAAGCTTGCCGTCGTGCTTGGCAAGCTCGGGCTTGGGGTCGAAGAGTTCGAGGTGGCTCGGGGCGCCAGCCTGAAACATGTAGATCACCCGCTTTGCCTTCGGGGCGTAGTGCGGCTGCTTCACGGCCAGGGGCGATGGGGGCGCGATGGCGGCGGACGATTCCCTCGCGGCGAGCGCCCCGGCCGCGATGCCGGCCAGGCCAACGCCGCAATCGCCGAAGAACCAGCGGCGGGAGAGCAGCCGGGCGCGGGCCTCGTGGAGGTGGCGGTCGAAGGTCATGGCGTGCCTCGCGTCAGGGAGTTGTTGGAGTTGCTGGAGTGGGGAACGTCATCCCGCCGGCTTCCGCCGGGGGCTTGTGGAGGATGGGGGCTCAATTCTTCGTGACGGTTTCATCGAGGTTCAAAAGCACCCGCGAGACGAGTGTCCAGGCGGCGGCGTCTTGCGGAGTCGTGCCTGCGGGAAGCGCGGGGAGTTTCTCAGGGTCGCCGGAGGCGATCGAGCGGGCGTCGAGCCAGCCGTCGGCAATCCGCTTCCGGTGGGCGTCGAGGAACGCAAGAATCTCCCGCTTCTCGTCGGCCGTGGGCTTTCGCGACGTGCAGAGGAAGAAGGCCCGCTCCACCCTGGCTGCGTCGTCGGGGCCGCCCTCTTTGAGTGTCCGCATCGCGAGGCCCTGCGCCGCCTCCACGAAGATCGGCTCATTGAGCCCCGTGAGCGCGGCCAGCGGCGTGTTGCTCCGCAGCCGGCGGGCACAGGAAAGATCGCCCGTCGGGGCGTCGAAATTGCCGAGAGCGGGATCGGGCATCGACCGCCGGCGGAATGTATAGAGCGACCGGCGGTAGCGATCGGGCCCCGTGGCCTCCGGCCAGGGAATCACCACGTAGTTGAAGTCGAGCACGTTCTTCGGCACCGGCGGATAGACGCTCGGGCCGCCCACCTTCTCCGTGAGCAGGCCCGACACCGCAAGCACGACATCCCGCACGACCTCCGCATCGGGGCGGAACCTCGGCCCCCGGGCCAAGAGCCGGTTATTCGGATCGCGGGCCAAGGCCTCGGGCGTTGCCGCCGACGACTGTTTATAGGTGTCGCTCATCACGACCTGCCGGATCGCCTCCTTCTGGCTCCAGCCCTTCTCCATGAAGTCCACTGCGAGCCAGTCGAGCAGGTCGCGATATTCCGGCACCGGCGCCCGCGTGCCGAAGTCGTCGGGCGTCTCCACGAGCCCCTGGCCGAAGAGCGTCTGCCAGATCCGGTTGACGGCCACGCGGGCCGAGAGCGGCGACCGCGGATCGACGAGCCACTTCGCGAAGGTGAGCCGCGGTGGGTCGTTCGATTCGGCGAGCGGATGCAGGCCGGCGGGCACATGCGGCTTGACCACGTGCTTGGGCTGGTTCCAGGTGCCACGGTCGAGGAGGTGCGTCGGCCGATGCCATTCGGCCGGCCGCGATGCGGCATGCATGATCGTCGTGGGAGCCTTCGGGGCCTTCGCCCAGGCGGCCGCGATTGTTTCATTGAGGGCCGCGGCCTCGGGGAGCGTCTTCCGCCAGGCCGAGAAGAGGGCGTCGCGATCGGCTTTGGTTCGCTCGGCTGCCGGCTTCCGCGCGGCGAGGACCGCGGCATGGTCGATCGGCGGTGCGGCGGGCGCGGCGTCCTTCGTGAGGCTGAACCGGCAGCAGCCGAGCATC
>JBJTDB010000232.1:0-1540 GCA_046092145.1 Planctomycetia bacterium | reverse complement strand
CCCCTCGCTCCGGTCTGCCTCTCATCCACCGTATCCAAAAACCCGGTCACGGCCCACGCGAAGAAGAGAAGCTGCATGATCTCGGAGTTTTGGGCCCGAAGGTAGTTCCACAGAAACGTGGTGTAGAAGCAGATCGCGACGAACAGGGCGGCTGTCCACGCACCCGCGTCGAACCGCCGCGCCGTCCGGTAGATCGACGCCGCCACGAGCAACGACATGACGATGTTGAACGCATTCAAATACACGACCCGCCGCGGGCTGACGATCGGGGGCAACTCGCCTTCGATGATCAACTCTGCCCCCATGGGCAGGAGATACATCCAGGCCGCCATCGACCCATACTTTGAATACGACCGACCGTTGCGGGGATTATCGACGACATACTGACCCGGCTCGTCGTACAGTCGGTAGCTGCGGGCGATGATATCCTCGACGGCCAGTTCGCCGTGGAGCAGGATGGACCGCGTTTCCTCACGCATCGTCGCCGGATCGGCCGGGTAAAGTTCGGCCGGCATGACCACGAAGCCCACGACGAGTGCCAAAATCGCAAGCGCCCAGAGGGGCCGTTCCCGCCAGACGTGGCTGAGCGTCATCGCCGTCAGCTCCCATCCTGCCATGACGCGCCGACCTGCTTGCGCACAAGATACAGCGGCCGGCCGATCACTTCGGTGTGGATGTGGCCGATGTAGAGCGCGACGAGGCCGATGCACCCAAGCACGATGCCGTTCATGATCACGTTGGTCACGATCACAAATGCGATCGAGGAAAACCCAAACTGGTTGGCTCCGAACTTGTCGAACGCCATAAACGCCAGCAGGCCGCCAAACACCACGAGCACGAAAAACCCGATGTAGCCGGCGAGCTTCAGCGGCACAAGTGAAAACGCCATGAAGCTGTTGAGGGCCAGCCGGAAGAGCCGCGAATAGCTGTAGCGGGCCACGCCCGCATGGCGGGCCGGCGCCTCAAACTCGATCGTCGTCTTCTTGAACCCCATCCAGTCGATGAGGCCGCGGAAGAGCCGGTTGCGTTCGGTGAATCGCTTGAGGGCGTCGATGACGATCCGGTCGAGGAGCCGGAAATCGGTCGTGCCCGGCTCCATCTTGAACTCGGAGATCGAGTTGCGCAAGGAAGAGAAGAGCCGGGAGCCGAGCCGGCGGGCGAGCGGCTGGTCGTCGCTCTTCACCCGCCGCGTGGAAACGATCTCGTATCCCCCCCGCCACTTGGCGATCAGCTCCGGGATGTAGCGGGGCGGATGCTGCAGGTCGGCATCCATGATGATGGCGGCATCGCAGTCGAGAGCATGGAGGCCGGCCGTGAGGGCCATTTCCTTCCCGAAGTTGCGGGAAAGCTCGATCCCGCCGATCCGCGGGTCGGCGGCCGCGGCTCGCTCGAGGATGGCGGCTGGGTCGTCGCTGCTGCCGTCGTCCACGAAGAGCAGTCTGAAGTCGAAGCCAGGGAGGCCGGCGAGCCTGGCCTCGAGCACGCGGAGCAACGCCAGAATATTGCCCGACACGATAAAGGCGGGGATCAGCAACACCAC
>JBJTDB010000231.1:0-602 GCA_046092145.1 Planctomycetia bacterium | reverse complement strand
TGGCGGCGTGCCTCGGCGCGGCGGCTCTGTGCATCGACCTGCCGGTCGCGAGGGCGGCGAAGCTCGGCGCGGTGCCCGGTGATCTGCGTCGCTTCGTGAATTTTTTCGAAGTGGCTGCCCACGGGATGGGGGTGGCGATTTTGTGCCTGGGGATCGCCGCCATCGACCCGAGCCTGTGGCGACGGCCATCCGGTTCGCGGTGGCTGCCTTCGCCTGATCTGGTTCGGATCCTCGGGGCGGCGTATGCAGGGGGCATGGTCGTCAACACGATCAAGATGTGCGTCGTCCGAGTGCGTCCGCGAGCGATCGATCTGGCAGGGGTCGAATCGGTGTTCGAGACCTTCGGCTCGGCCGCGGCCGAGGCGGCGGGGGCGACGGGTAGCGCCGTGATGAGTTTTCCTTCGGGACACTCGGCCGTGGCGGCCGGGTTTGCTGCGGCCGTGGCATGCCGCTACCCGCGGGCCGCGTGGTACTGCGTCCTCGTGGCGGTCGGAGCGATGGCGCAGCGGGTGATCGCGTCGGACCATTATCCAAGCGACGTCGGGTTTGGAGCGGCCATCGGCCTGGTTGCCGCAGCCGTCTGCCTGGGGCCACGACCGACA
>JBJTDB010000230.1:0-31279 GCA_046092145.1 Planctomycetia bacterium | reverse complement strand
TTCTGGTAGTTGCTGGGGGAACCCGGCACCACCGGTGGTGGCCCTGGCACCGGTCCAAGAACCGTCGCAGGCTGCTGCTTCCGAATTTCTGGCGTGTTGCGGAAGCGAACCTGGTTCTGGGACGCATCGCGCCAGCTGTAGGCCGCGCCGAGATGAAGGTAATACCGGCCCTCACTCGCCTCGTCCCAGAATGGCAGCCATGTGCCCCGCATCGTCAGGGCCTGGCCGCTGTCGAACGTGTCGTTGCCCGTGTTGTCGCTGTTGGTACGAAATGTACCGATCGCATAGGTGGACCGCTCGTCGAGCAGAGTGCCGTAGGTCATGATCCCCATGTTTCGGGCCGGGGCGAACGTGTCGACGAGCGACCGCTCCATGAACGTGTTGTTGCGGTTTTGCGTGACGCGTTCGAGCGAGAACGGCTCGAAGTAGTGGCCTGCCCGCACGTTCTGCAGCCAGGGCAGCTGCTTCCACTCGATGTAATTGTCGAGGTAGCTGGGATTGCTCGCGAGCGCGAAATCGACGCCGAACGAATATTCGAAGACCTCGAAGGCGGTGCCGCGGGCGCCGATGCGGAGGCGGCGAAACTGGGCGCCGTCCTGCAGGTCACCGACGGCCTTTCGACTGACCTCATCCTGCCCGAAATAGATCTGATCGGCCTGCATCTGGCCGCTCAGAATGAAGAGCGGCTTCTTGGCGTCGTCCCTTTTCTTCTTGTCGGCCGCATCGACGAGTTTGCCGAGGCTCTTTTCGACCGTGGAGAGCCGGTCGGCGACCGAGGACTTTGCATCCCCCTCTTTTTTCGTGGCCGATTCCAAACGGGCGGAGGCCGCCTTTGCGCTTTCGCTCCGGAGGGTCTCGAGCTCTTTTTCGAGCCGACGAATGTCGGCCTGCAATTCCTCGATCGCCGCCGCGGGGGGCGGAATCTCCTCGACGACGAGCGGCGGCTCGCCCTGGGCAGACGGCATCGCGACGGCGAGAACGACCGCCATCAGCGTCGCGATCAATACCGGAGCGATGTCATCGAGCGATCGAACGAATCGGCGCAACACGGCTCCTCAGTATTTGAGCACGGTGAGCAGACACTGGCGCCTCGTGTTCTTCACGTCGGCAACGCAACCCGAACCACCGGTTTTATCGGCAGAATCCGTGCGGTCGGTTGAATCGACGCAGCTTCTCAGGCCTGCCGGCTTTGGTTCGCCCCTCGCGCTGACCAAGACGCCCCAAAACAGCCCGTTTCAGCAGTCTTCTGGCGGGCGTTATACACTTCCACCGCATGCACGAGGGCTTCACCATCGATGTTCGGAGGCTCGCCTGGGCCCTTCTTGTGGCCATCGGTCCGGCGATGATTGCCTGGGCCGCGGGGCCGCCGCTCCGCGTCGGCATGGAACTTTCCTATCCCCCGTTCGAGATGACCGACCCGCAGGGCCGGCCGACCGGGGTGAGCGCCGCGCTCGCCAAGGCCCTCGCCGATCACCTCGGCCGGGAACTCGTCATCGAAAACATCTCGTTCGACGGCCTCATCCCGGCCCTCAAGACAGGCAAGATCGACTGCATCATCTCGTCGATGACCGCCACCCCCGAGCGGTCCAAGTCGATCGCCTTCTCGGAGCCCTACCTCACGACCGGCCTGGCGCTCCTGGTGGCCAAGCAGTCGCCCGTGCGCTCGGCGGCCGACCTCGATCAGCCCGGTCGCGTGGTGGCCGTGAAGAAGGGGACCACCGGCCATCACTATGCGTCCACCTCGATCAAGAAGGCACGCGTGCTCGTGCTCGACAAGGAATCGGCGGCGGTGCTGGAGGTGGCCCAAGGCAAGGCCGACGCCTTCATCTACGACTCGCTCTCCGTCTACCAGAACCACAAGCGGCATCCCGACACGACGCGGCCGGTCCTCGAGCCTTTCCGAGAGGAGACCTGGGCCATCGGCCTGCGGCCCAAGGACGGCGACCTCCGGCGTCAGATCGACGAGTTCCTGAAAGCCTTCCGTGAGCAGGGGGGCTTCGAGAAACTCGGCGACGAGTTTCTTCCCGACGAGAAGGCCTACTTCAAGGCCCACTCGATCCCGTTTTACTTCTGACCCATCGGACCCATGTGACCCATGCCGCGCTGGCTCGCCCACCTCGTCGTCATCGCCGTCTTGGCCGCAGGCCTGGCCGTGGCCTTCGGGCGGATCGACTCGACGTGGAACTGGGACGGTGTCTGGGACTACCGGCAGAAGTTTTTCCAGGGTTGGCTGACGACCGTGGCCATCAGCCTGGCCGCGCTTGTGACCAGCAGCCTGATCGGCCTCGTGACGGCGATCCTGCTCCAGGCACGACACCCGCTCTTCGAGGCGATCGGCCGGGTCTACGTGGAGCTCATTCGTGGCACCCCGCTGCTCGTGCAATTGCTGATCGGGTTCTATGTGGTGGCCAGCGCGATCGGCCTGGAGAACCGGTTCGTCGTCGGCGTGCTCATCCTCTCGCTCTTCAGTGGAGCCTACATGGCCGAGATCTTCCGCGGCGGATTGGCGGCGATTCCGACAGCCCAGCGGGATGCCGCCCGCGCCATCGGTTTTACGCCCTTGCAAACGATGCGGTTCGTGATCCTGCCCCAGGCGATCCGGCTCGTGCTCCCCCCGGTGGCCGGGCAGCTCGTGTCGCTGATCAAGGACTCATCGCTCCTCTCCGTGATCGCGATCTCCGAATTCACGCTCGCCGCGCAGGAGGTCAACTCATTTACCTACTCGACGCTGGAAAGCTACATCCCTCTCGCCGCTGGCTACTTGCTGCTCACGCTTCCCTTGTCTGCCACGAGCCGCTGGCTGGAGCGGAGGTACAAGTATGAGTCGGCATGACGCTCTCGCCGTCCAACGTGACGTGAGGGGCTGCCCGTGCCAATCAGGCCAGCCCATGGCACGGGCAGCCCTTCATCATCATGAACCTCACCATTCATAATCTGACGCAGCGATTTGGCGCCGCCACGATTCTCGATGGTCTCGAGCTATCGACGGGCGATATCCAGTCGCTCGTCCTCGTCGGGCCCTCGGGAGGGGGCAAGTCGACACTGCTGCGGATCCTGGCGGGGCTCGACGTGCCGGCCGGTGGCGGCGTGGCCTTCGATGGGGTGCCGCTCCCGACCGATGAGCCGCGGCTCCGGGCCTACCGAAAGACGGTCGGCACCGTCTTCCAGGCCTACAACCTCTTTCCGCACCTGTCGGCGCTTGAAAACCTGCTGCTCCCGCTGGTCGAGGTGCATGGCCTCACTCGTGCGGCGGCGCTCGACAGGGTCCGCGGTCCGCTCAAGCGGTTCGGCCTCGCTGAGCATGGCCACAAGAGGCCGTCGCAGCTCTCCGGGGGGCAGAAGCAGCGGATCGCGATCCTGCGGGCGCTCGTGATCGAGCCTGCGCGGATGTTCCTCGACGAGCCGACATCGGCCCTCGATCCGGAGATGACGGCCGAGGTGCTCGAGATGATCGGCGAACTGAAGGCCTCGGGGACGCAGTTCGTGCTGGTCACCCATGAAATGGGCTTCGCGCGGCGCGTGGCCGACGATCTCGCCTTCATCGCCGACGGCAAGGTTCTCGCGCACGGGGCCGCCGCGGCGATGCTTACGGGCTGCTCCGTTCCCCGCGTGAAAAGCTTCTTCGAGAGGACGCTTGCATGACGACGCCGATCGGTGGTGCCGCCGACCCGCAGGCCGCTGCCCGCAGGGCCTTTCTCGGAAGTCTGATCGCGGACGCGATCGCGATGCCCGTGCACTGGTATTACAACCAGCAGTCGATCGACCGCGACTATCCGGAACTCGCGGCAGGTGCCCGCTACCTCGCGCCCAGGAATCCGCACGCCGACAGCATCCTCTGGCGGTCGAGCTACACGGCTCCCAACGAGAAAGGCGAGATTCTCCACGACCAGGCGCGGTACTGGGGCGAGCGCGGCGTTCACTACCACCAGTTTCTCGCAGCCGGGGAGAACACCCTCAACTTCCAGCTCGCGGTCGAACTCTACCGACTCGTCACCGCCCGGCGGGACTACGATCCCGAGCACTGGCTCGACCACTACGTGGCATTCATGCTCACGCCAGGACGTCACCGCGATACCTATGTCGAGGAATACCACCGCCACTTCTTCACGAACCACGCGGCCGGCCGGAAGCCGATCAACTGTGGCGTTCGCGACGTGCACATCGGGGGCCTTGTGCCGGTGCCGGCACTGGTCGCGGCGCTGGGGCCGAAGCACCATGACCTGCGGCGGATCGTGCGGCTGCATGTCGGACTGACTCACAAGGACGATGGCGTCATCGAGGCGGCCGACAGTCTGGCGGTGATCCTTTCCAAGGTCTGCCAGGGGCATGACCTGCGCGAGACGATCCTGTCCGAGGCGTCTGATTGGATCTCGGCGGCGAAGGTCGAAAAGTGGTCGCGGCATCCTGATCGCATGGTGGTCGGCGGCATGCTCTCCTCGGCCTGCTACATCCCCGACGCCTTTCCGGCGGCGCTCTATCTCGCCTGGAAGCATGCGGATGACTTTGCGGGTGGTGTCGGTTCCAACGCCGTGTGCGGCGGGGACAACTGCCACCGCGGCGCGGTCGTAGGCTCGCTCCTGGGGGCGTCCCTCCCCATTCCGCACGAACTCGTGAATGGCCTCGTCCTGCGTGATAGAGTCTGAGGATGGATTGACCCGCCTCGGAACCTCGCTCATGACCCCGGTCTCGCTCCAGCCGGCCGCCTCCCGATCGGCTGGCCGCTTTGCGGCTGTTTCCTCGCCGCTCGTGCCGACGAAGACGCTCCTGCTCACCGCCGACCCAAAGGCCGATGATGCCCTGGCCGCGAAGCGGGAGGAACTGCGGCGATCCTTTCACCAGACATGCGAGCTGTACGAACGGCTCTTCGCCCTGATTCGCGACGATGCGTCGTATTACGAGCGTCATGAGCCACTCCGGCATCCGCTCATCTTCTACTTCGCCCATCCGGCCGTCTTCTACATCAACAAGCTGACTGCCGGTCGGTTCATTCCCAAGCGTCTCGATGCCAGGCTCGAAGCGATGATGGCCGTGGGCGTCGACGAGATGTCGTGGGACGATCTCAATTCGGCCCACTACGATTGGCCGTCGGTCGCCACCGTGAGGAATTACCGGGCGGCCATGCGGGAGTTCATCGACGACTTCATCGGCTCGATGCCGCTCACGCTGCCGATCACGCAGGATCAGCCGGCATGGGTGATCCTCATGGGGATCGAGCACGAGCGCATCCACCTCGAAACCTCGAGCGTGATCATGCGGATGATGCCCTTGGACGAGCTGCGCACCGGCGACGAACTTGCTCCCGAGGAGCGGACGCTCTGGGCCGTCTGCGACGTGGCGGGGGAGCCGCCTGTCAACGAGTGGCTGCCGATGCCCGCCCAGACCGTTTCACTCGGAAAACGTCCCGACGATCACACCTACGGCTGGGACAACGAATACGGCCACGACGACGTGGCGATTCCTCCCTTCCGGGCGGCCCGCCGTCTCGTCTCGAATGCCGAGTTCCTCGAGTTCGTCGCCGATGGCGGGTATCGCGACGAGTCGCTCTGGACCGAGGAGGGTCGTGGCTGGCTCCACTACACCCGGGCGGAGCATCCGAAGTTCTGGCTGCGTCGCAACGGAGGCTACGTTCAGCGGAATCTGCTCAACGAGATGCCGTTGCCACGGAACTGGCCCGTCGAGGTCAATTGCCTCGAAGCGCAGGCCTATTGTGCCTGGCTGCGCAGGAAGACCGGCGAGAACGTGCAGCTGCCGACGGAGGCCCACTGGTATGCCCTTCGCGACACACTGCCCCCCGACCTCGCCGCCGATCAGCCCTTCTGGGCGACGGCCCCTGGCAACATCAATCTCGAGCATGGCGCATCGAGCAGGCCGGTCGATGCCTTCCCGCAGGGTGAGTTGTGCGACGTCGTGGGCAACGTCTGGCAGTGGACGCGGACACCGATCATGCCGTTCAAGGGATTCGAGGTGCATCCGCTCTACGACGACTTCTCGGTGCCCACGTTCGACGGCCGCCACAACCTCATCAAGGGAGGGTCGTGGATTTCCACGGGCAACGAGGCGATCGCCAGTTCACGCTATGCCTTCCGTCGCCACTTCTTCCAGCATGCGGGATTCCGGACGATCGTGGAGGCGCCCGGCAACGAGGCCGTGACGGAGGGATCGCGGCTCTATGAAACCGATCAACTGGTCACCCAGTACCTCGAGTTCCACTACGGTGCGGACTCGCTCGGCGTGCCGAACTTTCCGCGGGCCTGTGTCGAGCGGACCATGCCGCACGTCGATCCGACACGCAGGACGCGATGCCTCGACGTCGGCTGCTCGGTGGGTCGCTCGGCGCTCGAATTCGCCCGCCACTTCGATCGCGTCGATGCGATCGATTTCTCGGCCCGGTTCATCCAGTCGGGGGTTCGCCTCCAACAGGGCGACGAGGTGCTCTACGAAGTGCCGACCGAAGGGGAACTGACCGTGTCGCGGTCGGTGTCGCTCGAACGACTCGGGCTGATGGCGACGGCCGCACGCGTGAACTTCATGCAGGGAGATGCCTGCAACCTGAAGGAGATCTTTGCCGGCTACGATCTCGTCTTCGCGGGCAATCTCATCGACCGGCTCTACGATCCGATGCTCTTCCTCGACGCGATCGTCGGAAGGATCCTCCCGGGTGGCCTGCTCGTGCTCACGTCGCCCTACACGTGGCTCGATGACTACACTCCGAAGACAAAATGGATCGGTGGCATCCGCGAGGCGGGCGAACCACTCACGACGTTCGCGGGCCTGGAGCGGTCGCTCGCACCGCGATTCGATCTCATCCACCGGGAGGATATTCCCTTCGTCATCCGCGAGACGGCCCGCAAGCACCAGCACACGATCGCCGAAATGACCGTCTGGAAGAGACGGATCGGATCCCTCCCGTGACCATCGCCTCCGCCGTGCTCGAGATCCCCCCGTGCCCCGGCCCGGTCGTCGGCTCGATCCGGCCGCCGGGCTCCAAGAGCATCACCAACCGTGCGCTCGTCTGCGCCGCGCTCGCCCGCGGCGAGACCACGCTGTCGGGCGCACTCGACAGCCAGGACACGCGGGTGATGGTCGATGGTCTCAGGGCGCTGGGCATCGAGGTCGTCGCAGACTGGCCTCGGGGAGAGATCCGTGTCGCGGGCTGCGGCGGCGTGATCCCCGCCTCATCGGCCACGATCGACTGTGCGGCCAGCGGCACCACGATCCGGTTCCTCTCGGCGCTGTGCGGCCTCGGCCGTGGCCGCTATCGGCTCGACGGCACGCCGCGGATGCGGAAGAGGCCGATCGGCGATCTGCTCGGGGCGCTTGAATCGCTCGGCACCGCGGCGACCGCCGAAAGCCCGGGCGGATGCCCCCCCGTGACGATCGGCGGCACGGGCATCACCGGTGGCACGGCAAGGATCGAGGGGAGCGTTTCAAGCCAGTTCGCCAGCGGCCTGGCGATGGTGGCGCCCTGCACCCGCGACGGCATGACGATCGAGTTCACCGGCCGGCTGGTGTCGCTCCCCTACCTCGAGATGACGCGCCGTGTGATGGAGGCGTTCGGGGCGACGTGCCATGCGGAGGACGGGCGAACCTGGCGGATCGAGCCGACGGGATACCGTGGGATTCGGTATTCCGTCGAGCCGGACGCATCGGCGGCAAGTTATTTCGCCGCGGCGGCGGCGATCACCGGCGGCGTGGTGCGGATCGAGGGCCTTGGACGGTCCAGCATGCAGGGCGACATCCAGTTCTGCGAAGCCCTCGAGCGGATGGGCTGCACGATCAAATGGCACGGCGGACCCGACGAGGCGGTGACGGTGAGCGGCCGTGCGACCACCGGCATCGACATCGACATGAATGCCATCAGCGATACCGTGCCGACGCTGGCGGTCGTTGCCCTGTTCGCGACGGGCCCCACGACGATCCGCAATGTCGCCCACATTCGCGACAAGGAGACCGACCGGATCGGCGACCTCGCCACGGAGCTTCGGAAACTCGGCGCCACGATCGACGAGCGACCGGACGGGCTCACGGTCTGCCCGGGCGAACTCCATGGGGCCGACATCGCGACCTACGACGACCACCGCATGGCGATGAGCCTCGCCCTGGCGGGCCTGCTGATCCGCGGCGTGCGGATTCACGACCCGGAATGTGTCGGCAAAACGTTCCCCGACTACTGGGAGCGGCTGGCGGCGATCGCGGGGCTCGAGTTCGACGCGTCGTCCCGCTCGTTTCCCTGACGCTGGAGCACGAGTTCGGCTCGCTCGAGCAGTTCATCGACGATCGATCGCGACGGCCGCTCCGCTGCGGCCCCATGATCGCTCAAGGATGCGTCGCTCGCGCGAAATCCGCCTCCGCAGTGCTGGCAGTAGACGCGGCTCCCAAGAAGGTTCACCCCGATCCGGAGCGTGCGTCCGCAGACCGGGCAGCTCTGATGGAAGGAAACAGGTGGTGTCATGGGTTGGTCTCCAAGCCCCTCTCGACGGGGAATGATTGTAGGCGGGCGTCAACCCCCTGCCAACACGGCCGCGTGTGAGATTTTCGCGAGTTCTGCCCTGTTTGCCCGTTTCGCCCCCTGTCCGCAGGCTTCCATGAGCAGGGGGGTATGATACATTTCGTCGAGATGGTCGTTGGAAGAGGAGGGCCCGTCCACTCCGCGGAGATCGAGGGTCGTTTTGAGTCGAAAGGATCGCGTCGTCCATGCTGCTCAACAGGCCCTGGCTCACTCCGGTGATCGTCGTGTTTTGGGCGATCTCCATGAAGTGGCTCGTGACCGCCAAGATCATGCCGTCGCTCGCAGCCCATGCTCCTCCAGGGCAGCAGGCGTTGTACGCCACCAACAACGAGCTGGTGCCGGTGGCATGGACGGTGCTTTGGAACGACGCCCCGGTCGGCTACGCGGTAAGTCGCTCTGAGAGGCAGCCCGACAATGGACTGGTCGTCGAAAGCCTTCTGCATTTCGACTTCATCCCGATCGACGAGATGATTCCGGCTTGGTTGCGAATGATGGCGCCGAGACAACTGCCCGACCAGGTGACGGTTCCTTTCAATGCTCGGGGAAAGCTTTCGATCGATTCTCGAGGAGAGCTGCGATCCTTTCGTTCGACGGTCGGAATTCCGGGCGTGACGGACCGCACCGTCCTGAGCGGCACGGTGCACGGCGGGAGGGTCTCGGTGGCAGTCGATACGCACGGCATGCGATACGAGGGCGACCGTGAACTCCCCGAGGGAATGACGGTGGGCGACGAACTCTCTCCGCAGGCGACGATGCCGGGCCTCTCCGTGGGCCGCCGCTGGACGGTTCCCACGTACAGCCCGTTGCGCCCCGGGTCCACGCCGATCGAAATCCTTCACGCTGAAGTGGCCAAAGAGACCACGTTTTTCTGGAGCGACCACCTCGTGCGGGTGCACGAGGTCACCTACCGCGACGACCCCACGGCTCCCCATCACGAGCCGCGGTTCACGATGCTCGTCGATATGGATGGCCGCGTGCTCAAGCAGGACTCGGTGCTCCTTGGGGCCCGGCTGACGTTCGTCCGTCGTGATGACGATTCGGCCTCACGGCTCGTGGAGGAACTCGACGCGCCTGAACCCGATTATTCCAAATTGCTCGAGAGCGCCCTGCTCGACGAGACCGACGAGACCGACGAGACCGGACACGCCGAGCCGGCCGACGAAGGTTCTCGCGAAACTCCTTCCGCCGACGTTCCCCAGGAGAAGCTCCCGTGATCGAGTTCGACCACCTCTCGCGACGGTACGGCCCCAAGCTGGCCGTGGACGATCTCTCGCTCTCCGTTCCCCGCGGGGAGCTCTTCGCCCTGCTCGGCCCGAACGGAGCCGGCAAGACGACGACGATCAAGATGCTCGTCGGCCTGCTTCGCCCAAGCGCGGGCGCGGTGCGTGTCTGCGGATTCGACCTCGTTCGGAAGTCCAGTGACGCCCACCTCCACCTGGGCTACGTGCCCGACGAGCCCTGGCTGTATGACAAGCTCACCGGGCGGGAGTTTCTCTGGTTCATCGCCGACATGTTCGGGCTGCCGAAGCCCCTCGCGGCGCGTCGCATCGAGGAGGAGGTGGAGCGGTTCGAAATCGGCGAATTCGCCAACGACCTGGTCGAGAGCTACTCGTTGGGGATGAAGCAGAGGCTTGTGTTCGCCTCCTCGATGCTCCACGATCCCGATGTGCTGGTGCTCGACGAGCCGATGGTCGGCCTCGATCCGCGGAGCGTGCGGATCGTGAAAGACATGCTCAAGGAAAGGACCCAGCAGGGCATGACCGTCTTCATGTCGACGCACACGCTGGCGATGGCCGAGGAAATGGCCGACCGGATCGGAATCATGGTCCGGGGCCAGTTGCGATTCCTCGGCACCGTGATGGAACTGCGCGAGCACATGGCGATCGAGAGCACGAGCCTGGAACAGCTCTATCTCGAATTGACGACGGTTCGGATCCCCCCCGCGTCGCAGAAGGTCTGATCGTCCCATGGAAACCAGCACGTCGTTCGGCGGAATCTCACGACGGATCTCCAGCGATGCCGAGGCCCGTCTCTTCCTGCGGCTCCGGGCACGGATTGCCTGGCGGACGGTCCTCGGGATGCTTCAGCACGCCCGGCTGAGGCTGGGGGTGGTTCTTTTTCTCAGCGGCATCTTTTGGGCCGGCCTCTACTGCGTTTCCTACGAGGCGTTTTCGTTTCTCGATTCGCTGCACGCGGAGGTGGTGCCGCTCCTGTTCAATACGTTCTTCGTGACGCTCTTCGTGATGCTCGTCTTCTCCACGGGCATCCTCACGTATGGCGGGTTGTATGCCTCGCCCGAAGCGAAGCTGCTCCTCACGTTTCCGGCGCGGGCGGAGTCGATCCAAAGCCACAAGTTCCAGGAAGTGATCTGGTTCTCCAGTTGGGGATTCGCGCTCCTGGGCACCCCGATGCTCATCGCGTATGGAGTGGTGCGGGAATCGCCATGGTCCTACTACCTGCTGTTGGTGCCGTTCATGGTGTCGTTCGTGGTGATCCCGGCGTCGCTCGGGACCATCGTCTGCCTCGCGATGTCGGCCTGGCTGCCGCGGCTGCGGCTTCATGCCATCGCCTGGAGCGTGGTCGCAGGCTGTGCGTGCATCGCCTGGTTCGGCTGGTCGATGTTGAATTCGATCGGCGACGAGGGGATCACGGCCAGTTGGCTCGAGCAGGCGTTCGCCAGGCTCTCGGTCACGGAGCACAAACTGCTGCCCAGTTGGTGGATCTCCAGCGGGTTGATCGAGGCGGCCCGTCGTGGGACGGATGGTGCCAACGCCCGGGCATCCCTCGTGGAGTCGCTCAAGTTCCTGGCCCTGCTGGTCTCCAACGCCCTGCTCCTGCGGGTCGCGTGTGACTGGCTGGCCCGCCAGACCTATCGGCTCGGCTACAGCCAGGTTGCCGGCGACGTGCCTTCCCGCCGGCAGTTGAAGACACACTGGCTGGACGACGTGCTCGGAGGCGCCGGTCCCTCCATCGCCCGCCCGCTGAGGCTCCTCCTCGTCAAGGATTTGAGGATTTTTCGCCGCGACATCACCCAGTGGTCGCAGTTTGCCATCTTCTTCGGGCTGCTCGCCCTCTATTTCTTCCATCTGCGGTCCTTCAACTTCAATGCCGCCTACAAATCGGTGATCGGGTTCCTCAACCTGGCGGTCATCGGGCTGATTCTCTCGACGTTCACGACCCGGTTCGTCTATCCGATGATCAGCCTCGAGGGGCGGCGGTTCTGGGTGTTGGGGCTCCTGCCCGTGCACCGGGATCATGTCGTCTGGTCGAAATTTCTCTTCTCGTTCGTAGGCGGGCTGATTCCCTGCATGCTGCTGGTGCTGCTGAGCGACACGATGCTCGGCATCCCGAAGCGGCTGCTCATGGTCCACGAGGTCTGCTGCCTGGTCCTCTGCATGGGCCTCTCGGGGATCGCGGTGGGGCTCGGTGCGAAGATGCCCGAGCTGCGGGAGTCGTCGCCGACCAAGATCGCGGCCGGGTTCGGGGGCACGCTTACCCTCGTTCTCAGTTCGGTGTTCATCGTGTTCACCGTCGTCGTGGCGGCGCTGCCGTCGCACCTCTTCCGGGTCCTGGCGTCGATGAATCACCGCGGTGGGCCGAGCCTCTTCAGATGGGCCGCCGGACCGCAGGGGGTCGCCATCAGCGTGGCGACGGTCACCGTGGTCGGCCTGGTGGTGACGTTCATTCCGATGATCGTCGGGCTGCGTGCATTCCGCCGGCTCGAGCCGTAGGCGGAGATCGGGAGGGGGTCCCCGGCCGGCGGGAAGGCTCCTATGATGAGGCATTACGGTCACTGCCGTCATGCCAAGCCGCCTCCCCGCCATCCCGCCGTCTGCCTCGCCCCGAATCGGCGCGGTGCAATACCTCAACACGAAGCCGCTCGTTCATGGACTTGCGGCCGCTGGGGCGGAGGTCTCCTACGATCTGCCCAGCTGGCTCGCCGATCGCCTGGCGGCCCGCAGCCTCGACGTGGCGCTCATCCCCTCGATCGAGCTCTTCCGTGGGGACGGGTATCGCATCGTGTCCGATGCCTGCATCGGCTGCCGTGGGCCGGTGATGAGCGTGAAACTCTTTTTTCGGACGGCGCCCGCGCGGGTGCGACGGCTTGCCGTTGACGAGGGTTCCAGGACGAGCGCCGCCCTTGCGAGGATCCTCTTGGCCGAACGATTCGGGGTCGTGCCCACCGTCGAAACGCTTCCGATCGGGGATGGGCTCGCCGACACCGCCGCCGATGCCACGCTCCTCATCGGCGACCGCGCTCTCGGCCTGGCGGCGGGCGCCGGATCGTTCCAACTGATTTGGGACCTGGGAGACGAGTGGTGCCGCTGGACCGGGCTCCCCTTCGTCTTCGCGGTCTGGGCGGCCCGTCGCGACCTCGACGTGCGGTCGGTCGAACCACTGCTGGAGTCGGCACGCGACGCGGGGAGGGCGAGCCTCGCCGCCATCGCGGCGGCCGAAGCGGCCGGCCACGGCCTTACGGTTCCCCAGTGCCTGAGCTACCTGCGGGACAACCTCCACTACCAGATCGGGCCCCGCGAGCGGGAGGCCCTCTCGCTCTTCTATCAGCATGCCGCCACACTGTCGCTGGTCCCTCCGGGCCGCGACATCGCCCGGCTTCACCCTCCAGTGCCGTCACCCGTATGACCGACGCATCCGTCAGAAGGATTCTCGACGAGACCGTCGCCGGACGGCGGCTCTCCAACGACGACGCTCTGCATCTGCTCGCCTGCCACGACCTCGCGTCGATCGGCCGGGCGGCGCACGCCGTCACCGGGCGGCTCCATCCGGAGCCCTATCGCACCTACAACATCGACCGGAACATCAACTACACCAACGTCTGCTCGGCCGTGTGCGACTTCTGCGCGTTCTACCGTCCGCCGAAACATGCCGAGGGCTACGTGCTCGATCGCGAGGAACTCCTCGGAAAGATCGAGGAGATGGTCGAGATCGGCGGCGACCAGATTCTGCTCCAGGGCGGGATGCATCCGACGCTTCCGATCGAGTGGTACGAGGACCTGCTCCGCGACATCAAGTCCCGGTTTCCGCAGGTCAACGTCCACGGGTTTTCGCCCCCCGAGATCCACCACCTGACGAAGGTCTCGAAGAGGCCGCTCCGCGAGGTGCTCGAGCGGCTCGCCCGTGCGGGTCTCGGGTCGCTGCCCGGAGGGGGCGGCGAGATCCTCGTCGATCGCGTCCGGAAGGCGATGACTCGCGGCAAGGTGCTCACCGACGGGTGGCTCGAGGTGCATCGGCAGTGGCACCATCTCGGCGGCAGGAGCACGGCCACGATGATGTATGGCCACATCGAGACGCTCGCCGAACGGATCGAGCACCTCGACCGCCTCCGGCAGTTGCAGGACGAAACCGGCGGCTTCACGGCCTTCATCTGCTGGTCCTTCCAGCCGGAGAATACCGAGATGGCCGACATCCCGCCGACGGGAGCCTTCGAATACCTCAAGACGCAGGCCGTCGCTCGTCTCTATCTCGACAACATCCCCAACATCCAATCGAGCTGGGTGACCCAGGGGCGCGAGATCGGACAGCTCGCGTTGCTCTTTGGCGCCAACGACATGGGCAGCCTCATGATCGAGGAAAACGTCGTCAGTGCCGCCGGCACCGTGCATCATCTCTCGCTCGACGAGATGACGTCGGCGATCTCCGAACTCGGCTGGATTCCGCGGCGTCGCAACGTGTTCTACGAACTCCTCGACGACGTCTCCGATTCCGGCCTTCGGTCTCCGGCCAGTCCGTCTATGCTCCTCCCGGTCGTCGCGGCCGTCCCGTGAGCCGCGATCGCGCCGAGCCTCTGACGCTTCGCTGCCGGCACGTGCTTCCGATGGAGGGCCGGCCGCTGGAGAATGGCTGGATCTCCATCCGTCGCGGCCGGATCGTGGCGATCGGTCGTGGCCGTCCGTCTGGTCCGTGCGCCGATCTCGGCGACGTGATCATCCTGCCGGGGCTCGTCAACGCTCACACCCACCTCGAGTTTTCCGCGTGCACTCGCCCACTCGATCCCGGTGGGGGGCTGCCCGCGTGGATCGAGCGGGTCGTGCAGATGCGACGATCGCGGGCGGCAGGCGATGCCGATGCCGTGAAGGAAGAGGTCGTGCATGCCATCGCGCTCGGCCTGGCCGAATCGGCCGCCGCCGGCGTGACGGTAATCGGGGAGATCGCCACGGATGCTCCGGCCTCGGCCTACGCACCGAGTGGCCCGCGGGTGCGGGCCTATCGGGAAGGGCTGGGGCTCGCGCCGTCCGCCGGAAGTCGGGTCGCTTCCCGGATCCAGAAAGCGATCGATTCGGGTGATGCCGGTGGCCTTCACGGCATCTCGCCGCACGCCCCCTATTCGGTGGCCGCGCCCCTTGGCCGCCGGCTCGTCGACATGGCGAGGCGTCGTGCGATCCCCATGGCGATGCATGTCGCGGAAAGCCGAGACGAGGCCGATCTGCTGGCCGCGGGAACCGGCCGGTTCCGCGCGATGCTCGACTCGCTTGGCGCCTGGCCGGAAGAGCCGCCGAGGTTTCTCACCGCCGCCGATTGGATCACGCTCCTCGCCCGATCGCCCCGAGGCATGGTCGTCCATGGAACGTTCCTCCCGGAGGATCCCGTGGCGATGGCCCGCCTTGCGAAGCATCGCGGTCGCCTGTGCGTGGCGGTCTGCCCGCGGACGACCCGGTCGCTCTCGGGCACGCTGCCGCCGGTGCGGGCTTTTCGCGATGCCGGCATCCGTGTGGCGATCGGCACCGACAGCCGCGCCTCCTCTCCCGATCTCTCCGTGCTCGCCGAATGCCGAACACTCGCCGATGCGGGCCTTGCCTCGGCCGAGGAAACCCTTCACATGGCCACCCGCCACGGAGCCTGGGCGACGCATCTGGAGCACCGTTCAGGTCTGCTCGCCCCGGGCCGTCCCGCCGATCTCGCCATCCTCAGCCCTACGATGCCCCACGCCGACCCCTTCGCCGCCGCCCTCGACCCGGCCACCCAGGTCATCGCCACAAGCCGTTCCGGCCGGTGGATTCACCGGTCGGAGATTTTCGAACCATCCGGAACTCGTTCGCCGTGATTCGGGGCTGCCCGTGCCCCGTCGCCGGACGTTCGCCTCGGCCCTCCAGGCTCCGCTTGCTCCCATAGCCCGGCAGCGGGGCACGGGCAGCCCCTCGTCGGAGGCGAAGGGGGTCGGGGGAAGTCGAGGCGAGTGGGCGTATCCTCGCCCTCCGAAGCCGAGGCTTTCACCGCCCCCGGAGCCGGGCCATACCCCCGGACGTTCGCCACACTGGCCGGTGATCTCGGCACAGCCGTGCCTACAGACGGCAGTTGGCGATGCGGGTTTCGATGATCGCCGAGGCGCCGATGGCCTCGAGCCGCTCCATGATGGCGTGCACGTCGCCCCGCTTCACCATGGCTCGTACCGCGCACCACTCGGCGTCTTCCAGCGACATGATCGTCGGGGAATTGAAGCCGGGAGTGATCGTCTCGGCCTGCGAGAGCTGTCGCCTCGGCACGTTGTATTCCAGGAGCGACCACGAGCGGGCGATCACGATCCCCTCGAGCCGCCGCACGATCCGGTCGGCCAGGGCGGTGTCGCGGAGGTGGTTGTTCTGCACGAGCACCGTTTCGTAGCGGCCGATTTCGTCGAGCACACGGAGCCGATTGGCGGCCAGTGTGCTGCCCGTTTCGACCAGATCGACGATGGCGTCGGCGACGCCAAGCGAGATCATGATCTCGACGCTGCCGGAGAGATCGACGAAGTGGGCATCGACGCCGCGGGCGGCGAGCCACTGGCGGGTCACTCTCGGAAAACTGGTGGCAATCCGGGTTCCGGCGAGCTGGGATGGCTCCGTGATGCCCGAGTCGTCGGCCACGCACAAGGCGAGCCGGCAGACGCCGACACCGAGGTCGAGCCGATGGATCAGATCTGCGCCGCTTTCGGCGACGAGATCGGCCCCGGTGATGCCGAGGTCGATCGCCCCCTCCGCGGTAAGCACGGGAATGTCGTCGGTCCGGAGGAACGTCACCTCCACCGGCATCTCCCGGCAGCGGGCGAAGAGCGTCCGCTCGGTACGTCGGAAGCAGAGGCCGGCGTCGTTGAGCAGTTGGGCGGCCATCTCCGAGAGGCGGCCCTTGCTGGGGATGCCGATTCGAAGGAGGTCGTCCTGATGGGATGGATCGCGGGTCACGTTCATCGGGTTTCTCCTTCCCGGGAAGCCTGGCCCGGACGAGATGCCTTTTCATCGAGCCCGGAGACGCCGAAGCGGCGGGCCAATTCGTCTTCGACGCGGGCGAGTGGCACGTCGCGGGCGGCCAGGAGCACGAGGGTGTGATACACGAGATCGGCCGCCTCGGAGACGACGCGGTCGTCCGTCTCGCCGACCGCCGCCTGCACCAGTTCGAGCGCCTCCTCGGTGACCTTCGAGCCGATCGCTGCCGTGCCCGCGGCCAGGAGCCGACTGGTGTAGGATCGATCCGAATCGCCCCCCTTGCGTGATGCGATCACGCGTTCGAGGCTTTCAAGGACTTCACCCGATCGACGCATCAATGGCTCCAGGCGGCAGACACCGCGACACGCTCCGTCCGGCCGAACGGCCGAGTTCCCCAACTCTACCATGCTCCGGCGACGGTTCTTCGGTCCCTGGAGCAACCGTTCCATCCGGAACAACCGGATCGGAGGGGGCAGCCCTGCCGCGGCTGGGCGACGACTGCTGGGTTCTGTCGGGGCCGACGGCCTCGGGCAAGACGGCGCTCGCCGTGCGGCTCGCCGCGAGGCTCGCCGCGGAGATCGTCAGCGTCGACTCGATGGCGGTCTATGCAGGGCTCGACATCGGCACCGCCACGCCGACCGCCGCCGAACAGGCTGCCATTCCGCATCACTGCCTCGATCTCGTCCGGCCGTCCGAGGCCTTCAGCGTGGCCCAGTGGCTCGTCACGGCGGCCACCGCCATCGATGCCATCCGCAGCCGCGGCCGGAGGGTGCTCCTGGTCGGCGGCACCCCGCTCTACCTGCGATCCCTTCGAGACGGTCTCGCTCCGCTGCCACCCGAGGATCGGTCGGTCCGCGAGCGGCTCGCCGCCGAGGCGGCGGAGCAGGGGGCGCCGTCGCTGCATGCGCGGCTCTCGGCGATCGACCCCGCCGCCGCCGCTCGCATCCATCCCAACGACGCCAAGCGGATCGTGCGGGCGTTGGAGGTGGCCGAGATCACGGGCCGGCCGCTGAGCGACTCCTGGCAGGCTCCGTCGGCTGCCGATGGGAACGCCCAGTCGGCGACCTTTGCATCGCAGATGCTCGTGCTCGATCTGCCGAGGCACATCCTCCACGACCGCATCGATCGTCGAGTGGAGCGGATGTTTGCCGAGGGGGTCATCGAGGAAACCCACGCCGCCATCGAAGGGGGCGGCATCGGCTTCACCGCCCGGCAAGGGGCCGGATACGAGGAGGCGATCGCCGTCATCGAAGGCCGGCTTTCTCGGGATGAGGCCATCGAGCGCACGAAGGCCCGCACGCGCCAGCTCGCAAAGCGGCAGCTCACCTGGCTTCGCAGTTTCAAGGACGCCATCTGGATCGGCGGCTGAGACCACGAAAACGTGAGGGCGAGGGGATCGGCGTGAGGATCTCGAGCGTTTGGATCGAGTCCTCGAGAGACACAGCGAGAGAACTCATGCCGCCCCCGAGCCCGGGCCACGTGAGCGATACGGTGGTCAGAATTTGCTAGCACCGGGAGTGCTAGCACTGGATCTTGGGGTCGGCGGGCGCGGCGACCACAAAATCCGAAAAATCGTTGCGGATGGTCTTGAACGCCCTACTTTCGCGGCTCGTCGTCGTGAGTGATGCAGGTCGATGCCTGCCGCCCACGGCGTCGAAGGCCCGGACGACGGA
Organism: Planctomycetia bacterium; assembly: GCA_046092145.1. Classification (GTDB taxonomy): domain Bacteria; phylum Planctomycetota; class Planctomycetia; order Pirellulales; family UBA1268; genus CACORA01. The sequence continues at coordinate 12,899 of JBJTDB010000230.1, read as the reverse complement.
CTTGGTACGGGGCCCCACGCGGGGCGCCTGCCCGGTGCCCGGATGGCACCGACCGCCGCAAAGTCCCTTCAGGATGAAGGGCGAGGCGATCGGGATGGCATTCGGGACCGGGGGTCATGACGACCACCTCGTCGCCGGGCGGGCCGGCAGGGATGCCGGCTCCGACAGCGTGGAGAGCACCCCTCATGGCCGCCAAACCCCTCATTGGCATCAACACCGACTTCCGTCCGTCCCGCAAGGAGCATGCGGCGCTTTCGTTCGTGGCCGCCGGCTACTACGACGGCGTCATCGCGTCTGGTGGTGTGCCCGTGATCCTGCCCCCCCTGACCGATGAGGACGACATCGTGCGCGTCCTCGACATGCTCGACGGGGTGGTCCTGGTGGGCGGTGCCGACCTCGACCCGCGGCGGGACGGCTACATGCCCCATCCCTCCGTCCGGCCGATGGATCCGCGGCGGGAGGATTTCGACCGGCTACTCGCGAAGCATATCTGCGCCCGCCACATGCCGGTGCTGGCGATCGGGGCCGGGATGCAGCTGCTCAATGTCACCGAGGGGGGCACGCTCTTTCTGCACATCCCCGAGGATCTGCCGAAGGCGATCCCGCACAAGGATCCGATCGATCAGGCCCACCGCCACGCGCTGGTCGTCGAGCGGGGCTCGGCGATGGAGCGGGTCTATGGCGACGGAGAAATCAGGGTCAACAGCATGCACCACATGGCGATCGACGATGTCGCGATGAGCTTCAAGGTGACCGCGCGGTCGCCGGATGGCGTCATCGAGGCGATCGAGAGCGCGGTCGAGGATTGGGTGGCGATCGGCACGCAGTTCCACCCGGAAGCCGAAAGCGCGTCGGCCCTCGACGTGAAGATCTTCGAGGAGTTCGTCATCGGCATCACGGGTGAGGTTCCCGAGATGCGACTGGTCGCGTGACGGCATACACCGTGATCGCCGGCCCGCCGGCCGCGTGGGGCGACCGGCGGGCCGGGCGCGTTTCCACGGCGAGCCCCAGGCCGACGCAGGCCGGGGGAAACGCTGCCGCCTTGAGCCGGCCCGGGTCGGCAACGAGTGCCAGGCCGTCGGCCGCGAGCAGCCGGTCGATCACGCCTGCCAGTGCCACGGCATGGTGCTGTTCGTAGAGCACGTCGGCAGCCACGACACGGTCGAATCTCTCCGGCCCGTCGGGCGGTGCCCGCCAATCGATGAGACGGGTGGAGACCCGGTCCCCCAGTCCGTTTTTGGCTGCGTTGAATCGAACTCCCTCGAGCGCCGCCTCCTCGTAGTCGGTGGCCGTGACGGCGAAGCCCTGCCTCGCGGCGACCAGCGACGGAAGCCCGAGGCCGCAGCCCAGTTCGACGAGTGAGAGGCCTGGGCCGTCGGTTCGGGCGAGATCCTCGGCGAGTACGATGGCCGATTCCCAGACGTTGGCCCAATAGGGGATCCGCTCGTCGGCCTCGAAGGCCTCGATATCGATGAGGGCCTCCATGTCGGGGGGCAGCCAGAGCCGCAGGGGGCCGCCGGGCAGGTCGAAGGCCCGCTCGACCGGCGAAAACCGTTCATACGCCATCGCGGTCGCCATCACGGATCGGGGCTGCATGGCACATGGTCGGCACGACCCGAAAAATCAGCATCAACCGGCACTCGGTCGGCACGGTGGCCGGGAGCATAGCATAGTTGTGGCGCGTTCCGCCCCGCCGAAGGCCTGCCCGACATGCTGACCGAATACGACTTCCACCTGCTGGGCGAGGGGCGGCACTGGAAGAGTTACGAGATACTCGGCGCCCAGCTGCATGCCGTCGGCGGCGTGTCGGGAGTGAACTTCGCCGTCTGGGCCCCCAACGCCGATGGCGTGAGCCTGGTGGGCGACTTCAACGGGTGGGATGGCCAGTCGCACCCGATGCACAAGCGGATTCCGTCGGGAGTCTGGGAGCTGTTCGTGCCAGGCCTCGGCCCCGGCACGCTCTACAAGTTTTGGATCCACCACGGGGGAACCCACACCGAGCGATCCGATCCCTACGGATTCGCCGCCGAGGTGCCGCCTCGGACGGCCTCGCGGGTCGTCGACCTCGATGGCCATCGGTGGCGTGATGGCGATTGGATGGCCCGGCGTGCCCAAGAGAACTCGCTCGCCCGGCCGCTTTCCATCTACGAGGTTCACCTTGGCAGCTGGCGGCGGCCTGGTGACGACCCGCATCGCTGGCTGACCTACGCCGACCTCGAACGGGAGCTTGTCCCCTACTGCGTTGAAATGGGATTCACGCATGTCGAATTCCTCCCTCCGACGGAGCATCCGTTGTCGGCGAGCTGGGGCTACCAGACGATCGGCATGTTTTCCGCGACGAGCCGCTTCGGCACACCCCATGAGCTCATGTCGCTCATCGACGCGCTGCATCGCGCGGGCGTCGGCGTGATCATCGACTGGGTTCCGGCGCATTTCCCGAAGGACGGTCACGGCCTGCGGCAATTCGACGGCACGGCCCTCTACGAGCACGAGGATCCCCGCAGGGGCGAGCATCCCGACTGGGGCACGTTGATCTACAACTACGGCCGCAACGAGGTGGCCAACTACCTCATCTCGAGCGCCCTCTTCTGGCTCGACCGCTACCACATCGACGGGCTGCGGGTCGATGCGGTAGCCTCGATGCTCTATCTCGACTACAGCCGCAAGGATGGCGAGTGGCTCCCCAACTGCTTCGGTGGCCGCGAGAATCTCGATGCGATCGAGTTTCTCAAGCAGTTCAACATCCAGGTGCATGCCCATCACCCGGGCGTGCTGACGATCGCCGAGGAGTCGACCGCATGGCCGGGCGTGTCGCGGCCCACCTACACCGGCGGTCTCGGATTCAGCCTCAAGTGGAACATGGGCTGGATGAACGACACGCTCCGCTACATGCGGCACGAGCCCGTGCATCGCAAGTATCACCACGACGAACTCACCTTCAGCCTCATCTACGCCTTCCACGAGAACTTCGTCCTGCCGCTCTCGCACGACGAAGTGGTTCATGGCAAGGGCGCGCTCCTCGACCAGATGCCGGGCGACCTGTGGCAGAAGTTCGCGAACCTGAGGCTCCTCTATGCCTACATGTGGTGCCACCCGGGCCGGAAGCTGCTCTTCATGGGGGGCGAGTTCGGCCAGTGGCGCGAGTGGAACTTCGACGACAGCCTCCAGTGGCACCTGCTCCAGTGGGAGAGCCACCGGGGTCTGTCGAAGGCGGTGGCCGATCTCAACGGGCTCGTTCGCCGTGAGCCGGCCCTGCATCAGCTCGATTTCGACGGTCGTGGGTTCGAGTGGATCGACTGCCACAACTGGCAGGATAGCGTCCTCTCCTTCGTCCGCCGTGCCGCCGATCCCGACGACTTCCTCGTCATCTGCTGCAACTTCACGCCCGTGCCGCGAGAGGGCTATCGCATCGGGATGCCTGCCGGCGGCGACTATGAAGAGATCTTCAACAGCGATTCGACCTATTACTGCGGGAGCAACATGGGGAACCAGAGTTCGCTCCAGGCCACCGCCACGCCGCACCACGGCCGGAGCCATTCGCTCGAACTCACGCTCCCGCCCCTGGCCGTCATCGTGCTGAAGCCACGACGGTAGCATCGCTCAGGACGACGGTTTTCAGGCCGTGTGAGTCGGCGTCAGCGGTTGCCGCGGCGGGGCTGCCGCTTCCACTGGAGCCCGTGCTTTGTCTCGAGGTCGTCGAACCAACGGCCAAACGCCTCGGAAAACTCCCCCTGGGCGACCATCGCGATCCGCCGCTGGTCGTCCTTCTGGGCGACGAACGTCTCCCGCAGGTCGGCCACCGGCGGGGTGAGCGCGTTCATGCGAATCGCATAACAGATCGTCTTGGGCTCGTTGAAGGCCACCGTGGTCTGGCCCGGCTCGATCGCGAAGACGGCTCGCATGAGATCCTCGCCAGCCATGACGAGCCCGGGCGGATCGGAGAGGGACGGGGGCGTCCCCTGCGGCACGGTTCCCTGCGTGAGCCATGAGAAGGGGCCGACGGTCGCCACCTCGATGCCCTCCCTGCCGGCGAGGGCGTCTTTGAGCGACGGCTTCCCGGCGGCCTCGGCAGCGATCGCCTCGGCCTTCCTCCGCGCGATGCCGCGGCCTTCCACGATCTTCCAGGCCTGCTCGACCTGCGGCCGCGCCGCCTCGAAGGATGGCGTGAATTCGGGCTGATCCTCGACCTTCCAGGAGAGATAGCGGTTGCCGGCGATGTCTCGCGATGTCACGGGGCGCAGGGATGACGCAGACGGGCCGTAGATCTGCTCGAGCCAATTCCGCTGACGAAATCCGAACCGGCTCGTCGGATCGGGAACGAATTCGAAGCTTTGCCCGATGCCGCCGGAGGCGATGGCCTGATCGGCGGTGACCAAGTCCGACTCGCCAGCCTCGAGTCCCTGGGCGGCGGCGATCTTCTCGAGATCGGGCGCCCGAGGAGCCGGCCCCTTCTCCTGCCGAGCCTGCCAGAGCGCGATGTCCTCCGAATAGCCGGTGAGGTCGGAGGCCACCGCCGTGAAAACGGCATCGATCGTGCGGTCGGCCTGCTCGGTGGCGAGCCGGTCGCGGATCTGGTCCTTCACCTTCTCGAGCGGCTCGTACTTCGGCGCGTCGTCGGTCTTCCCCGCGGCCGCTTTTTCGTCGGGCTTGTCGGCCTCGTCAGACTTTTTCGTGTCGTCGGCGCCTGCCGCGTCGTCTTTCTTCTCGTCGCTCTTGTTCTCGTCGTCCTTTGAATCCTTGGCCCGAAACATCGTTTCCTTGTTCTTCTCGTAGAAGTCGGCGATCTGCTCGTCGGTGATCTCCCCCTTCGCCTTGTCGAGGGCGGCGTCTCGCCGAGCGACGAGGTACTGGAATTTCGCGCGGTGCGGCTCGCGGAAACCCGGTTCGTCGCTGCGGGCCCGGGCCAGGTCGCCCTTGTACCTTTCGAAAAATGTCCGCAGTTCGTCGCCGGAAGGCGCCGGCACCTCGTCGGCGAGGCTCTCCACCACCACCGGCACCGCCTCGATCGTCGCCTGCTGCTCGAGCCGGCGGAAGGCATCCCAGCGCCAGCCGGGCGGGTCGCCCGAGAACCCGGTCTGGAAGAGCACGAACATGTTGCGTGCGGCCAGTTCGGTGCGGATCGCGTCGAAGAGATCCCGCTGTGACACCGCAACCGGCCCCAGCCGCAGTCCGGCGATGATCTCGCGGAACTGCTCGGGGCGGACGAGATTGTTGGTCCACTGCGCCAGGAAATCGTTGATCGCGGCGTCGCTCACCACGATGCCGTTGGCGGAGGCCTCCTTGGCCAGCAGCATCGCCCGGACGACCTGCTCCTCGGAATCGGGAAAGAGCGGCAGCTGCGACGGGTCTCGGCCGGCGACCATGGCGCTTTCGGCCAGGAAGCGATTGACGATCGTCCGCATCGCGACGACCCGTTCGAGGTCGTTCTCGCGCAGCGCGCCGTCCTTCCAGGCCACGGCCACCGGGTTGCCCGCGGCCGGGCCAACGCCCATTTGCAGGATGGGCGGGAGGACGAAGAAGGCCAGCATGGCCACGATCGCCACGAAGACGAGCAGGGAACGCTGGTATTTGCGAAAGATGTCGAAGGAGCCGGCCATGGCACCGCCTGTTCACGCTGCTCGAACGGCGGAACCGTCGAGACTTGACAAATAAAGACAGGGCAGGGTAACGCTGTCTGACTCGAAACAGGCCGCAGATTGTAGCGCCGGGCCTGCCGGCGCCAATCCCGACTTCGACCCATGGCTTCCACGCTGACATGGCCAAAAGAGCTTCCTCAACCCGCCGCAAAGGCCCCGCACGGGGCAAAACCCAGGCCGCTGCCGTCCCGCGGGGCGACTACGAACTGGTCATCGTGGAGAGCCCTGCCAAGGCCAAGACCATCGAAAAATACCTCGGCCCCGGCTTCGTGGTGAAGGCCTCGATCGGCCACATCCGCGACCTGCCCAGCCGCGCCCCGAAGGGCTCGAAGCAGCCGGTGCCCGGCGTGGACCTCGATCACGACTTCGCCCCCACCTACGAGATCGACGACGACAAGACCAAGACGGTCGCCGAACTGCGGCGGCTGGCGAAGGGGGCGAGCGATATCTGGTTCGCCACCGACCTCGACCGGGAGGGCGAGGCGATCGCTTGGCACCTCACGCAGGTGCTCGGGGTCGACGCCGGCAAGGCGAAGCGGGTGACGTTCGACGCCATCACGAAGTCGGAGGTGCAGCGGGCCTTTCAGCATCCCAGACCGATCAACATGCCGCGGGTCGAGGCCCAGCAGGCGCGGCGGATCGTCGATCGAATCGTCGGCTATCAGGTCTCGCCGATCCTGTGGAAGAAGGTCGCCTCGGGGCTGAGCGCCGGCCGGGTCCAGAGCGTGGCGGCTCGGCTCGTCGTGGAGCGCGAGCAGGAGATCCGGGCCTTCACGCCGTCGGAGTCGTGGGAGATCACGGCCGGGCTGTCGTTCGACGTGCCGAGGGCCAGCTCGCTCCATGGCGAATGGACGGCGTTCATGGCGATGCGTGACGACCGCGGCCGGCCACCCCTGGTCCGCGATCGCATGGCCTGGCTGGCCGACCGGAAATCACTCCAGTGCGAGATGGTCGAGGCTGGGGGCAAGTCGCTGAAGATCGAGGCCGGCAACGAATCGGCCGACGATCTCGCTCCGGCCGTCGAGCGGGCCGCTGCGGCGGCCGGCCTCCTCGATGCCACCGTCGCCCGGGATGTCGATCCGGATGGCAAGGGGCGCGGAAAGAATCTCGTGCGGATCAGCGGCCGTCCCGATCCTGCGGCCCGTTACACGGTCGATGCGATCGACGTCACGCGGACGAGGTCGAAACCCTATCCGCCGTTCATCACGAGCACCTTGCAGCAGGCGGCCAGCAGCCGCCTCGGGATGTCGACCGACCGCACGATGCGGATCGCCCAGCAGCTCTACGAGGGGATCGACATCCCCGGCGAGGGGCGGGTTGGTCTCATCACCTACATGCGAACCGACTCGACGAACCTCTCCCGCGAGGCGATCGAGATGGCCCGCCGCTTCCTGGAGCGGGAGCATGGCTCGGCCTACGTTCCGGAGAAGCCGCGGTTCTACGCCAGCTCCAACGAGAGCGCGCAGGAAGCCCACGAGGCGATCCGGCCCACCGACGCCTCCCGCACCCCCGATTCGATCGCCGGAGCGCTCTCCGACGAGCAGCTCCGGCTCTACCGTCTCATCTGGCAATGCTTCGTGGCCTGCCAGGCGACCGACGCCGAGTGGGATTCGACGGCCGTCCGTCTTCGGCGGAGCGACCGCGACACCGGAGCTGTCTTCAAGGCCACCGGCCGCGTGCTGCGGTTCGACGGCTTCTACCGGATCAGCGGCACGCCCCGTGACGACGGCGAGCAGGTGCTTCCCGAGTTCGAAAAAGGGACCCAGCTCGCGCCGTTCGCCATCGAGCCGCGGCAGAAGTTCCAGTCGCCTCCGCCACGGTATTCCGAGGCCACGCTCGTGAAGAAGCTCGAGGAGGAGGGGATCGGCCGGCCCTCGACGTATGCCAGCATCATCAACGTCATCGAGAACCGCGGCTACGTGGAGCAGCGGGATCGTCGGTTTTATGCCACTGCGCTCGGCGAGGCGGTGACGGGCTTCCTCAAGGACGGTTTCGAGAACCAGTTCATCGAGATCGGCTACACCCGCGAGATCGAGCGGGAACTCGACCAGGTCGCCGCGGGCTCCAAGCAGTGGACCGACGTGCTCCACGAATTCCACGACGAACTGAGGCCGAAACTGGAGACGGCCCTCGAGCGGGAGCATGTGAAAGGCCGCGGCGATCCCTCTCCCTACGCATGCCCCGAATGCGGGCGGCGGCTGGAGTATCGGCTCGGCAAGAGCGGCCGGTTCCTGTCGTGCAGCGGCTACAACGAGAAGATCGTCGAGCAGCCCGCCGCCCCTGCGAAGAAGACGGCCACGAAGAAGCCCACACGCGCGAAGCGGGCGGCCGCGAAGCCGAAGGAGGTGCCGGCCTGCACGTTCGCCATGCCGGTCGATCGCGACGGCAAGCCCCGACAGCCCGAGCAGATCGACCTGCTCTCGCCCGCGGGCGTGCCGATGGTGAAGCGGACCGGCCGGTTCGGCGACTTCCTCGTCGAGGACAAGCCTCGGGTGCCGAAGCCGCGCGGCCGGAAGACGGACGCCTCGCCGGCGGAGCCACCGGCCTTCATCCTCAATCTCGACAGGAAGGGGAACGTCAAGTTCCCATCGCCGCCGCCGGTGGTGACCGACATCGTCTGCCCGAAGTGCGGCGACTTCATGAACCTCCGAGACGGCAAGCGGGGCCCGTGGCTCGGCTGCCGTGGGTTCCCGAAGTGCCGCGGCCGGGAGGCCTTCGGCAAACTGCCGGAAGGCAAGCAGAAATCGCTCACGGCCGAACTCGAGGCCCATCTTCGCGGCCAGACGAAGCTTCAGCTCACCCGCCGCGACGGCACGACGCCCGTCGCGGAGGGCACCCCGCTTGCGAACCTTCAGATCGAGGGCGGTGTCGCGCAGCTTCCGCTGTTTGGCGACACGGGCTGACGGCCGGGCCGTTCACACCCACGGCATGTCCACCAGGAAGGTCGGCGGCGTCTCGTCGAGGGCCACGGCGTAGGCCGTGGCATGGGCGCGGCAGTGGGAAATGCTCACGAGCACGCAGCGGATGCCCATCCGCTCGGCCATGTCGCGGGCGCCCCCGCTGAGCGTCGTCGTCGGCCGGCCCCCCGCGCCGTTGAGCACCTCGATGTCGCGCCAGCTGATGCCTTTCCGCCAGCCGGTGCCGAGGGCCTTGAGCACCGCCTCCTTGGCCGCCCAGCGGCCCGCGAAATGCTGCGTGGCCATCCGGCGGCTGCGGCAGTAGTCGATCTCGGCCTGCGTGTAGACGCGTCCGACGAAGAGTTCGCCATGCCGGTCGATCATCTGCGCGATCCGCAGCACTTCGGTGATGTCGGTGCCGATGCCGAGGATGTTCATGGCTTCTTTCGTCCCAGGCCGCATGCCTTGCGTGCACGGGCCAGCACCCGTGCCGCCTGTTCGCGGGCACGGGCCGCCCCGTCGTCGAGTACCGCGGCGATCCGGTCGGGATCGGCCTCCAGGGCGGCCCGCCGGGCACGGGCATCGGCGAAGAAGGAGGCCGCCGCCTCGACCAGCGCCTTCTTCACCTCGCCGTAGCCGAAGCCGCCGCGGCGGTAGAGATCGGTCATCCGCTGCCGGCCCGCCTCGTCGGCCATGAGCGAATAGAGTGCGAAGAGATGGTCGCCATCGGGATCCTTCGGCTCCTCCATCGGCCTGGAGTCGGTCATGATCCGCATGATCTTCTTTTTCTGGGCCGCGGGCTCCTCGAAGACATCGATCGTGTTGTGGTAGCTCTTTGACATCTTCTGACCGTCGGTGCCGGGCACCCGGCCGCCCCCTTCCACCAGCCTCGGCTTGGGGAGGGTGAAGACATCGCCGTAGAGATGGTTGAACGTGCCGGCCAGGTCGCGGCAGACCTCGATGTGCTGCACCTGGTCTTCACCGACCGGAACGAGCGTGGCGTCGTAGGCGAGAATGTCGGCGCTCATGAGCACGGGATAGGCGAAGAGCCCCGCATCGGCGGGAAGGCCGCGGGTCTTCTTGTCCTTGTAGGCGTGGCACCGTTCCAGAAGCCCCATCGGGCAGACCGTCATGAGGAGCCACGTGAGCTCCGTCACCTCGGGCACGGCCGACTGCACGAAGAGGGTGGCCCGCGACGGGTCGAGCCCGAGGGCGAGCAGATCGACGGCGGCATCGTGTACGAGGCTTCGCAGACGGTCTGGCTCGCGGATCGTGGTGAGGGCGTGGAGGTCGGCGATGAAGTAGTAGGCGTCGCCCGCCTGCTGCAGTTCGATGTATTGCCGGATGGCGCCGAAATAGTTGCCCCAGTGGAAGCGGCCGGTCGGCTGGATGCCCGAGAGCACGCGATCGCGGCGGGGCGGAGCCGGCGTGGAGGCGTGCGGGGCGACTGTGTCAGTGGGCATGGGGGGTGGCTCCGGCGGGGTGGCCGCAGGGCTGGCGGTTCGGGAGGGAGAGCGTGCCGATCACGTCCTTCATGGATGCCGCGCCGAGTTCGGCGAGGGCGGCGGGGAGCGCGTCGAGAATCCGCATGGAGACGACCGGCTCGGCGAAGGAGGCGGTTCCCAGTTGCACGGCCGAGGCGCCTGCCACGAAGAACTCCATGCAGTCGTCGATCGTCATGATCCCGCCGACGCCGACGATCGGGATCGTGAGCTTCTGCCGCACCTGGTGGACGCACCGCAGCGCGATCGGCTTGATGGCCGGGCCGCTGAGGCCGCCGATCACGTTGCCCAGCAATGGCCGGCGTCGCCGCCAATCGACCGCCATGCCCTGGCAGGTGTTGATCAGAGTGACGGCGTCGGCTCCTCCGTCTTCCGCGCCGCGGGCGATCGCCACGATGTCGGTGACGTTGGGCGTGAGTTTGGCGAGCACCGGGAGGCTCGTCACGCCGCGGACACCGGCCACGACGCTGCGGCACATCTCGGCATCGGTGCCGAGATCGACACCATGACTGACGTTGGGACAGGAGATGTTGAGCTCGATCGCCGTGATGCCGGGCACGCCCTCGAGCCGATCGGCCAGCTGCACGAACTCGGGCTGATTCGCGCCGGCGATGCTCACGATCACCGGCGCGCCGCAGTCGCGAAGAAACGGCAGCTGCTTTCGCAGGAAGGCGTCGATGCCGTCGTTGTCGAGGCCGATGGAGTTAAGCAGGCCGGCGGCCGTCTCGATCGTCCGCCACGGCACGTTGCCTTGGCGGGGCAGCGGGGTGATCGTCTTGGGCACGATGCCGCCGAGCCGTTCGAGATCGACCAGCCCCGCCATCTCGCGGCCGTAGCCAAACGTGCCGGAGGCCACGAGGATCGGGTTGGGGAGCCGCAGACGGCCGAGGGTCACCGCGAGATCGGGGGATGCGGCGTTGGCGGGAGCGTGGAGATGGTGCGTCATGGAGGGCGTCTGGCGTCGGAGACCCGAATGAATTGGGAGTGTAGTGGGTTTTTCCACAGTCCCAAGGATGCTCAAAGTCCCCGCCTTGATTCGGGCCGGAAAAGGTCGGATTGCGTCAAGTTTGCCGATTGGGACGACGATACTGTCATGGAACACGGATCGGTGTCGGTGCTCTGACAGGGCTTTGAAAGTTGACACTAATGCTTGCCAGACCTAGGCTTCCGGCGAATCCAGACTCACGGTCGGAGCGTCGGAGCCGTGACCAAGAAAGACATCGTCCGAACGATTTCCGAACAGATCGACCTTCCCCAGCTTCGCACGAAGGTACTGGTTCAACGGACCTTCGAGGCCCTCATCGAGGCCCTTGTGCGGGAGGGGCGGATCGAACTTCGAAATTTCGGCGTGTTCCAGATCAAGAAGCGCGAAGCACGCATGGCTCGCAACCCTCGCACGGGCGAGCAGGTGCCGGTCCAGGCGAAATTCGTGGTGTCGTTCAAACCAGGCAAGGAAATGGAAGCGCGGGTGCGGGATATCGGCACGCTCGATCCCCCGCCTGAATGGCTCCAAGGAAACCGCAAGAACCACGGAAAGGACACGCCCCCCCCGACGGCTCCCGAGTCATGATCCTCCGCACCATGCGGTGAAGGTCGGCGGCTTGGGCAAGCCACGCTGGGTGGCGTCGGACAAACCGACATCGCGACCATGCCGAGGGATCGGCTACACCGGTGCCGCGAGAAGGTCAGGAGGACCGATCGATGAGGAAGGCCGTTTATCTGCTGCTCGCCGCCGGGCTTCTGGCCACAAGCACCGGCTGCCTCATCCCGATGTACTCCGGCGATCCGATCCGCCGTGCCCAGCAACTCATCTACACGTCGGAAGATCTTCGCGCCATCACCGACGAATGGGAGCGAATCTGGTTTCTCGACCAGCCCTCTCACATGACGCCGTATCGGACGCACGGTGGCGTGCTGTGATCACGGCTGCACGGCCATCGATGGCCCGTGCAGCCTTGCGAAACCTCCGCTGCGTCCGCAGCTTCGGTTTCAGCCGGCCCCCGCCGGCTGGTGTGAACCCGGGCTTCCGGCCCTGGCGTACCCTCACTCGCGGTTGCGTGAATCGATGACGATCGTCACCGGGCCGTCGTTCACAAGGGCCACCCGCATGTCGGCCGCGAAGACGCCGCGGGCTACGGGCCGGCCGATCTCCGACTCGAGTTTCTCGAGAAACCGCTCGTAGAGCGGCACCGCCTCGTCGGGCTTCGCCGCCCGGATGAAGCTCGGCCGGTTGCCTTTCTTCGTGCTCGCATGGAGCGTGAACTGGCTGACCACGAGCGCCTCTCCGCCGATCTCCCGAACACTGCGATTCATCTTGCCCTCGTCGTCGGGAAAGATCCGCATCTGGGCGATTTTGGCGGCGAGCCACGCCGCATCGGCTTCGGCGTCGCCCTCTTCGACGCCGAGAAGCACCAGCACCCCGACGCCGATCCGACCCGCCAGAGCACCGGCGATCGTGACGCTCGCTTCCTCGACTCGCTGAATCACCGCCCGCATGCTCGATAGCTTTCCGACGACATCGCTGGATGATACCGCCGCAGGGGGAAAATTGTGGATCGTACCGATGATCGAGTGAAGCCTCGTGTTGCCCGCTGGACCTCCATGGCTGCGCGGGCGGCAACGCAGTCTCCCTGGGCGTGGGCAGCTCCTCCCGAATTTCCCGTAATGCTGCCTGTCGGCCCCAGCCCAAAGGAAGCCCCCGGTGGAAACCGGGGGATCAATGCGGGTCGCGACACGGGATGGGGACCGCATTATCCCCGGTTTCCACCGGGGGCTTCCTTTGGGCTGGGCCGACAGGCAGCATTACGGGAAATTCGGGAGGAGCTGCCCACGCCCAGGGAGACTGCGTTGCCGCCCGCGCAGCC
>JBJTDB010000229.1:0-1163 GCA_046092145.1 Planctomycetia bacterium | reverse complement strand
CTTCGCCCGTTGTTTTTGCTTCTGGGCGAGCGGCGTATTAGCCTTCAGGGATTCCATCCGGATCCGTGGAGGCGCCCATGTCGCTGCTTCGCTTTCGTCCCGCACGTTCACACTCCGCGCGGGGCCGGCAACGCCGGAGGGGCGGCGCGGCGTTTGAAACGCTCGAGTCTCGGGCCCTGCTCACCACGTACTCGATTCCGCTGGTCGACAATACCTTGCTCACGGACTACACGCTCTATGCCGTGGGCTATTCGGCTTCGGCGCTGTCTGGAGCGACGACTGTGGGCTTGGAGATGGTGCAAAGCGGAAGCACCGCGTCCTTCCAACAGGTGACACAAGCGACGGGGCAGATCAACGGCCTCAAGATTCACCGGGGCTCAGGTGCCCCCGCCGCGACGGAAATCACAAAGATCGAGATCCCCGACACGCTCGATACGACCGGCGCCGTCGTGCTCATCGCGGCCGTGCCGACCGGCGGGGCCGTGCCCTACGTGACCTACACCAACACGGGAACGAAGGTGACGGCGCCCGGGCTTCCGCCCGCCAACAACTGGCCCGGCGGCCAGACCTACGTCTACACCGAAGTCGAGCTGACCAACAAGCCAGCATATGGCTTCGTGGTGGACTCCACCCAGGTCAACTTCTGGTCGATGCCGATCACGATCGGAATCGATGGCGCGACGTCCCCCGTGCCCTCGACGCTCGGCCAGCCGAACACCCTTCTACGAACGAAGGTGTTCGACGCGTATCAGCCGTTCATCAACGGTGAAACCAACCTCGCCGGCACCGCGAATGCGAGCCTCAGGAATGCCTACCTCGGCCTCAAGAGCGGCGTGGCCATCGTCAGCCCGCTGAGCGTGCTTCCAGCCACCGGCTCGGCATTCAACACGGCCTTCGATTCGACGCTCATGCAGCTCTTCGGCGGAAAGGAGAATCGCGGCTTGACGCTGCGGGTGAAGGGCGACAAGGGAGGCACCTACACAGGCACACCGACCGTGTCAGGCAGCAGCTACTATCTGAACTTCGTCAACGACGCCGGCGCCCAGCACGGGCACTTCCAGATCTACAGCCCGCTGACGCCCAATGCGGCGGCCGCCGGCACCGGCACGTCGGGATACCAGGTGTTTGGCTGCGTGGGCGTGTTCAAAAATCCGGTCATCATC
>JBJTDB010000228.1:0-21648 GCA_046092145.1 Planctomycetia bacterium | reverse complement strand
GCAACAGCTTCGGCGCGGGGACGGCGACGAGCTTCCCGCCCGCATGCGTCCCGACGAAGAGTCTCGCGCCGTCTGGAGCAAAGGCCACGCACCACACGCTCGACTTCTCCGCGGGAAGCCCTTCCTGCTCCCCGTTCGCGTTCACATCCCAGAGCTTGACGGCGCCGTCGAGGCTGCCGCTGACCATCCGCGTGCCGTCGGCCGAGAAGGCGAGGCTCGTCACCCAATCCGAGTGCCCTTTGAGCGTGGCCGATTCCTTCGAGTCGGCCGTGCTCCAGAGCTTGATCGAGCGATCGGCGCCGGCCGTGGCGAGCTTCGAGCCATCCGGGGAATACGCGACGGCCCAGATCGCATCGCCATGGCCTTCGAGCTTGCCCTTCTCGGCTCCATCGGCGACGTTCCAGAGCTTCACGATCTTGTCGCCGCCGCCGCTTGCGAGCGTTCCCCCGTCGGGAGAAAACCTGACGGCCGTCACCGGCGCGGCGTGGGCGGCGATCGTCTTGAGCTCGCTGGCGTTGGCGGTGTCCCAGAGGATGACCGTGCCATCTTCCCCGGCCGTCGCCAATTTCGTGCCATCGGGGGAAAAGTCGAGTGACCGCACCCAGCCTTTGTGCTTCTTCAGATCGCCGGTGAGCGTCCGTTCGGAATAGTTCCAGAGTTTCACGAGACCGTCGTAGCCGGCCGTGGCCGCACGCGATCCGTCGGGCGAAATTCTCACCGCCCAGACGGTGGTGGGGTGGCCGGCGAGATCGCCGACCCTCGTGCCATCGGGTTTCCACACAACCACGTCGCCCGGACGGTAGAGCAGGCTCTCGCCCCCGGCCGTGACGAGCGTCGATCCATCCCTGGCAAAGTCGGCCGCGATGACCCAACGGCCAAACTCGCCGAGCGTCGCCGCCGCGGGCGGGGGATCGGCTGCAACGGCCGCCGTGACGGCGACGGAGAGGACGAGGAGTGCGGCGACTCGAATGGTGCGAAGGGGCATCATGGCTCACCCGTGACACGTGAAAAGGCGGCGGTCGCTTCGGCTGCTCCGCCACGGCGGCCCTAGTATAGTCTGGTCTCTCGCCGCTAGGACACCGCCAGCATCCGCTCGAGCGCCACGACCGACCATCTGGCGGTCTCGTCGTCGACGCGGATCACGTTCACCGGCCGACCCTTTTCAAGGTGTTCGAGGCTCCAGCACAGATGCGCCAGATCGATGCGATACATCGTGGCACACATGCAGACGACCGGTGAGAGGAACCGGATCGTCTGGTCCGGGTGTCCTTGCTCGAGCCGCTTCACGAGGTGCAGTTCCGTGCCGATCGCCCATGCCGTGCCCGGCGGGGCATGGCGGACCTGGTTCACGATGAAACTCGTCGAACCCGTGAGGTCGGCCTTGTCGACCACCTCCATCGCGCACTCGGGATGCACGAGCACCCTCACGCCGGGCATGGCGGCCCGCACGGCATCGACATGCTCCGGCTTGAACATCGCGTGCACACTGCAATGGCCCTGCCAGAGGATGACGCGGCTGGCCTCGAGCCGTTCGCGGGAATTGCCGCCAAGCGTCGGGTCGTGTGGATTCCACACGCACATCGCGTCGAGCGGGATTCCCATCCCGCGGGCCGTGTTGCGGCCGAGGTGCTGGTCGGGGAAGAAAAGCACCCGGCGGGTGCGGGCGAAGGCCCATTCGAGGACGGCGCGGGCGTTGCTCGACGTGCACACGATCCCGCCGTGGCGGCCGCAGAAGGCCTTCAAGCTGGCGGCCGAATTGATGTAGGTGACCGGCGTGATGTCGGCGGTGTCGATCACGGTGCCGAGGTCGGCCCAGGCGTCCTCCACCTGTTCGATGCCGGCCATGTCGGCCATCGAGCAACCGGCGGCCATGTCGGGGAGCACGACGGTGACCCGACGGCCCGCGCGAGCGGCCAGCTTCTCGGGCCGGTTGGCGAGGATATCGGCCGTCTCGGCCATGAAGTGGACGCCGCAGAAGACGATCGCCTCGCAGCCCTCCCGTTCCGCCGCCGACTTGGAAAGCTGGTAGCTGTCACCCTGGAGATCGGCATGGGCGATGACGCCATCCTGCTGATAGTGGTGGCCGAGGACGACGAGCCGCGAACCCATGCGGTGCCGCACCCCCTCGATCCGCGCTTCGAGGACGGCGTCATCGAGACCACGGTAGGCTGGGAACGGGCTGGCGAGGGGGACCTCGGCCACGGCGACTGTCATGGGGGCGGGCTCCGGGCGTGTCGGCAAGTATAGGCACCCCGTGTGCCGGCCACGCGAGACGCTATACTGCCGCCGCGGTCGGCGATCGAATGCCGGCTGGTCGAAACATCACGGAAAGGGTCGACATGGCGAAGAAAGCGGCGGCAGACAAGGAATCGAAGGCGAAGGCCGCGAAGAAGCCGGCCAAGGAGAACGCGGCGAAGAAGCCCGCCAAGGAAAAACCGGCCAAGGAAAAGGTGGCGAAGGCCGCCAAGGAAAAGCCCGCCAAGGAGCCGAAGGCCAAGAAGCCCGCCGCCAAGAAAGCATCCCGCAAGAAGACCGCCAAGGAAGCCCGCATGAAGGCCTTCTGGGGGGTCTTCAATCCGTCGATGAAGCGGCTGGCGATGTATGAATACGCCGATCGCAAGGCGGCGGAAAAAAAGGCGGCCGACCTCACCAGTTCATCGCGATCGACGCACTTCATCCAGCTGGTGAAGGAAGCGATCGCCGAGTGAGCCACGCTTACCACGGGCTCTTCCAGTCGCCCCAGGCTGCGAGGTAGCGGGCCAGGCCGGCGTGCGTCACCGCCTTGGCCTCGATCCACCGCCGCGCCTCCTCGATGAGCTCGTGTTCCCGCTTGATGTCGAGATCGCCGGCGACCACCCGCGATCGCAGGAAGACGAAATAGGTGTCGAGCACGTCGCCGCGGCAGTAGTCGTGGATCTCGGATGCCTTGCCCGCGTCCCACAGGTCTTGGACCATGTGGCCCGCCACGTCCATCTTGCCAGGCTTGCCGATCAGGTTCGCCGCCAGCGACAGCCCGCCGACGAACCGCGACGCGCCGCTATTGGTGAGCCACTCGTGCAGATCGAAGTGGGCTGCGGCGTTGTATCGATAGCGGGGCTGGTCGAAGCTCTTTCGGTCCTCGGCAAACCAGTCGGGAATGGCGATGCCGTAGCGAAAGGCGCAGAGCTCGAGGAGCGGCATGTCGAAGCCGCGGCCATTGAAGCTCACCAGCCGCGGCCGGTGGTTCCGTCTCCAGCCCTCCCAGAACATCCGCGCGATCTCGTGCGGCCGTGACCGCTCCTCGTCGAGGGCCACCAGATCGAGCAGCCGGTAATCGGAGGCCACCTTCGCGACCACCAGCGACACCGGCAGTTGGAAGGTGTAGGGGATGAAGTCCTTGCCGTTTTCGACGAGCAACTCCTCGCGGTATTTCTTGATCGCCCCCTTCGGGTCGAGCTTCTCGCCGGGATAGCGGATCCGGGCGACCAGTTCACCGTCGGCCACGCTCTCGATGTCGAAGACGAGGCATGCAACGTCTTGTTTTCCCATCAGTGTCAGAACACGGCTCGGGGGCGGCAAAAGTCTCCTCGCGGGGGCCGCGGCGGCCCTACGCTCGTCAAGCGTTCGCCGACCCCCTCGCCTCGTCCTCTCCGGGGCGGGGGTGTTTGAAAACCGACAATGTCACTGCCGCGCGAGGCGATGCTTCAATGGCAGCCAGGCGCCGTCGGCCTTGCTCGACGCCACCGACTGCTCGATGAAATACATCCCCTCCACGCCGTCGTGGACATTGGGGTAGATGGTGTCGGTCCGCTCGAAGGGCTTGCCCGTCATCGCCAGTTCCATCGCGTCGTAGGCGGCGCGGTAGACGTTGGCGAAGGCCTCGAAGAAGGCCTCGGGGTGCCCCGAGGGAAGCCGGCAGGCGGCCTTGCCGGAGGCGTTCATGAACGGCGCATTGGGGTCGCGGGTGTAGATGGCGTGCGGATGGCCGTTGCGGCGCACGATCATCTGGTTCGGGTTTTCCTGGTGCCATTCGAGGCTGGCGAGCGTGCCGTCGATCTGGATTCGCACGTCGTTCTCGCGTCCGTGGCTGATCTGCGAGGCCGTGACGGTGCCCAGCGCTCCGTTCTCGTAGCGGATCACGGCATGGCCGTAATCGTCGAGGGCGCGGCCGGGTTCGAAGACCCGCAGGTTCGCGCTGATCTTCTCGGGCAAGAGCCCGGTCATGTAGCGGCCGAGGTTGTAGGCGTGGGTTCCGATGTCGCCGAAGGCTCCGGCTGCGCCGCTCCGCTTCGGATCGGTTCTCCATGCCGCCTGTTTCTGCCCTTCCGACTCCAGCCGCGTCCGCAGCCATCCCTGGATGTACTCGGCCCGAATCGCCTGGATGTCGCCGAGCTCGCCTGAGCGGATCATCTCCCTGGCCTGGCGCACGAGCGGATAGCCGGTGTAGTTGTGGGTCACCGCGAAGACGCCCTTCGCCGTGCGGACGATCTCCGCCAGCCCCTCGGCCTCGGCAAGGGTCAGCGTGAGCGGCTTGTCGCAGATGACGTGGAAGCCTGCCTCGAGGGCCGCTTTGGCCACCGGAAAGTGCATGTGGTTGGGCGTGGTGATGGAGACGAAGTCGATCCGCTTCTCCGGAGGCAGCGACTTCTCCACCGACAGCATCTCCTCGTAGGAGCCGTAGGCACGGGCGGGATCCACGGCATAGTCGGCGGCGCTGGCCTTCGAGCGGGCCGCGTCGCTGGAAAAGGCGCCGGCCACCAGTTCCGCCCGGTTGTCGAGTACGGCCGCCGTGACGTGGACGCGGCCGATGAACGACCCCTGTCCGCCTCCGACGATTCCCATGCGGAGTTTTCTGCCCAGTGCGCCGTTGGTGGCCATGCCTCTCCCTTTCTCTCTGGTGGTTCGTTTCGGGGGGCACGTCGCGGCGGGCCCCGCCTGGATGGCCCGGAATCTAGCACAGTCGGCGGCTTCACGGCAGCGGCCTGGCCCCGCCTGTGGTTGTCCCGTGCCGCCGTCGCCGCCTACCATGCCGTGGATGGGATTCTCCGACCGCGGCTATTCCTACGACGCCCGCCCGCCGTTCATGGCTGAATGGACGGCCGTGCTCACGCTCATCGTGGCCAATGTCGCCCTCTGGGTGGCGAACCTCGTGGCGGCGGGCGAGATCCCGATCAGTGATGTTCTCGCCCTTCGCGGCGACCTGCCTCGGCACCTCATGGAAGCCTGGCAGCTGGTCACCTACGGCTTCGTGCATGCAAGCGATCCATCGCACCTGCTTTTCAACATGGTGGCCCTCTTCTTCTTCGGCCGTGAGGTCGAAGCGATCATGGGCCGCGGTGAGTTCCTCCGGTTCTATCTCGTGGCCGTCGTCCTCGCCGGCATCGCATGGCTGGTGAGCGTGCAGGTCGGCAATCCCGGCGATGCGGGCAGAATGTTTCTGGTGGGAGCCAGCGGCGCGATCATGGCCGTGATGGCCGTCTTCATCTGGTTCTTCCCCAGGCAGACGGTCTACATCTATGGCGTCCTGCCGGTTCCCGCCTGGGCGCTGGGAGTTCTCTTCGTGGTCATGGATCTTCAGGGGGCCAATGGCCGCGGTGGCAACGTCGCCCATGTGGCCCACCTCGCCGGTGCGGCATTCGGGCTGCTCTACGCCTGGCGTGGCTGGAATCTCGGTGGCCTTTCGGACCTGTCCGAGCAATGGCGGCGGCGGATCCGTCGGCAGTCGATGCGGGTCGTGCGGCCCGACGACCTGCCCGAGCCGCCCAGAGCGCGTCAGCGGTCCGACGACGAAGCCTTGCAGATGGATGTCGATCGGATCCTCGAAAAGATCAGCCGATCGGGCGAGTCGAGCCTGACCGCCAAGGAACGGGAAACGCTCGTGAAGGCCAGCGAACGCTTCAAGCAACGCACGCACTGATCGGGCGATTCACCGCGTGGCAGCCGCCGGCACCACGGCCGTGTGGAACTCCGGCCGCGACTGCATCCGGATCTCGTCGATCGTGGCGGTCAGTTCCTCCAGCATGCGGGCGTCGAACCGGCCGGACTGCACGGTATGCACGCGGCCGCGGGCATCGAGAATCACGACATTCGGCATGCCCTTCACGAGCCCGAAGTGACGGTCCATCGTGTCGTCGAAGTCGAGCCAGACGGGCAGCATCGGCGACTCCTTGCGGATGCGGGCGCGGACCACCGGATGCATCGCCTTGGGCACTTCCGACAGGCAGGCCACCGGGATCGCATGGACGTTGGGCACCCGCGTGCCGGCCGGCCAGCCAGGCAGGCCCGTCACGGGCTGTCGCAGCCATTCGGCGTCGGAGGCCGACGCGGCGGTCGGGTGGAAGCGCACATGGATCTTCTTGCCCAGGTCGTGCGCCGCCTCGGCGCCCGTCCGTTCGGCGTAGATGAGGACGACCACGTCGCCGAGCAGCGTTCCCGTTTCGCGACGCGTGCGGACCTGATCCTCCATCGCGAGGTTGACGACCCGCTCCCTGGGCTGCGCTTCGGCCCGCCGGGGCGTGGCGACGGCCGCTGCGGCGAAGCCCACGGCGAGGACCGAGAGCACGACACGACGACGCGAGAGCAGGAGCAAAGGCATGGATCCACCGTGCGGGGTGATGCGGGGCCGGGGTCATTGGGGGAAGTACCGCGCCCCGTCGATGCCGCACAAGGGGGCTTTTCAGGACGTGGTCGCGGGGTGGGGAGCAGCCTCACTCGGCCGCCGTTTCGCCTCGCCGTAGCATCGAAAGCACCACGGGCAGAAACACCAGCGACGTGATCGTGCAGGTCGTTACGCCCAATGTGAGCACCCTTCCCAGGCTCTCCAGACCCTTGTGGCTGGCCACCATCAGGGCGCCGAATCCGAGGATCGTCGTGAGGGCATCGACCAGCACCGCATTGGCCGTCGAGGCGCTGATCGAGTAGGGGCCGGGACGTTCCAGGGCGTCGTGCACGATATGCACGCCGTAGTCGACGGCGATGCCGAGGATCAGGGGGATGCCGATCAGGTTCGCGGGATTGAGATCGATCCCGACGAGTCCCATCAGTCCCAGCGTTTGGAACATGCCCATGGCCAGGGGCAGTCCGGCGAGCAGGGCATGGGAGATGCTGCGGAAGTCGAGCCACAACACCACGAGGATCACGACGAGCGAATAGATGGCCGCCTGCTCGTAGCTGCGCTTCATTTCAAGCGATGCCTCGTAGGCCTGGAGCGGGTTGCCGGTGGCACGCGGATCGACGCCGCGAACGTCTTTCACGAATCGCTCGAGGGCCTCGAAGTTCCAGATGTCGCCGTGGCCGTAGATCTTCAGGAGGTGCTTGCCGCTTTGGCCGACGAACCGTTCCACGAGGCTCGGCGGCAGGTCGTCGAGCGTGGGAGCCTCGGGATCGGACACGCCGGCCAGGGCATGCAGCCGGCTGAGCAATTCGCCCGCCGAACGCTGCTGGAAGGCGGCCAGCGCGCGGAAACATTCCTCCGGGGGCATCCGTCGGAGCGCGTCTCGCGATCGTTCCAGGTGCCAGGCCGTCCGGAGGCCGCCCGGCCGCTTCGCCGCCTCGTTCTGGGCCCAGGCGAGCGTCTCGCCGAGGCTGTCGAGCCGGTCGATGGGGATCTCCGGTGGCCGCTCCGGGAGCGACGTGAGACGCGCGTTGATCCGTTCGATGATCGGCCGCTTGAGATCCTCGTCGGAGGGGAGCAGCGACGCGATTTCGTCGACCCGCTCCACCGTCGGGAGCTTCTGGAGCGCCTCCTTGCGGATCAGCAGTTCCTCGCGGGAGTCGGCGATCGACAGGGCATACCAGACGCTCTGATCGCATTCCTCCAGGAGTTTTTTCTCGACGGCCACGCTCTCCAGGCCGTCGGCCTGGAGGTTGAGGAGATTGTGGTCATACCGCAGTTCATGCAGCCCAGAGGCGACGGCCATCGTGAGGGCCATCGACGCCAGCGCGACGAATCGCGGATACCGGAAGATCGGGGCGAGCCAGGCATGCACGGGCACCGGCTGGGGGACATGCTTCCCCAGCGGGCTGCGGTCGACCATCGCGATCACCGCCGGCAGCACGAGCAGCTCGGCCGCGGCGCACAGGAGGATGCCCCCCGAGGCGATCGTGCCAAGTTCCGCGACGCCCACGAAACTGGTCAACGACGCGGAGAAGAAGGCGACCGCCGTGGTGATGGCCCCGGTGAGGATGCTCGAGCCGACGGAGGCACTCGTTTCGAGCAGGGCCGCTTCGCAGTCGAGACCGCGACGTCGGCCCTGGAGGTAGCGGGCCACGTAGTAGGTGCCGTAATCGATGCCGACACCGATCATCGTCACGGTGAAGGTGACGCTCAGGATGTTGAGGTGGCCGACGCTCGCCGTCGCCCAGGCGAACGCCCACGCCATCGCGATCACGAGCACGGCGTTGGCCATGAGTGCGTGCCGCACGCCTCCGAAGCCGGCGATGATGACCAGCGCCACCGCGGCGAGCGACAGGCCGCTGGCCCAGACCATCGACTGCTGGCTCGTCCGCATCTCGTCGTCTTCCATGACCGGCAGGCCGGTGAGGCCGATGGTGGCATCGGGGTGGTGCGATGCGACGACGTCGATGATGCGACGAAGCTCGTCGGTCGAGGCCGAGGCGCCGGCAAAGCCGCCCGGTTGCTTCGTCAGCCGAAGCAGCACGAAGCCGAGCCTGCCGTCCTTGGCCAGCAGGTGCTGGCTCGAGAGATCCCGGAGCGTGGAGAGCGATTCCGGCATCGGCGGCCATGGCGACGGGATCGCCGCCGTCGCGGTGCCGGCGGCGCGGTTGGCCGGATCGAGGCCGGCCAACAGGCTCTCGCTGTACCGCTCCAGCGCCGTCGTGACCGGCTCGTCGAGCGGTCCTGCCGTGGTCGCGGCCCCGGCCACCATCTGCCCGGCCAGCCCTGCCACCATCGATCCCGCCTTGAGATGGGCCCAGCCGCCATCGAGGATCGGCCCGCTCTTCTCGATGAAGCGGTCGATCCCGGCGAGATCGGCCGGGGAGAGATAGTGCAGCCCCTTGCCGCGGATCGCGGAGAGATCGACTTCGTGAAGCACCGATCGGAACAGGCTTCCCTGCCGTCCGACCTCGCGGGAGATCTCCTCGAGGACGGTGATCACGCCATCGCGGGTCGGCGCCTCGACGACGATGACGGCGTCGTCATCCTCACCGAACTCGGCGATGTAGTCGATCCAGAGTTTGTTGTATTCGCTCTTCGGATCGAGCAGATCGACGCGGCTCACCTTGTAGCCGAGGTATTTCGCGGCGTAGCCGCCGCAGGCGATCGCCGAGAGGATCGCGAGCACCGTGATGAGTGCCGGCACCCTCAGGCACAGCCGTGTCCAGGCGATGAAGCCACGGGCGATGAGACCGTGCGGGGCCGTCGTGCCGCCGTTGGGAGTCGTGGAGGCGTCGTGGGATGGCGGGGCGTCGCTTGGCATCGCTCTTCCGATCGCGCGCCGCCGTCCATAGGCGGCCGTTCGCGGGGCGGCGATCGTAGAAAACATGCGGAGCGAGGCCAACCCACGCTGTCAGGAGGTATGGCAAGAGAGGGGGGCTGGGGGGTGCCAGGAAAACCTGACCGAAATGACTGGCCCGAGCATCCCGCACACGCCGAAAAACCTTCCCAGCCGGCACCCCGAGGGGCCGCCGGTGACAGGTGTCGATCCGGGGGGCTTTCTCTATGACGTTTCGCATGTGGCCGGCCGTGGCTGCCGGCATCGGGATCCTGTGCTTGGCGATCGATGGCCGGGCCGCGGAGCAGGAGATCTCGGCAGGGTCCATCGCGGCGCTCATGTCCGACGGCGGTTCGTCGGGGCGTGATGCCCGCCGGTCGGCGATCGAGGCGATGCCGCTGGAATGCATGAATGCCGCGCAGCGGCAGACCGTGGAAAAATGTCTCCAGAC
This sequence comes from Planctomycetia bacterium, assembly GCA_046092145.1. GTDB lineage: Bacteria > Planctomycetota > Planctomycetia > Pirellulales > UBA1268 > CACORA01. Next base: position 11,763 of record JBJTDB010000228.1, on the reverse strand, counting down.
GACGACGCTCTACCGGCACCTGCCGACGAAGACATTCCCGTGCGATGGCGACCTGCTCGCCTTCTCGCTGCACAACCCCGAGGCGATCGTCGATCTGTGGCGGGTGCTCGGCATCAGCCGGCTCTCGCTCGATCCCGTGGGCCCGCAGCAGTGGCGGCTCGACGACGGCTACGGCACGGTCGGCGTGCTGCGGCTATTGCATCACGAGCACGATGGCCGCCGTGGCACGCTCGTCTTCCATGGCCGCGGCGCCTACACAGGACCGCTCTCGCCTCGCATGCTCACCGGGTCGTGCGTGCTGCTCGTCAGGCACGGACCCGCCGGCTCTGCGGCCGATGGCCGGGCGATCCAGCGGATCGACATCGACGCCTTCCTCGACATGGATGGCGTCGGGCTCGAGGTCGTCACCCGCACGCTCCAGCCGTTGATCGTCCGCTCGGCGGCGTCGAATTTCACCGAGATCTGCATCTTCATGGCGAGCCTCTCGAGGGCTGCCGAGGCGAATCCAGAGGGCATCGCCCGGCTGGCCGGACGGCTGACGCGGACCGCGCCGGCCGACAAACAGTCTCTGGCCGACATTGCTCGGAGCATTGGCCAGGGAGGGGTCCAGCCGGCCGCTGTCGGCGACGATGACAGAGTGCAGACCGAACTCGCCGCCCGCTGGCAGCCTGCGCCGCGGTAGCATGCGGCGGGGCACCAGCTTTCGCGTCGCATCACCCTTTCGCGTCGCATCACCAACGTGTGCGTCGGGTCACGAACGTGTGCGCCTGGTCACTGCCGGATCGCATCGTTGGCCGCGGGTGGCGTGGCGGCCAAGCGGGGACGCGCTTCGGAGGCGACCATGTAGGGTCGCTTGTACTCGGGCATGTAGCCTTTCGCACCCCGCACGGCGACCTGCTGGCCCACCAGCGGCGCGAGGTTCACGCCGGGCGAGGGCGTGACGAAGGCGACGACATTGTTGCTCTCATCGACGACGGCCCACCGCGGGGCGTCGGGCCGTCGCGACACGACGGTCGCAAGCCGGCCGGTCGCCTCCATGGCTTCCGGCGGAGTCCAGGTTGGCTGGCCGTCCGCAGGGGCGCCGCCCGGAAGCACGCCGGGACGGATCGGACGCGAGCCGATCGTCGACAGGCTCGACCACATGCTGCCCAGCCGCAAGGGTGACGGATCACTGCCGCCCCCCGAGGCGATGGCCCGCTGCCGGGACTGGATCGATTCGAACCGCGAGAGCCGGGCATCGATCGCCTCGGCCCGCAGTCGCTCCTCCTGCGTGGTGGTCCGGGCCGCGGCCAGTCGCAGCCGCTCACGGAGCGGCTCGAGGTTCCAGGCATCGCTCGGACCGGCGACCGCCAGCGACAACGAGAGATCGATGTCGGCGAGTTCATGGGCCGATGCCGCCACGGTGGCGGTGCTCACGGCGACCGGTGCAGCGGGGGTCGTCGGATCGAGCACGCCGCTGCCAAGCGGCAGCCAGCCGGCGAAGAGACGCTTCGCCATCGGCACCGCGCCAAGCGGCTGCGGCGGAGCCGCGTCGGTGGACGGCCTGCTTTCGCCCGACGCGCGTGGGGCGGCCTCGCCCGCGGTCGCGATGACCCTCGCCACGGCATCGCCGGCTTCGCGAATCGCCGCCGTGGCCTCGGCTGCGGCGGCGGCCGTCTCGGTTTCCGACGGCGGCGCCACGGGCGGGGGTGGCGCGAGTTCTGGTGGGAGACCGAGGTCGGTCGCCCGCGCCCAACGATATTCTCCCGATGGGGGTTCGATTCTCGCCCAGTGTCCGGCATGTCTGCCGGCGTCGATCGTCACCGTCTCGAGCACCTGCACCCGCTCACCTGCCTCCAGCCGCACTTGGGCGACGTGACGGAGATCATTGAGCTGCGAGCCGACCCGGGAGACGGCCCCGTCGGTGACCACGACGCCGGTGAACCGTCCTGTGGGGATGCGGCCGCCGTCGTCCGTATCACGAAACACCGAGCTGTCGGTGATGTCGTCGGCCCGCATCCAGCTGAAGCTCCCCGTCACGGGACGCACCGCGCAGAAGCCGGCCGGATCGATGGCCCACACCTCGAGCGTATCGCCGCGCACGAGCCGCTCCGTCGGATAGAAATCGTCGCTCGGTCCGGCACGGAGATAGGCATGGTCACGAACGACCGGAACGGTACACGGCAGGCGAGCCGCCTCCCGCTCACCAGCGCAGGCAGCGGCGCAGACGGCGGCGGCGATCAGCGCGGAAGCAATCGGCCTCGCTGTCGGCATGGCGGGTCGATCCTGGAAAGCGGGATGAAATCCGCGGGACAATGAAGAGATCGGCGGCCAGCGTCAAGATGGGCTGAGCCGCCCGATCGCCGGCGTAATCCGTGCGGATTCAGGGAGCCAGCCGCTCGATCGCCCACCCGCCATCGGCACCGCGGCGGAATCGCAGACGGTCGTGAAGGCGGCTGGGGCGGCCTTGCCAGAATTCGATCCGCTCGGGCACGAGCCGGTAGCCGCCCCAGTGATCGGGTCGCGGGATCGCGGTGTCGTCGGGATGCTCGGCATGGAACCGGGCGAAGAGATCCTCGAGCGCCTGCCGGTCGGGGAGCACCTCGCTCTGTGGCGAACTCCAGGCGCCGATCCGCGAGCCACGCGGGCGGCTCTGGAAGTAGGCGTCGCTTTCGGCTGCGCTCGTCTTCTCCACGCGGCCTTCGATCCGGATCTGCCGTTCGAGTTCGGTCCAGTGGAAGGTGAGCGCGGCGCGTGGGTTGGCATCCAGTTCCCGTCCCTTGCGGCTGTCGTAGTTGGTGAAGAAGCAGAAGCCGCGGGCATCGAAACTGCGGAGGAGCACGATCCGGGCCGATGGCTGTCCGTCGCGCGTCGCCGTGGAGAGTGTCATCGCCTCGGGCTCCGCGACGCCCGCCGCACGGGCCGCGTCGTACCAGGCGGCGAACTGACCGATCGGGTCGCGATCGACGGAGGCCTCGTCGAGCGATCCGTGAAGGTATTCCTTGCGGTCGTGGGTCGTCCGTTGCTCCATGGCGGGATCTCCTCGTGAAGGCATCGTATTCCTGCCGAGTCCTGTCGGCGACGGGCTGTCTGGGGCTCGATGGCCCGCCGACTCAAGCGTCATGGGGTTTTCGGCGATCGATGGGAGCCCTGCCGCAGGGCTTCGTAGGCCAGGATGGCCGCCGTGACCGAGACGTTGAGGCTGTCGGTGATACCAAGCATCGGCAAGCGGACGGTATGCAGCGAGATCCGCCCCTCGGCCGCGGCCTCGCGCCACAGGGTCGAGAGGCCGTGAGCCTCGCTGCCGAGCACGATCGCGGTGTCGCCCGAGAGCGGCGCCTCGTGCCAGAGCGTGTCGCCATCGGGGAGCGCGGCCATCACGCGGCGTCGCTGGTCGCGGCACCAGTCGATCGCGGCCTCCGATGTCGCGATGGCGAGCGGAACACTGAATACGGCGCCGAGGCTTGCGCGGATGCAGGCTGGATTGGCCGGATCGGTGCCGGGGCCGCAGGCGATCACGCCCGCGATGCCGGCGGCATCGGCGGTGCGCAGGATGGCCCCGAGGTTGCCCGGCTTCTCGACGCCCTCGACCACGAGCACCGGTCGGCCGGCCGCCGGCCGAAAGCGGTCGAGCGGCTGGGCCGCGAACCGCACCACGCCCACCAGCCCTTCGTTGCGGCTGCCGAAGGCGATTTTTTCAAACACCTTCCGCGGGACTTCCACGACCCGCGCTCCGCGGGCCGCACAGTCGTCGAGCCATGATTCGTGCGATGCATCGTCGCCGCTGTCGGCATCGAGAAAGATGTCGACGACCTCGACGCCGGCCGCGAACGCCCGCGAGAGTTCGCGGCGGCCATCGACGAGCGTGAGCCCCGTCTCCCGGCGGGCATCGGCCTCGCGCAGTTTCGCCGCTCCACGCACCCGTGGATTGGAAGGGCTCGAGATCCGTTCGGAGTGTGTCATCGAGGTGGCGCGTGCCGCGCGTAGTCGCCCAGGGCGAGCGACCGGCCCGAGGCATCGGTGCAGGTGAGTCGGCCCGACTCACATCGGTCGAGGCCGAGCGTCGCCGTCAGTGTGTCGTGGAGGCGGCGATGATGCCACCCGGGCGAGTGGCAGGTGAGCAGTGTGGGCCCGATGCCCGTCGTGCGACGGGCCGAAGCGAGCAGCAGGCCGATCCCTTCCAGAAGCGGCAGCAGATCGCGGTCGATGGAAAACGCCTGTCCTTTCGACCCATGGCCCCACGAGGGTGGATCGAGCACCACGCCGTCGTAGGCGCTGCCGCGACGCACTTCGCGGGCCACGAAGGCACGCGCATCGTCGCAGATCCAGCGGATCGGGGCGGTATCGAGGGCCGAGGCGACGGCATTCCGACGGGCCATCGCCGTCGCCTGCTTCGAGGCATCGACATGGGTCACCTCCGCACCGGCGGCCGCGAGGGCGAGCGTGGCGGCGCCCGAGTGGGCGAAGAGCGAGAGCACGCGGGCGCCGCGTGGCGTCGATGCAAAGAGCCAGCGCCACTGCGGCACCTGCTCGAGGACCAAGCCCGTCTGGCCGGACGGCGCCGGGCGAACCTCCAGTTCGATCCCTTCCGCCGCAGCGGCTTCTTCCAGCGGCACCCGCACCCGCCACGGGTCGGGCGGGGGTGAGGCAAATGTCCAGCCACCGCCGGACTCGACAAAGGTCGCGCCGGCGGCCTGCCACTCCGCGGGCATCCCCCGTGGAGGCAGGCCATCGTGGGCGAGCGGCCGATCGACGAGGATTCCGCCCAGCAGTTCCAGCCGCCGGCCCTGGCCGCCTCCTCGGGCGGGGGTGTCGGAGCCAAAATCGACGAGCGACGGGTCGCGAAACATTTTGGTCGCAGGGGCGTTTCAATCCCTGTCAGGATACGTTCCCCTCCAGGAGATTCCCATGAAACGTCTCGCACAATGGCTGGCCGTGGCCGCCTGTGGCATCGGCCTGATCGCGGTGATCGGCCGGGTCAACATGGTGACGGCCTCGGAAGAGCCGTCGTATACGCGGCCGGCCGATATCGGCGACAAGATCGATCGCCTGGCCGACAAACTCGATCGTCTGCTCAACCGGCTCGATGGCCGGATGGGCCGAGGAGGTCCTCCCCACGGCGACAGGCAGGACGGGCGGCACGAGGGCTGGCACCCGAGTGGCGAGGGCCGCCACCCGAGGGGCGATCATCACGGCGGCCCACCCCATGGCCGGCATCACGGTGAGCGGCCGGAGCGGGGCGGCCCCCCGGACGGCATGCGAGGCGGGATGCCTCCGGAGATGCGCGAGATGATGCATCAGCGGATGCAGCATGCCCGCGAGGAAATGAAAGAGCGGCTCGAAAAAGCCAAGGCACGATTCGAGGAACTCGAGCAGCGAGTCGAATCACTCGAGGCCGAGGTCGAGCGACTCAAGACGTCACAATCCGGCTAGCTTCGACTTTTGCAGTTCTTGAGGGGTCTCAACGGAAGTTGCCCGTCTCGCGGGTCGGGGCTGACCACGCCCCATCGCCGGACGTTCACTCCGGACATCCTGTCCTTCGCTCACTCGGATGCAGACCACGCTCCGCAATCCTTGCTTCGCTTGTCTGCATACGCCGGCTCGTGGGGCATGGGCAGCCCCTCCTGTGCCCTGATCCATCTAGAGAGCGTTGTCGTCGTTGTTCATGCCGCCATGGCGACTGCATGTTCGAGGAGTCGGGCTAGCTTTCTGGAAACCCTACCGCTCGGAGCCGTCCTAACGAGAGACAGTCTTTGCAGCAACTCCTGGAATCCGGACACACGATCCACGGGGAGCCTCCTTGCTCAGAGTGAATGGGGTAAGGTCCACTCAGTGTGAGGGAGGATCGCCGCTTTTCAGACGGCAGCTTCAGCCGTGAAAAGGCCCCTCAAAAAAGGCAAAAGTTGAAGCTAGCCGGATCGCCTCCGCTTCCCGGTTCGCCGGCCCCGACGGGCGCCACGTCGGGCCGGCGAATCAGGCGATTTCTCGTCGGCCGTCGCGTCGGCATCCGTCTGGCCCGGGATCGCCTGCGGCACGATGATGCAGTTGTCGCCGAGTTCGAGATCTTCCTCGTCCTCGATCGGCCGTCCGCGGTCGTCGAGCTTCACGTCGGCCTCGGCAGTCTTCTTCTTGGCGACGGCGAGCAGCTGGTCATAGAGCTTCGCCCGGTCGGCGCCGTTGATCACGGAGACGGCCGTCGCCACCTCGCCGAGATACCGCAGGAAGATGCTGCGACGCTGGCCTTCCTGGGCCACCCGCAGCCGGCGGCGCATGTACATGCCGAGTTTGCGGCCGACCGCCTGCAAGGCGAGCCGAATCTCCTTCTGGATTTCGGGATAGTGGGCGATCGCCTCCTTCGATTCGCTCGTGAAGGGCACCCACACGCTGGCGACGTGAACCATCGCCGTGACCGGCCCGCTTGGCAGTCCGCCACGCGACTGCGAGAGACCGTAGGCCCGCCAGTTGGTCGAGGTGATCGTCTGGGTGACCGCGCAGGCGGCGGGCTGGAACTGCAGCGGCACGCGATTGGCATACCGGAGCACGTTCATGCTCTGGCCCTCGTCGACGCTCACGTTTTGCATCGCACCGTGCAGGGTGTCGAGCTGCTGCTTCTTGAGTCGCGATGGCGACTGCCTGGGGGCGAGCTGCGCTTCGGCGAGGATCTTGTCGGCCGCCTCGGCCCCGAGACCCGAGAAGGTGGTCGTGAGGAACTGCCGGAGGCTGCGGGCATCGCTCTCGCCGGCCAGTTCGCCGAGCGCCTCTCGGGTGATTTTCTGGGCGGCCACGCCGCCGCCGTAGGCAAGCGCGGCCTCGATGACGAACGGGTTGCCCCGGTAGACGGATGGAGGACGGGTCGCCGCGGTGAAAAATTCGCCGGGCACGACCTGACGCAGGCCGGCCAGAAGCCGCTGCTCGCCGATCGGCACGATGCAGTCGGTGGCCGGCGGCGGGATCTTCGTGTCTTGGATCGCCTTGAAGAGCGCATCGGCCTCGCCGCGGCCGAGCTTGCCGGTCGTCACCCTCGTGGAGAGCTTCGCCGATTCACAGATCTTTTTCGCCGTGCCGTGCGAGACGCGTGAGAACGACTGCGTGAGGAATTGCGCCAGCGTGAGCTTCGGATGCTCCTGGAGCATCGTCACGAGCCTCCCGAGCTCGACGCCGTAGGGATGCGGCTTGATCTCCTTGGGCTCCGGGGGCAGCTGGTCGCTGGCCCGTTCGAGAATCCGCTCCTGGCCGTCGGGGCCGACGAAGTGGAACCGCGAGTGGGGGTTCGCGATCGCCGTCTGCTCGAGGTATTCCTCGACGCTGCCGCGGCCGCGCTGGAACTTCGCCTCCATCTCGATCGTCACGCGGGTGCCGTGGTTGACCGGCTCGCCCCGGTCGTTTTCGGCGATCCATTCGATCGAGTGCTTCTTCATCAGTTCCGCACCCGACTTGCCCGGCGGAATGTCGACGCCTTCGCCCTTGCCGTTCAAGATCTCCGGCTGATTGGTCTTGGTGTCGATTCGCAGCTCGTAGTAGTGGGCCGGGTGTTTGGCGTCGGTCTTCGAGATGATCTTCACCGGCTTGCCCGTCGTGAGCACGCCGTACATGCCGGCCGCCGAGATGCCGATGCCCTGCTGCCCGCGGCTCATCCGAAGCCTGTGGAATTTCGAGCCGTAGAGCAGCTTGCCGAAGATGAGCGGGATCTGCTTCCGCACAATGCCGGGGCCGTTGTCCTGCACGCCCATCCGGAACCGTGTGCCGTTTTCGCCGACCTGCTCGATATGCACCCAGATCTCCGGAAGGATGCCCGCCTCCTCGCAGGCGTCGAGCGAGTTGTCCACCGCCTCCTTCACGCTGGTGAGGAGTGCCTTGCGGGGCGAATCGAATCCGAGCAGATGCCGGTTCTTGGCGAAGAACTCGCTGACGGAGATGTCACGCTGTCCGGCTGCGAGCGTCTGCGCCGTGGCGCGGCGCTTGGTCGTCGCCCCCGATCCAGCCGGAGACGGCTTTGCAGCCTCGGCCGGAGGCGAGTTCACAGCGTCGGCCGGCGGAGTGGCCGTGGCCGTCGAGCGGCTTTTCGTGGGCGGGGGTTTTGTTTTTGGCATCGTTTTCTCGTCCAAAACTGTGATCGCCGCAGGCAGGCTTGGCAAGAGGGGCGGACTTTGACGGTTGGGGGAGTGCCGGGTGATCGGTTTGTGCGCGAGATGCCGAAGGAAGGGCCGGAGAGGGCGGGTGTCGCCGTCTGGGCATCGTGACGAAGCGGAGGCCATAGAGATGAGAACCGCCGTTCGGTCGATCGTGTGTCTTGCCGTCATCGCCGAGCTTCTGCTCTCCACCGCCGTGGCGGTGCCGATCAACGGCGGTGCCGAAGGGCCGACGCCGGACGTCTTCTACAACTTCTGGGTTCCCCCGGTGGCGGCTGGATCGGCGCCCGGCGTCGGAGCGCAGCTCTATGTGTCGCCGCGGCCGGTGCCGCCCCGCGTGGGCCATACGTGGAACACCTATCCGCCGTTCATGCCGCATGAATTTCTCTACAAGCACCGTCGCCGCTATGTCCGCCCTGCGGGGGTGACCGGCATGCGGACCAACGTGCATGCCACCTGGTGGTGACCGAGGGAGTTTCGAGATCATGAAAGCACGATGCCGTTCTCGTCGATCGATCGTCCTTGCGGCGATGCTCCTGGCGTGCACCGCGGGCACCGCGCCGGCAGGTGGGCCCGGCCGCCTTTCCCATGGGCCGGGCTGCTGTGACGACATGGGCTGCAATCAGTGCACGGCTCGTGCGTGCGGTCCTGCATGCCGTCAGCCATGCTGCCCGGATCAGTGCGGCCCGCGGTGCTTCGACGGCCATGGTCATCACTGCCTCAAGCACGACACGATCGAGAAGCGGTATTTTCTTCGCAGCCAGGGTAAGAGCTGGCACAGCGCCTGGTACGATCCTTCCGTCGGTCGCCCGATGGCGCTGGTCGTGCCGCCCACGGCCGAGTTCATGACCGAATACTCCTGGGGCGTGCCGAGTTCACGGGTGGCGCCGCTCTATCACCAGTTCCGCCGTCCCTATCCTGGGGCCGGGGCGGTTCCGGGCAGCGGTGGCAGCTTCATGCCGACGCCCAATCAGCCGAGCGACACGGTTCAATTCGGCGTGCATGCCGTCCGCGGCCCGTGGGGTGCGTACTGACTTCAAGAACGCAGGGGCATCCATGCCCCCTGCGTTCTTTCGGCCTCCGCGGCCACAGGCCGCTGCGGCCGAGAAGGCCCGCCCTCCAGGCGGGCAGCGTTTGGTTGCGCACCCTGCGTTCTTTCGGCCTCCGCGGCCACCTCGGGGCTTGCAGTTTTTGGGCCATCTTGTCCGGTTGTTTCCCGACCTCGAAACGTTTTGAAGACCCCCGACCCAAGAAGCCCCGGGTGGAAACCCGGGGATGGCTTGATGTGGCGGCCCGTTTTGATCCCCCGGTTACCACCGGGAGCTTTTTGGGGGGAGGACCGAGAAAGCCCGCCCTACCGGAGCCGCTCACGGGCCATGGTGGCCCAGGGACTTTCCGGAGCGAGCGTGAGGAACTCCCGCAGATGACGGCGGGCTTCCGCTCGACGGCCGCATTCGTGCAGTACGCCAGCGATGTGCCAGTGGGCGTCGGCGTAGTCGGGCTCCTGCCGCAGCACCCCCTCGAGCGCCGCCAACGCCAGTTCGTGGTCGCCCAGTTCGGCCAGCACGCATCCGAGGCTCGTGCGGGCCTCGAGATGGTCGGCGTCGAGTTCGAGCGTGGCGTAATACCGCTCGCGGGCGGCGGTCAGATCACCCGATCGATACAGCAGTTCGGCCAGCATGAACATCACCTGGGGCCCGGGCCCCTCGGCCTGCAGAAACGCTCGAAGCGCCTCGGCCGCCTCGATGAACTCACCGGCCGCCTCGAGGTCGGCCGCAAGGTCGAGCAGTTCGGCATGATCAGCCGGCAGTCCGGAGACGACCGGCTCGATCATCGGGGCTGGCCGCCGGGCTGCCGGCGGTGCGACGCTGGGCTCATCGCCGACAGCCGAAAAAAATCCAAACTGCAGCTGTCCACCACTTCCCATCAGCCGTCCGTTGCGACGGATGCTCAAGCGACGGCCGTCGATCACGATCCGCTCGGCGACCCGTGCCGCCGCCGCTGCGCCCCCGGGCACGAGGCCTTGCAGCTGGAAATCAATCTCGCGGAGGGAAAGTCCGGCGGTGAGAAATCGGGCGAGTTGCCGGCCCGTCACGAGGGTCTGAAAATCGAACCACTCGATCGCCTTGGCACGCTTCACGGGCTCGAGCAGTCCCCCGCGCACCCAGTGCCGCACGGCGGCCACGGGAACCCGCAGGACGGCGGCCATCATCGGCACCGTGTAGAGCTTCCGCACGCCCCCTTCGACGGGCGGAAACAGGCCGCTGTCTGAATCCTGCGCACGGCTCCGCCGCGGGGCATCGCGATCCGCGGGGGGTGAGCGATGCGTCGTCGTCGAACGGTCTTCCGTGACCTTGCCCGGCATGGCTGCCTCCGTGGTGGTCGCAGAATCTACCGCACGGGCACCGATGCAATCCAGCCTTCGAGCGGATCGAGCCGTGCCGGGAGTCCGTAGCGGGGCAGGGCGGCGGCATGAGATGCCTGCAGGCCGCAGATGACCGCATCGAGGAGATCGCCGCGGCCATCCTCCACGAGCCTTTTTTTCCAGGATGATCCGATGGCGAGTGAAACATCGAGCCCCGCGGCGGCGTCGATCAACGCCTCCACGATGGCAGCACGGTTGCGGCGGCGATCGGGTGTTTGGCTGCTGGCCACGTCGCTCTTGTAGGACCTCGTGCAGACCTTTCGCGCGGTGAAGCCCGGATAGGCCTCGAGGGCGATCCTTGCAGCGGCCGTGGCCGCCGGTTTCCGGATGGCCGCAGGCGAGGGATGCCGGTGCGCCGGAAAGACGAGCCCCGCATCGAGCATCCGCTCGATCCCCGCATGCATCATCCATGCGACCGGCGGATTGGCCCAACGCATCGCCGGGCTCGACCCGGCGGGCCGGTCCCCCGCGCGCCAGGCGAATTTGTCGCCCGAAGGACGGGCATCGCACCATCGGCGAAAGACGTCTCGCAGCCGGTCGCGCGGCTGGCCGCAATAGAACCGCACGAACTGCGGCCAGTCGGTCGGCCAGCCCTCATGCTCGATCAGGGCGCGGGGCTGGCCAAATGGGAGATCGAAGCCCCCGATCCAAGGCCCCTCCTCGCGGAGCATGCGATCGAAGTCGTCGAGCGTTTCCAGTTCACGGATCTCGACGAGCCGGAACGTCGGTCGCGGCGACGACTCGTGCCACCGGCCCACGGCCACCGTGATCGGCTTGCGTCGCGACGGGGCGGACGTGAAGTCGATGCCCAGAACGGTCGTCGCTTTTTCCACAGCCGGCTACGTCGTGTGACCGGCCGTACGGGCGGGGGCCGGTGAGGCCGAAGTTTCGGCAGCGGGCGAGTCGCGCTCATCGTTGGCCGGGGGCGGCGGTGCGACGGCGGGGCCCAGCGGTGCGACGCTCGGCTCCGGAGATGAAGGGGTCGTGCCACGCGAGGCAGCCGGCTCCTTCGCGGCGGGGGCCGGAATCGATTCGATCGGCTGCGGCACATCGTTCGTCACGGGCTTGCGGGCTCGGACGCTCCCCGGCGCCTGCGGATCGACATGATCGAGGCTCGATCCTCCCCATCCCTCGGGAGCCTTGCGGGGCGCCGCGGCCGGTGAGTTCATCGAGGCGGCCGAGGCGCTTCGAGCGTTTCTGCAGGCCGAGGGGCCCGGGCCCCAGGTGATG
>JBJTDB010000227.1:0-576 GCA_046092145.1 Planctomycetia bacterium | reverse complement strand
ACCCATCGTCGAGCGACATGCTGGGCTGCCAGCCCAAGACCTTTCCAGCGAGCGATGCATCGACGAGGTTCGACCGGAGGTCGCCGGGGCGAGCGGGACCGTGCGTCGGCGATGGGAGTGCGGCCGGGCGTTCCGTGGCCGCGAGCATGGAGCCGACATGCCGCCGGAGCATCGCCTCGAGTTCGTTCACGTCGGTACCGATGCCGGTCCCGATATTGAGGCTCGTGAGCGTGCCGGGTCGCACCTGCGGCAGACCGGCCGTGAGGGCGATCACGTTCGCCCGGGCGACGTCGGGGCCGAACACATAGTCCCGCACATACTTTCCATCGCCGTTGATCGTGGCAGGCTCATGGGCGAGCAGCTTCGTGCAGAAGATCGCGACGACCCCCGCCTCGCCATGTGGATTCTGCCGTGGGCCATAGACGTTGGAGTAGCGAAGCGCCACCGTCGCGAGCTCGTGTTCACGGGCGTAGAACTCGAGATACCGCTCGCCGACCCACTTCGTGATGCCGTAGGGGCTCACGGGGTTGGCCGGCGTCGTCTCGGGCGCCGGCGTCGTCACGTCGCCGTAGAGCA
>JBJTDB010000226.1:0-537 GCA_046092145.1 Planctomycetia bacterium | reverse complement strand
GCTCGTCACCTTCTATAAAGGAGAAGACGACGAACTCTCCGACGTGCTCGACGCCGAAGACGAGGCCGAGCCCGATGCGCCGTCGCTCGACGCGAGCGGCCTCGATGGCGGCGCTGACCTGCTCGCCGGACCGGCGCCGGGCCGCAAGGCCGGCGCCTGGACGGGCCGGCTCGAGGGCATGCGGATCCTGCGGCGGCGGTTCGCGAATCTCCGCGAGCAGGCGACCGTGCGGGTGAACTCGGGCGCGGTGGGCAGCGACGGCGTGTGGGTCGCAAAGCCGAAGGAGCCGCTCTCGACCGCGGCGCCCGCGATCTACGCGCTTGAGTGGAAGACGCCACAGACGATGCGGGGCGTGGCGATCAAGGAGGTGGACGGCGAACTGGCGGAGATCGACGCCTGGACCGGCCCGGCCGACGGCCCGATCGACATCGAGGCCACTGAGCACTGGGAGAAGGTGGGCCGGCACATCCCGCGGCGGCGGATGCAGCATCCCAATTTCGCCGGCCACAACGCGCTGGCCCGCTACATGGACGACAC
>JBJTDB010000225.1:0-3266 GCA_046092145.1 Planctomycetia bacterium | reverse complement strand
GAGCGTGGGCGATCCCGAGGCCGATCCGAAGGTGCGACTCGCCGCCGTCAGCGAACTGGCGGCGGAGGCCGATCCGGCCGTCACGAAGAATCTCATCGCGAGCTTCGAGTCGGCCACTCCGCAGGTGCGGGAGGCGATCCTCGAGGCCTGCTTTGCCCGGGCCGATCGGCTGCCGGCGGTGGTCGACGCGCTCGAAGCCGGCACGCTCCCCGCCTCGGCCTGCTCGGCGCTCCATCGGGCCGCGCTCGAGCAGCATGGCGACAAGGAACTCGCGAAGCGGGCCCACGCCCAGTTCGCGAAACTGCTTGCGAACCTCGACGGCCAGATCGCCAACTATTCGCGGGCGCTTTCGAACCCGCGCGACCGGGCCCGCGGCGCGGCGCTCTTCAAGCAGCACTGCGGCACCTGCCATCAGGCCCACGGCGTGGGCGTGGCGGTGGGACCGGCGCTTGCCGGCGAGGCGAAGCAGCCGGAGGAAACGCTGCTCATCTCGATCCTCGCCCCCAACGCCCAGATCACGGGCGGCTACACCACCTACACGCTCCTCACGACGGGCGGGCAGGTGTTCACGGGGCTGCTCGCGGCCGACACCGCCTCGAGCGTGACGCTCAAGCAGCAGGAGGGGAAAACGCAGACGGTGCTCCGCAAGGAGATCGAGTCGCTCGTGGCGAGTCCGGTGTCGCTGATGCCCGAATCGCTCGGCAAGGCTCTTTCGCCGCAGGACGTGGCCGACATTCTCGCCTGGCTCCGCGACCCGGTGGCGAAGTGATGATGCGATCAAGCGGGCTCGTGGTCGCGGCCGTGGTGCTCGCCCTGACGGCGCGAGCCGAGCCGCCGCCTGGGCCGCAGGCCTGGCCCGAGCGGATCGCAAACGTGTCGGCGGCCGAGTTTTGGAAGCAGGTCGAGGAAAAGGGTCTCCTGCCGAAGCGGAGGTACGAATCGTTTTTTCGGTCCCTCCCGGCCGACGCCGGCCGCGATGCGCCGGGCCGGGCGGGGGTGCTCGCCGCGCTCGAGGCGGCGCTGGCCGCGGGCGACCTTCGCGATGGGCCGCACGTGGAGATGCTCGATTACGAGGGGACACACGTCCTGGGCCAGCCGCAGATTCATTCCGTCCATGGCTTCCGCAACGAGTCGTTCGACGTCTGGTTCCTGCTGGCCAAGCCGTTTTCGGAATCGTGGGAACAGTGGGCGATCGTGCAGGACAAGCGGGCCGAGCCGCACCGGGCATCATTCTTCCTCTACCAGAACGGCAAGCCCGTGATCCGCAACGCCGACAGCGACTGCTACCGGTGTCACGCGAACGGCCCGCGGGCGCTCGCCCCGGCGCGGCAGGATCTCGTGAGTGGTCGGGAGAATCTCGAGGAGGTGAACGACTATTGCCGCAGCCTCACAGGCGTCGAGACCGATTTCGACGGCCCGCGGCCGACGTTCGGCGCGGAGTTGGCCGTGGCCGAGTGCACCGGCTGCCACGCGACCGGCGCCGACCGCGGCCCGCTCCACCGCATCCAGTCCCATGCGATCCGCGCGGCGATTTCCCGCGGCCGCATGCCGCCCGACGGCGAGCTCTCCCGCGAGAGCGCGATCGAACTCGAACGCTGGCTCGAGGGTGACTGACGAGCTGCCTGGAAGCCCGTTGCGCAAGCGAGGGAATGTCCCACTCCTGTTCGGCACGGCCATTGCTCGCCGGCTGCGGCATATGTGATCGTTGCTGAGAAGCCCGAGGCGCGAGCCGAGGGAATGCGGATGGCTGGATATGAATGGCGGGCGTATTCCCTCTGCTTGCGCAGCGGGCTTCCAAGCAGGCGAGCTTCTCGGTACCGGCAGCGCGTGCCCCGTGCTGAGAAGCCCGAGGCGCGAGCCGAGGGAATGCGGGTGGCTGGATATGAATGGCGAGCGTATTCCTTCTGCTTGCGCAGCGGGCTTCCAAAGCACGGCAAAGCCCGTGCCGAACAGGAGTGAGAATGTCCCCGTTTTCCAGGTTACTACCTGGGGACTGTCCGTTGAAGATTTGTTGGCCTGGAGCCCGCGGCTTTATCCTTGACGCGGGGGGGGGGGGGCTATTCTCCAGCGACGGGTCTTTTCGGTGCCGTCGGTTGTTCGCGGACCCAAATCATGTGAACGATAAACCCCTTCGGGCTCCCTTCAACAAGGTCGTCGATCATGTTTCCTATCCTGAATATGTTCGGTTGTATCGCTCCCGGTCGTCGCCCGGTTCGTCACGGGCGGAAAGGCCTCACACTGGTGGAGGTGTTGGTCGTGGTCGCCATCATCGGCGTCCTGATCGGTCTGCTCCTGCCGGCCGTGCAGTCGGCGCGAGAGTCGTCGAGACGCACGTCGTGCGCCAACAACATGAAGCAGATCGGTGTTGCCCTCCACGGTCATCTCGGAATCAGAGGGAGATTTCCCGCGGGCGGCCGCAACTGCGACCGCGGGAGCTGGTGGTATGAAATCCTGCCGTTCATCGAGGAGCAGTGGTTCTACGATCAGCTCACCGTCGGCGATGAGATGACGTACACGCCGTCGAGCAATCAAACCCGTATCCAGGCGTGGTCAGCCGGCTTCATCTTCTGCCCCTCGAGCCCGCTGCTCAGAAGGGCGCCGAGCAACGACGGCCTCGACTACACCAATACAAACTTTGCCAATGCGCCGCTGCCGACCTACGCAGGGATCAGCGGCGCCACGGATGGCAACACGAGCAGCACGACCTTCGTCGACCAGATTTCGGGCCAGCGGGGCATCGCCGCGCGAAACGGCATGATGTACGACCAGCAAGGCGTCACAGAGCAGCAGGTCGCAGACGGGTTTTCAAAGACGATGATCGTGGCCGAACAGTCCGACTGGGGCTCCGAGTCCGGCGGCCGCAAACGCGACATTCGCAGCACGAGCTCCAGTGGCGCCTTCTCCTGTCAGTGCAACACCGACTACGCTTCGCCTGCCCTGGCGGCGAACTATCTCCTGGCGCGATTGGTTACCGACCTCGTGCCGGCAAGCAGGCTGTCGGGAACAAACTTTTACAACTACAACATCACGACCGTCCGCTACCCCATCAACGACAAGCTCTGGGATGGGGTTTCCGCGAACGGAAAGTCCGACTTCGGACGGGTAAACAAGCCGATCCAATCGGCCCACTCGGGCGGTGCGGACGTGCTGATGGCCGATGGCAGCGTCGTCTTTCTGCAGGAGTCGCTCGACATCTCCATCCTGCGGGCGCTGGCTGCCCGCAACGACGCCCAGACCGTGGCGTATTGACCGGCCCTCCGGCATGG
>JBJTDB010000224.1:0-6532 GCA_046092145.1 Planctomycetia bacterium | reverse complement strand
CGGCCTGCAACCTCGCGAGCATCAACCTGATGAAGTTCCGCAAGCCCGACGGCACGTTCGACGTCGAGCGCTTTTCGGCCGCCTGCCGGATTTTCTTCGTGGCCCAGGAGATCCTCGTCGATCACGCCAGCTATCCGACGAAGAAAATCGCCCGCAACAGCCATCTGTACCGGCCGCTCGGCCTGGGCTATTCGAACCTCGGAAGCCTGCTGATGGCCGATGGTCTGGCCTACGACAGCGACGCCGGCCGCGGCCTCTGCGGAGCCCTCACGGCGATCCTCCACGGGGCCGCCAACCGCACGAGTGCGGAACTCGCCGCGGCGGTCGGCCCGTTCGAGGGCTTTGCCGCCAACCGCGACCCGATGCTCGGCGTCATGCAGATGCATCGCGACGCGGTCGAGAAGATCGATCCCTCGTGCCCGACCTACCTGCACACCGCAGCCCGGAAGATCTGGGACGATGTGCTCGCCGGCGGCCGTCGCCACGGCTACCGCAACGCCCAGGCGACCGTGCTCGCCCCGACCGGCACGATCTCCTTCTTGATGGATTGCGACACGACCGGCATCGAGCCCGATATCGCGCTTGTGAAATACAAGCAGCTCGCCGGCGGCGGCATGCTCAAGATCGTCAATCAGACGGTGCCGCTGGCCCTGCGGACGCTCGGCTACGACGAGCCGACCGTCGAGGGCATCCTGGCCTACATCGACAAGAACGACACGATCGAAGGGGCCCCCGGCCTCAAGGGCGACCATGTCGCCGTCTTCGACTGTGCGTTCAAGCCGCGGCTCGGCCAGAGGAGCATCGCCTGGGAAGCCCATGTGAAGATGATGGCGGCGGCCCAGCCCTTCATCTCGGGGGCCATCTCCAAGACGGTGAACATGCCTCGGGAGACGACCCCGGCCGACATCGCCGGCGCCTACATGGAAGGCTGGAGGCTCGGCCTCAAGGCCCTGGCCATCTACCGCGACGGCTCGAAGGAGAGCCAGCCGCTCAACACCAGCACCGAGGCCGACAAGGCTGCGGCGAAGGTGACGGCGGCCCCGCGGCGCGAGCGGCTGCCCGACACCCGCCGCAGCGTGACCCACAAGTTCAGCGTGGGGGGCCACGAGGGCTACATCACCGTCGGCCTCTACGACGACGGTCGCCCGGGCGAGCTCTTCATCACGATGGCGAAGGAGGGCAGCACGATCGGCGGGCTGATGGACGCCTTCGGAACGGCCGTCTCCATGAGCCTGCAATATGGCGTGCCGCTGGAGGTCTACACGAAGAAGTTCTCCCACACGCGGTTCGAGCCGTGGGGCTACACGAAGAACCCCGACATCCCCGTGGCGAAGAGCCTCGTGGACTACATCTTCCGGTGGATGGGCACCGAGTTCATCCCCGGCTACCGTGAGGCCAACCGGCCCGCGGGCTATGGCGACGGCGGCGGCGGGGAGGCCGCCGCAGGTGACGACGCGGAAGCAGAGCGGAAGCCCGCCGCCACGAAGGCGAGCGGGCTGGCCGATGGCCACGGAAAGGCCAATGGCAAGGCGACGAGCAACGGCGAGGCCAAGGCCCTGGCCAAGACCGCCCCGGCCGGCAAGCCGAAGGCGGCCGCGACGGCTGCGGTGAGCGACCGGGCGGCCCTCCTCGAGAAGGCGGGGCTGAAGATGGCCGTTCAGCCGGGTCTTGGCGCCGCCGACCGGGAAGGCCAGTTCGCCTCATTCCAGATCGACGCCCCGGCCTGCGACAACTGCGGCGCGATCACCGTGCGAAACGGCAACTGCTACCTCTGCCACAACTGCGGCAACAGCATGGGCTGCTCCTGAGCCCGCGATCACACTCGCTCCCGGCCGCATGCCGGTCGTGATTCAGGGCTCCATTTCCCGGATCACGATCGGCATGCGGATCCACTCGCCATTCACGCGAAGCAGCCGCGTGATGCCGTCGTTGGGCTCCTCCGGCCGCGGTGCCGGAGCCGCCGCTGCCTTCGTCGGCTTGGCCGGCGTCGCCCGCAAGGCCACCGCCTGCGCCCGCTGCGGCGGCTTGGGCGTGGACTTGGCGTGGGGGCTGCGAGGCTCGGCGGCAAGAGCCGACGAGCACGAGATCCACGCAACGCAGACGACGGACAGACAGGCGAGGGACCACGACAAGCGGTCGGCAGAGTCGATGAATCGCATGATCGCTGATGATTGGGTGAAGGGTGGGGATGATGTCGCGCCAACGACTGGCGGATGCACCATGGATCGGCGCGCCAGGCTTTGCCCACGGAGCACAAAATCGCCAGACCTCGCAGGCGGTGCAGGTCGCATGCCGTGCTTCAGGGATGCGACCCCTTTGATCGATACGCCGCTCAAGTCGCCGACCCACGACGGCTTCGGGCGGCTGTAGCGGATATACGACCTGCCGATGAAACCGCTGGAGTCTGACGGCATCGGGATCCGAAACCACGGGCATCGACTTTCGAAGCCTGTTGCCGCGTCCCGTCGGAGGTGCCAACCCAAACGCGTTGACCCGAATCCACTGAAAAGCCCGTGCTTGCACGAGCCCGATTCGCGTCAGTCTCGCAGTTTTCTACCCCGTTCGCAGGCGGTTGACAGGTTCGACTTCGCGAGGGCCGTGGTGGGCCAGTCCTGCCACGGCCCTCGCATTTTCAGGGCGTTTGCGGGCCGCTCCCCCCGTAATTAGCATGGTTCTCGATCCTTCGATTCGGGAGCTGAGCTGTGGCACGAAATTGGCGACGGTGGGCATGCGTGTGCACGGTGGCATTCATGCTGCCACTGACGATGATGGGCCCCGCCTGGGCCGGGCGCTTCGGGTTTCACCGTTGCAGGCTGCGACGGTGCCGCGCGGTCTGCCGACTCGTCTGCCGGCCGGTCGCGTGCCCGCCTGTCGCGTGCGAGCAGGTCGCCTGTGGGTGCGGCTCGTGCGATGAGCCCGTGGCCATCGAGCGGCCAGAAGCGGCGATCGCCAGCGACAGCGTCGTGGCCAAGCCCGTGCCGCCGCAGGATCGTTCGCCCGCCCCGATGCCGGAGCCCGTTCCCAATCTTCAGCCTGCCGTCGTCGCCCCGGCATCGGCGGAGGAGCCCGCGCCAAAGCCTGAGGAACCCGCCGCGCCGGAGCCCACCGCGCCCGAGGAGCCCAAAGAGCCGGAGATGAAGCCGGAGGTCACGCCCGAACCCGAGCCGAAGCCGGCGATCACTCCTGAGCCGACTCCCGAGCCCAAGCCCGAGCCCGCTCCCGAGGTCAAGCCGTCCCCGGCGCCTGTAGCTCCGGCTCCTGAGGTCACGCCAGAGCCCAAGCCCGAACCGAAGCCAGAGCCGCCGGCTGAGAAGAACATCTTCGAGGATGCCGACGACGAATGGGAAAGCCCGAAGACCGACGAGGATGCCCCGGCGGAGCCGGCGGACGAGGCCACCGAGCCTTCGGACGAGCCCGCCACACAAGAGGGCGACGACGAGCCGGCGGAGATGCCGGCGACACCGGAAGACGACGAGAAGCCCGCACCATCCGAGGGCGAGGATCCGTTTGCGGCCCAGGTGCCCGTGCCGGTCGAGCCGATGCGACGCTGGATCGATGACACGGGCAACCACGCCACGATCGGCCGATTGGTCGAGGTTCACCCCGACCGGGTGCGAATCCTGAAGCTCAACGGCGCCCACACGACCGTTTCGCGGGATCGACTGAGCTCGGCCGACAGGAACTATGTCGCCGCGACCGGCGAGCGGATCGCCGCCACGCCACGCGTCACCGACACCGCCGGCCTGTAGCGGGCGCAGCTGCACCTGAGTCCGCGCCGAGAGAACGCGGTGCGTCAGCCCCTGCGGGTTGCGGCGGCCGGCCGAGCGGTGTTGAATATCGGCCGATTCACACGCCGTCCATGACCTCGAAGGAGCTTCAGCCGTGGCCAAGAAGACCGTCGCCGACATCGATCCCAAGGGCAAAGCCGTCCTCGTCCGCGTCGATTTCAACGTGCCGCAGGACGACGCGGGGGCGATCACTGACGACCGGCGAATCCGCATGGCCCTCCCCACGATCCGCTCGATCCTCGACCGGGGCGGCCGCGCGATCCTGATGTCGCACCTGGGCCGGCCCGCCGGCAAGGGATTCGAGCAGGCGTGTTCGCTCGCCCCGGTCGCCCAGAGGCTCGGCGAGCTGCTCGGGAAGCCCGTCACCATCGCCGGCGACACCGGCGGCGCCGATTCCCATGCGAAGGCGAGTTCGCTCCCGGCAGGGGGTGTCCTCGTGCTGGAAAATGTCCGGTTCAACAAGGGCGAGAAGAAGGGGGACGATGCCGAGTATGTCGAGGGGCTCGCCGCACTGGCCGACGCCTATGTCAACGACGCCTTCGGAACCTGCCACCGCACCGAGGCGAGCATGCACGCGGTTCCCAAGGCGATGAAGGGGCACGGCAAGCCGGCCGTTTCCGGCTTCCTCGTCGAGAAGGAGATCCAATACCTCGCCGACGCCGTCGCTCGTCCGAAGCGGCCCTTCGTGGCGATCCTCGGCGGTAAGAAGGTGAGCGACAAGATCGCCGTCATCACGAATCTTCTCTCGATCTGCGACCATGTGCTGATCGGGGGGGCCATGGCCTACACCTTCTCGCTCGCCCAGGGGGGCAAGACCGGAACATCGCTCGTCGAGCCCGACAAACTCGATCTGGCGAAGGAACTGCTCGTGAAGGGGAAGGGCAAGCTCGTGCTCCCGCTCGACACCCACTGCGCCGACGATTTTTCGTCCAGCGCCACGAAGAAGATCGTGAAGGCGGGCGAGATTCCCGACGGTTTCGAGGGGCTCGACATCGGGCCGCAGACGGCCGCACGGTATGCGGAGATCATCCGATCGGCCGGCACGGTCGTGTGGAATGGCCCGATGGGGGTCTTCGAAATGCCCCCCTTCGACGCCGGCACGAAGGCGGTCGCCGACGCGGTGGCCGCCGCCACGGCGAAGGGGGCGATCACGATCATCGGTGGCGGCGATTCAGCCGCGGCAGTCGAGCAGCTCGGCTATGCCGACAAGGTGAGCCACGTCTCGACCGGTGGTGGCGCGTCGCTGGAGATGCTCGAGGGCAAAGCCTTCGAGACGGTCGCCGTGCTCGACGAGAAATAACGTTCGCGGACCGTGCCCCCGGCGCCAGCGTCCCGCGGTGCCCGGGTGCCAGCGCCCCGCTGAGCCCCGGGTGGAAACCCGGGGATAATCCGGGCCCCATTTGACGTGGCGACGCACATTCATCCCCCGGTTGCCACCGGGGGCTTCCCTGGAACCGTATCCACCGGGAGGGCATTCCTACGCCAGAAACAGCGGGCGCAGGTGGCGGTCAAAGAGGTTGTCCGTCACCTGTGTGGCCACGATCGCCCGGCTGGCCTCGAGCCAGGCCGTGCGGGCCGTCTTCAAGTGGACGCCGGCGCCCATGCGGTCGAGCGTGCGACGGATGACGGGATAGAGCGAGAACGTGTCGCTTCCCGAATGCACCGACAGCTTCAGCGAATCCGGCAGCCCATACCGCTTGGCCGCAAACCCGCACACGGCGACATCGTCGGAAAACTCCTGCTCGAACTTTGCAAGGTCGCCGACGTCGTCAACGCTCCTCTTGAACCGACCCGTGAACTTCGGGGCGAACGTCTGCAGCGGAATCCGCTCCTCGGCCAGCATCGCCAGGATGACGAGCAGCTGCGGGGGCGTCTGCGGCTCGTCGGCCTCGGCCATGCTCACCTCGATGACGACGTCGTCACCGCGGGCGGCGCGGATGTGCCGATGGATGTCCCCGGCCTCGCGACAGGCCAGCAGGTATTTCCGGACGATCGCGGCCAGCCCCTCCTCCGAGAGCCGGATCACCTTCGTGATCCCGGGCACGGCCAGAGGCTTGCCGAGTTCGGGATGCCGGGCCACGAAGGCCGTCACGTCGGCCGGGTCGGCCGGCTTGCCGATCGAGTCGGCGACGTCGATCGTGAAAAAATCGCTCGACGCGAGGAACCGATCGACCGTCTCCAGGCGGATGTGATCCGCATCGACGAACCATGGATGCGGCCACTTCCGCGCCGCCACGGCCTTGGCCGCCGCCTCGCGCACGCTCTGGGGCTCGCTGCCGATGAAGGAGTGCTCGCGATTCGACTTGTTCCAGACGGGGGCGACGACCACACCCGCCGCCGCCAGCCGCTCGAACGCCTCCAGCTGCGCCGCGGCTTGATGCGCGAAGCGATCACCGACACCAAACGAAAATCGGGGAAGTACTTTCATCCCGAAAGCATAGCCAACCACGCCCGGGGCTGCCCGTGCCCCGTCACCGGACGCTCACTGCGCCCATCCTGGGCTCCGTTCTCTCCGTGCTGGCTGCGCTCCGCCATCCATGGCTACGCTTGCCATCAAGGCCGGTTCTCGGGGCACGGGCAGCCCCGGGCACCACATGCGCACGTGCCTCACACGTCGAGATTCTTCACGTCGAGAGCGTGCCGCTCGATGAAGTCGCGCCGCGGCTCGACCTTCTCCCCCATGAGCACACGGAAGAGATCGTCGGCGGCGGCCGCGTCGGTCATCGTCACCCGCAAGAGCGTGC
>JBJTDB010000223.1:0-759 GCA_046092145.1 Planctomycetia bacterium | reverse complement strand
GCGGGCGTAGGCGTTCCAGGCCTCGTTGGGATCCATCGCCCAGTCGAAGACGGTGAATTCGTCCACGAGCGTGGGCGACTTCGTGAAGGCGAGCTGCCAGGTGTCGTCCACGTCCTTGCCGCCGGTCCGCTCCCGCCATTTTTCAAACGGCTCTCGGGCGTGCGGGTGGCCGCGGGTCACGAGGCCTGCCTGATACAGCCGCTGCCGTTGACCGTTGAGGTAGGTCGTCTGAGTGCCGTCCTTGATCGAGATGAGAACGTGCGTCCAAGTGCCGGGATGGATCTTCTGCCAGCGGGCCTCACCGTCCTGATCGGAGCGGCCGAGCCGCACCTCGATGTTTTTCGAGGGCGACTTGTACAGTGCGTCCTTGGCCGTGAGCGTCACGAGCCAGTTGAATTTCACGTCGGCGCCCGCGTAGTCGCCGTGATAGAAATTGTTCCAGTCGAGCGGGCGGAACCAGAATTCACACGTGCCGTTCTTCTCGGGCAGGATGTCGAAGCCGGTCATCGCGAAACCGGTCTTGTCGATCGCGGAGAGATCAAGGGCCTGGCCCTGCACGCCGGGCTTGAAGTGTGACGCATCGGCCTTGCCCGCCCACGACCGGCCAGCGAAGGGCTTCGGCTCGAGCGAGCCGTCGAAGTGGAGCCGGGTGACGGCGTCGCCACTCTTAAAGTACGGCGCCTTGAGCTCGATCGCATCGGGCTCTCGCTCGAGTTCCAGCCGGCCGAGGTTCCAGGGATAGAGGTGATACACGCCCTT
>JBJTDB010000222.1:0-8876 GCA_046092145.1 Planctomycetia bacterium | reverse complement strand
GGGGCCCGCCGCCGTCGCCAGCCGTGAGCGGGAGAATTTTCTCCGCTTTGTGTCGTCGATCCGCTGGCGGTAGTGGTATCCCCATCATCCGAAAGGACGCAGCATGGCCACCGGCAGTCTTCCCGCGATGCCCGCTCGAGTCGCCGCCGCCCGCGCCGGCCATCCCGCAGACGCAGTGGGCTCACTCGCATGGCAGGCCGTGCGGGCCGCAGGGTCGCTCAAGATCACGGTCGTCATGTTCCTCGCCGCGACGTTTCTGCTCTTCATCGGCACGCTCGCCCAGGACGAAAAAAATCTGCCCGAAGTGAAGGCCGAGTATTTCAACAGCTGGGTGGCGAAGGTGCCGCTTGCCGACTTCCTCCCGGTCACTATTTTTGGCCCCACGAACATTCCCGGGTGGTTTCCCTTTCCAGGCGGCGCCACGATCGGACTGGTGCTGCTGGTCAACCTGATCGCCGCCAAGGCGACGAGGTTTCACGTCGCTGCCCGTGGCAGCAGGCTCGCATGGGGCACGGCGGTGACGATCCTCGGCGGGCTGTTCACGGCGTCCGTCGTGCTCACGGGCCATCAGGCCGACGGGCTTCAGGGCCGGCCGCCGATCGACTACCAGACCGTCTGGCGGATAGTGCAGGGAGGCAGCATCCTCGGCACGATCGGCCTGGCGCTGGCGGCGGTTTCGAATCGGCATCGCCTCGTCCGGGCGATTCTCGGCGGCCTGGCGGCCGTACTCGGGGTGGTGGCCATCTTGATCATCGCCGGCGGAGACTCCTGGCGGATGAACGATCCGGGCCTGCGAATCATGTGGCAGCTCATCCAGTCGAGCGCCGCGTCGCTCGTGCTGCTGGCGGGACTCGTCCTCGTGTTCGGCCCGCGCGGAGGCAACGTGCTCATCCATGAGGCCGTCGGGCTCCTGATGCTCGGCCAGTTCATCTACGGCGATCGGCAGATCGCGGAACGGATGGCGAACGTCGAAGGTCAGACGACGAATCTCGCCTTCCGCACCGACGAGGTGGAACTGGCCGTCATCGACTCGAGCGACCCGACCGACGACGCGATCACCGCGATCTCCGACCGGCTCCTCCATGCCCGTGTCGGCGGCCCGCCGATCGCGGCCGAGGGGCTTCCCTTCGATCTGCGGGTCGTCGAGTACTTTCCCAATTCGAGCGTCGTGCGAGTCGGGCCCGTGGCTCCCAATCCGGCGACAGCCGGCCTCGGCACGCAGTGGCTCGCCAGCGCCAAGCCGCCGGAGGGGGGCGCATCGTCCAAGCCCAACATCGCCTCCGCCTACGTGCAGGCCGTCG
This sequence comes from Planctomycetia bacterium, assembly GCA_046092145.1. Taxonomy (GTDB): domain Bacteria; phylum Planctomycetota; class Planctomycetia; order Pirellulales; family UBA1268; genus CACORA01. The sequence goes on along the minus strand of JBJTDB010000222.1, from coordinate 7,575 downwards.
AACGGGGTACGAATCGTGATCTCGGCACGTTCCTCGTCAGCCAATTCCTGAACGATCAGGGGCAGATCTTCATGGGTGCGGGAGGCGATGCGTGCGACACGATCGATGCGGGAGGCAAGCCGTGGCGGCTCCAGCTCCGCTATCGCCGGGAATACAAGCCCTACCGCGTGACGCTCGACGACGTTCGAAAGATCGACTACTCGGCAAGCGAGACACCTCGCGATTATTCGTCCTACGTCACCTTCACCGATCCGGCGACGAAGACCGAGCAGAAGGGGCGGATCTGGATGAACAATCCCGTCCGATACCACGGCGAGACCTTCTACCAGAGCCAATACTCGCAGGTCGATCTCGGCGGTGGAAAGGTCGGCGAGATGACCGGTCTGCAGGTGGTGGAGAACGCCGGCTGGCTCATTCCCTACGTCGCCTGCGTGCTCGCCTTCTGGGGCATGCTCGTCCACTTCGGCGGCACGTTCGTTCGGTTCGCCGATCGGCACGAGCGCGAGTCGGCGACCGTGAACCACGCCGCTTCGTCCCGCGGTGCCGGCACCCACGCGGCGAAGAAGCATCGCGGCCCCGTCGGCGACGAACAGGCCCTCGTGCGGCCGTGGGGTGGTTGGCGCGAGCCCGTGATCGCCCTCGGACTCGTCGCGCTGGCCGTCCTTCAGGCCGCCCGCTCTCCCGCGCCATCGCCGACCGAGGCCGATTGGCGTGGCGTCGGCGGGATTCCCATGATGCACGAGGGACGGATCAAGCCGCTCGACAGCGTCGCCCGCAACACGCTTCAACTGCTGAGCAATCGCTCGTCGGTGGTCGTGCCGAAGGACGCGCCGGGCAAGGCTCCCCACGGCCCGATTCCCGCGTCGCGATGGCTGCTTGCCCACATGGCCGGCGCCGACTGGGTCGATCACGTGCCGGTCTTTCGCATCGACGCTCTCGAGGTCCTCGACCTGTTCGACCTGACCCGTCGGCAAGGGCATCGCTACTCGGCCGCCGAATTGGCCGGTGGCCGGGCATCGCTGCGGAAACAGATCGAGGCGATCCGCGACGTGCCGCCCGAGCAGCGGAGTTTCGTCCAGAAGAAATACCAAGAGATCGAGCAGAAGCTGATGGCCTACGACCTCATCCGCTTCGCCTACGAGACACCGCAGCTCCCCGCGAGGCCCGGCGACGACGAGGAATCGCGTCGGGTGTTCTTCGAGCAGATGCAGCGCGTGATCCAGGGATCGCGAATGCTCGAGGCCAACCATCCGCCCGCGGTCATCCCCCCGCGTCGGGCCGCCCAGGCCGCGGACGCCGACGGATCGGCCGGTGCGACATGGCAGGCGATCTATCCGGCGATCGTGACGGCGCTCGTGGGCAGGGTGCTCGAAGGCCGCAACGGCGTTCCGCCCGAGCCGGTCAACCCGGCGATCCTCCCGTTCACCGATCTGCTCGCCGCCGCCGATGCGCCGGCCACGACGCTCAATACCTCACTCGCCGCCTACCGCAAGGCGATCGCCGATCTCCCTGAGGCCCGTGACTCGGAGGGAAGGGCGGCCTACGAGGCGTGGTTCAACGCCTTCAATCCCACCGACCGCGCGAAGTGGCTCTATCTGCTGGCCACCGTGCTGTGCTTTGCGAGCTTCCTCGTCTGGCACGGGCCGCTGAACCGTTTCGTCTCGTGGATGCTGCTCGGCGTGCTCCTCCTGCACACCTACGCGATCATCGCGAGGATTCAGCTCACGGGCCGGCCGCCCGTCGTGAACCTCTACTCGTCGGCCGTCTTCATCGGGTGGGCGTGCGTGGTGGCGGGGCTCGGCCTCGAGGCCCTCTACCGGCTTGGTGTCGGAAACCTCGTCGCCGCGTTGAGCGGGGCCCTTACGCTCATGGTGGCGTATGGCCTCGACTCGGGCGACACGATGCACGTGCTCCAGGCCGTTCTCGACACGCAGTTCTGGCTCTCGACCCACGTGATCACGGTCACGCTCGGCTACGGCGCCACCTTCCTCGCCGGGATGCTCGCTACCTGCGCGATCGTGCAGCGGATGTGGGCGGCCGTTCGAACAGCCAGGAGCCCAACCGCGGCCGACGACGATCGCCGGATCCAGGATCGGCTCTTCCGCATGACCTACGGCGTCGTCTGCTTCGCGCTGTTCTTCAGCTTCATCGGCACGGTGCTCGGCGGCCTGTGGGCCGACGACAGTTGGGGACGATTCTGGGGCTGGGATCCGAAGGAGAACGGGGCCCTCATGATCGTCCTGTGGAACGCGGCGGTGCTCCATGCCCGCTGGGATCGCTGGATCGGCCCGCGGGGCTTCGCCCTCTTCGCGATCGGTGGCAACATCATCACGGCCTGGAGCTGGTTCGGCACCAACCAGCTCGGCATCGGCCTGCACAGTTACGGCTTCACCAGCGGCGTGCTCATGCTGCTGGCCGGCTACGTGGCCAGCCAGTTGGCGTTGATCATCGCCGGGCTGCTGCTCACGCGGCCATCGCAGGCGGCCGCGTCCTGAAACGCGATTGGCTCATCGGGGCCCGCCATGCGAGACCGCATGCCAGCCGCCGTGTGAAAACCGCGACACCTCCATCCCACCCGCCGCGAGGGCGACGGCGATCGCCCCTGCGCCGCCCGTCTTGAGCACGGTCGCAGGCCGATCCGCGCCGCGGGCCGTCGCATAGGCCCGCGACACCTCGTCCCAGCGGTTCCCTCCGACGCCGCTCACGATCACCATCTCGGCCGCCGTGGCCCGGGCGATATCGGGCGGAAGGCTCGTGCCGCTGCCGTGATGCGGTGCGACGAGCACATCGCACGAATCGGGATCGGCGGCCACGAACGACCGCAGCGCGTCTCCCTCGATGTCGCCCGTGAAGAGCAGGCTCCGCCCGGCCGACTCGATCGCCATGACGATGCTCGCTTCGTTGTCCGACCCTCGCCATGCGCCACCGGACGACGGCCTGCTCGGATGGAGCACCCTCACGCGGCACTGCGGGTCGAGCGCGAACGAGTCGCCCGCGGTGACGGTGCGAACGGGGATCCGCGACTGTCTGGCCAAGAGCAGCAGCTCGCCGACCGCGGCGGTGTCGCGCCGGAGAAACGCCTCCGACACCACCAATTCGCCGATCGTGAATCGCTCGATGAGATCGGGCACGGCGTTGAAGTGATCGGCATCGGCGTGGGAGATCACGAGCGTATCGATCCGCCGGATGCCCTCGGCCCAGAGCACGCCCGCCATCGCCCGCTGGGCGGCCCCCGGGGCCCCGAGCCGGCCCGCGTCATACACCAGGCAGCGGCCGGCCGGGCTGCGGACGACGATGCCGCACCCATGCCCCATCGATGCGACGACGGCCCGCAGCTCACCGGCGGATGGCACGACCATCGCCGACACGATGCCCCCGGCGAGTCCCACGAGCATCCATGCCGTTGCCACCGCGGCCCAGGTGGAGGGCTGCCGGAGCCTTTCCCGCGCGAGGCCGAGCACCGCGGCGGCGAGCAGGCAGTACCAGCCGGCGACCCACCACATCGGCGGAGCGACGACCCATGCATAGGCGGCCGGCATGTCGGCGGCCGCCTCGACGATCGCTCCCATCGAGGCCAGCGTCGCATCGCACATCCAGCCGCAGCCCAGCGCAAGCGGGTGCCAGACCAGTTCGGCGACGAGGCAGAGAAAGCCCCAGGCCATGGCGACCGCCACGAAGGGCGCGATGAGCGGATTGAGCACGACCGCCACCGGGCTGACGACGTGAAACCGAGCCGCCACGAGGGGAGCCGTCACGCCCCAGACGGCCGCGCCTGCGATCGTGAGATGGATCGCCTCGATGCCGATCCTCCGCAGCCGTCGCTCCAGGGGCGAGCGGCTCCGCTCGACGAGCCGGGCGATCGGGTCGTCTTGATCCACGCGGCGATCGAGCAGGTCGGCCACGATCACGAGCACGGCCGTCGAAAGAAACGAGAGCTGCCCGCCGGCGCGAAAAAGCTCCGCCGGCTGCCAGGCGAGCACGACGATCGCGGCAGCCGCAAGCGCGGTCATCCCCTGCGACCGCCGTCCCGCGTTGGCCGCGAGGCAGGCGAGCCATGTGACGACGGTCGCCCGCACGACCGGTGTCTCGGCACCGACGAGCACCGCATAGGCCCCCGTGATCAGCGCGGCGGCCAACAGCAGCCATCCCCGGCGGATCGGCAGCATCTGCAAGAGCCGGCAGACGGCGTAGGCAAGCAGCCCGACATGAAGCCCTGAGATCGAGAGGATGTGCACCGTCCCAGTGACGACGTAATGCCGGGCATCCTCCCGCGGCAACGATTCGCGGCCACCCAGGAGCAGAGCGCCGGCCAGGCCCGCCCGCTCCGGCGAGATGCAAGCACGAAGAACCGCGATCGCCTTCCGACGAATCCGCTCAATGGTCGCCCGAACGGCCCATCCCGCGGCCCGACCGACCACGCGGATGCCGTCGGCATCGCGGACACGGATCACCGACAGGCATCGGGCGGCCCTCGCCTGATCCCGCGGATCGACATCGCCTGGATTGAGCGCTGGCGTCGGCCGAAGTCCTCGGCCAAACACGATCACGCGATCACCCGGAACGAGGTCTGGCGACGTGCCCGTCACATGCACGGCCGCTGTGCCTCCCGCCACCCGCCACGAATCGTCATCCCGAACACGCCGCACCGCCACGGTGCATTCACTCGTCGGCGGCAGCATGGGGCCGGCCAGCCGCGACGACGGCGACCCATCGCCCCGCAGCCGGGAAGGCTCCACGACGACCCCCTCCAGCGCGATGGGTGTCGGCACGTCGGACAAACCCCATGCGATGTCGGCGGATGGAAAGAGGCTCCACTGCGCGATCGACCAGGCCGCCGCCACGCAGGCCACCGACAAAAGAATCGCCGCACCGGCCAGATGCCACACGCCGCATCGCATCCACCGCCACCATGCCCCAAGAAGCGCGGCCCCGGCGCACCACCAGACCGCCGCAGCCATCGGCGCCGCCCCTGGCATCTGGGCCATGCGAGCCGCCCACACCCCCGCCGCCACGGCCGCGGCGATCACGATCAGCGGCCGCGAAGGGAGCGGCTCCCGGCGGAGCCATGATCCCGGAAGCCCGACCCGTGCAACGATCCACTCGCGACCATTTTCAAGCCACTCCAGCCACTCCTGCCACACGCTTCCAGCGGCGGTGCCTCGCAACACGGCCATGCCCTCGACGATCCATGTTCACTCCAAGCGGCCACCGTGGCCACCTTTTCAAGAAGGCGAGCGCAGAGCAAAGAAGGGGCAAAACCTGTGACGGAAAAAATGATCAACCCGGTTCCATACTGCGCGATCATGGCACGACTCCGGCAAGGGCTGCCCGTGACCCGGGCTTGGCGGCAAGCGAAGGCAGGATGCCCGGAGCGAGCGTTCGGCGATGGGGCACAGGCAGCCCCGACCCGCGCACGACGCTACTTACGACCCTGGAGAATCCTGGGGAGGCCAGCGGCGTCGGGGAGTGTCGCCGCGGCGGAGAGGCCCGGCACCGCCGCCAGGGCCGATTCCGCGGCCGACACGACGCCCGGCCCGATCTCGACGAGCAGCCAGCCCCCGGGGGCAAGCAGGCTGGCCGCGGCGGATGCCAGCCTCGCGACCGTTTCCACGCCCGTTGGCCCCGCCACGAGCGCCCCGCGTGGCTCATGGTCGCGGACGTCTCGCGGGAGGGCGGCGAACTCGTCCTCGCGGACATACGGCGGGTTGCTCACGATGATGTGCCACGGCCCGGCGGCGGCTGGATCATCGAGCAGGTCGCACTCCGCGAAGGTCACGCGATCGGCGACGCCCAGCCGCGCGGCATTGTCGCGGGCCACCTCCAGCGCTGCCGCCGAGATGTCGGTGGCGGTGATCGATGCGGAGGGCAGGTGGCGGGCCACGGCGATGGCGATCGCGCCCGACCCGGTGCCCACGTCGATGATCCTCGGCGAGGCGACGCCCTGTGCCGCCATCTGCTTGGCGAGATCGATCACCCGCACGACGAGCCCTTCCGTCTCGGGCCGGGGCACGAGCACCGCCGGCGAGACCCGGAAGGGGAGCGAGAAAAACTCCCGCATGCCGACGAGGTAGGCGACCGGCTCGCCGTCGCCACGCCGCTTCACGAGCCCGCGAAACTGGCTCCGCTGCGGCTCGACGACGGGGGTGTCGAAGGCGGTGTAGAGCTCGATCCGCTGGCAGCCTCGCACATGGGCCAAGAGCACCTCAGCATCGAGCCGAGGCGAGTCGCTCCCGCGGGCCGTGAGCCAGTCGGTCGTCCACGTGAGCAGCCGGCCCACGGTCCAGGTATCGTGCTCGGCCGGTGTGTCGCTCATGCCGGTGCCTTGGCGGATGCCCCTTCCATCGCCGCCTTGCGTTCCTGGCGGCCAAACTCCTCGATCGCATCGACGACGAGCCCGAGCCGTCCGGCCATCACCTGGTCGAGCGTGAAGCTTTCATTGATGCGGTGGTCCGTCACGCGGTTCTGCGGGAAGTTATAGGTGCGGATCCGCTGGCTGCGGTCGCCCGATCCGACGAGCGTCTTCCGCTCCGCCGACCGCTTGTCATGCTCGATCTGCCGCTGGTGCTCGTAGAGGCGGGTCTTCAGCACGCGAAGCGCCTTGGCGAGGTTCTTGTGCTGGCTCTTTTCGTCCTGGCATTGCACCACGATGCCGGTCTCGAGGTGCGTCAACCGGACGGCCGAGGCGGTCTTGTTGACATGCTGCCCGCCAGGGCCGCTGGCGCAGAAGATGTCTTTGCGGTATTCGTCCGGCGAGAGCGACACCTCCACATCCTCGGGCTCCGGCAGCACCGCCACCGTGGCGGCCGAGGTGTGGATCCGGCCTTTGGTCTCCGTGTCGGGAACCCGCTGCACCCGGTGTCCGCCGCTTTCGTGCCGCAGCGTGCGGTAGATGCTCGCGCCGGAGAGCCCGAGCACGAGTTCCTTGAAGCCGCCGAGCTCGGTGGGGCTGGCATCCATTACTTCGACATCCCAGCCGCGCTCGCTGCAGTAGCGGCGATACATCTCGTAGAGGTCGCGCACGAAGAGCCCCGCCTCGTCGCCGCCGGTGCCGGCGCGGATCTCCATGATGCATCGGGCGCGGTCGGCATCGTCGTCGCCGGAGCAGGCCTCGGCGAGTTCGTCCCATTCGTTCTCGCGTCGGCGACGGAGGTCGGGCAGTTCGGCTTCGGCGAGGGCCCGCACGTCGGCATCGGCATCGCGGCTCATCTCCTCGTGCTCGGCGATCTGCCGCTCGAGGTCGAGAAACCCGCGATACTTCAGGGCCAGCCGGGCCAGGGTGCCATGCTCACGGGCCGTCGCGGAGAGCCGCTGCGGATCGGCGAGCACGCCAGGATCGACCAACGCGCGCTCCAACTCCGCGAATCGCGAAAGCTTGGCTTCGAGTTGGTCGCGCATGGAAGGCCAGGCTCAAGAAGCGGCCGCGTCGGCGGCCTTCTTCTTTTTCAGGCTCGCATAGCCGGCGCCGGCGAACTTCGTCTTGAACTTCTCGATCCGGCCCGCCGTATCGACGAACTTCAACTTCCCGGTGAAAAACGGGTGGCAGGAGTTGCAGATATCGACCTTGATCTCCGGCAC
>JBJTDB010000221.1:0-593 GCA_046092145.1 Planctomycetia bacterium | reverse complement strand
TTTCCGGGCGGCCGGCCTGCTTCCCGACACGCTGCCCAAATTCACCAATGGCTTTTGTGACCGCAACCGCTTCTGGCTCATGGATCAGAGCAATCCCGACTACCGGCGGCACCTGCTCCTGCACGAGGGGGTGCACGCCTTCACGATCACGCTCCGCAACCTCGATGCGCCCCCCTGGTATGCCGAAGGCATCGCCGAAATGCTGGCGACGCACCGGCTCGAACCCGATGCCGATGGAACGCAGCGGCTGGTCGTCACGCCGATTCCGCGGGCGGCTGCCGACGTGGAACAGCTTGGCCGCATCGAGGCGATTCGCCGACTGAGGACGGCGGGGCGGGCCCCGTCGCTCGACGAGATCTTCGCCATGCGTGCCGCTCCGCACGGCGACCTGGGCGTCTACGCCTCGAGCTGGGCCGCAGTGGCCCTGCTTTCGCATCATCCGAGGCATGCCGATACGTTCGCCGCGATGGAGCGGGGACCGCTCGATGCCACGATGACGGTGCGGCTGACCGGATCGACCGGCTGGGATGCCGCCATCGCCTCGCGGGATTTCGATGCCTTCACCGACGACGTCGATTACGGCTACGACGTCG
>JBJTDB010000220.1:0-1284 GCA_046092145.1 Planctomycetia bacterium | reverse complement strand
CGGCGATCGAGGCGACAGCCGTGCGGCCAACCTTGCGGATGAGCACATTGGGCCCGAGGCCCGCTTCCGCGGCCACGCCGTCGGGTTCGACCCGCTCGACAAGCACTCCGTCGAACTCGCCGTAGGCCTCATCGTTCGGGCTCTTGTTTCGCACCGCCAAGCCGAAGGCCTCCGAATAATAGACGTCACCGCCGGAGGGGCCGGCGCGGCGGCCGCCTCCCCCGCCGTTGCGGGCCACCTCGTTCGGCAGCGGCTTGACGGTGATGGAAAGCGTGAGCGGCTTGCCATCACGGATCACGGCGAGTGTGTGGGGCTTGCCGATGGCCGCCCGCTCCACGACCTCCTGCAGACTTCGCGGCCCATCGACGGGCTGGCCGTTGAAGCTGGTGATCACGTCAAGTTCCTGCACTCCGGCCTGGGCCGCCGGCGTGTCGCGCATGACCTCGGTCACGAGCACTCCCTTGGTGTCTTTGACGCCGAGCTTCGCCGCCATCTCGCGGGAGAGCTGGCCGATCGAAACGCCCATGTAGCCTCGCTCCACCGAGCCCCTGGCGATAAGCTGCTCGCTCACCCACTTGGCGAGGTTGATCGGAATCGCGAAGCCGATGCCCTGGTAGCCGCCGCTATTCGATGCGATGGCCGTGTTGATGCCGACAACCTCGCCAGCGAGGTTGACCAGCGGCCCTCCCGAGTTGCCGGGATTGATGGCGGCATCGGTCTGCAGGAACTTCGCGCGGCGGATGCCGCCAAGTTCGCGCCCCTTGCCGCTGATGATGCCGGCGCTGACGGTGGTCTCCAGTTCGAAGGGGTTGCCGATGGCGATCACCCAGTCGCCGGTGTCGAGCTGGTCGGAATCACCGAGCCGCGCGGTCGGCAGCCCGGCGGCATCGGCCAGCCGGATGACGGCGAGGTCGCTGTCGGGAGCGGTCTTGATCTCCTTCGCCGTGAACTCGCGGCCGTCGGAAAGCTCCACCGTGACCTCGTCGGCCCCTTCGACGACGTGATTATTGGTCAGCACGATGCCGGCGGCATCGACGATCACGCCCGAGCCGACGCCCGATCGGGGCGCCCCGCGGCCCGGACCGCCCGGTCCGAACTCGAAGCCCTCGGGAAGGCCGTCACGGAAAACGTCGTCGAAGGGGGTGCCCTTGACGGGGTTCTCACCACCCCGCTGTTGGCCACGGCCCTGAGCCGCCGGCTGCGGCTTCACTTCGCTCCGCACCACGACCACGCTCGGCGTCGCCTTCTCGGCGGCCTGGCGGAAGGCTTTCGACAATGCGTTGG
>JBJTDB010000219.1:0-11223 GCA_046092145.1 Planctomycetia bacterium | reverse complement strand
CTGCACTTCGCCCATGCTGTCGGACTCGGTGCGGAACTGCTGTGCTGGCATCGGTCACCTCCGCGACACAGTGTAGCGGGGCTCAGCGGAAGCGCACGGGCCGCTTGGCTTCCTGCGATGTTTCCTGGGAGGAGGTCGCCGAGGCGGGGGGCTCACGGGAGGCGATCGCGATCGCGAACCACCCGTCGCTGCTTACGGCCTGCACCGCCCGCATCGCCTCCAGCCGCGGGTTGTTCGCGATTCGTTCGGGCAGCACCGCCACCGGTCGCTCCTTGGGAAAGACCTTGCCGAAGATGGTCCGAAGCGCGAGCTCCATCCGGCCTTGGTGTCCGGGGCCGCTGATCTGAATCGGGCCATCGCGTTCCAAAAAGACCTGCGCGCCAGACATCGCGGGCCGGTAGGTGACCTGCGCGATCACGTCGTACCAGTTGCGGCGGCCGCTCTCGAGCGCTTCCAAGGCCACCCGCACCCGCACCAGCCCATCGCTGCAGGCGATCCGCAGCGGCTCCGCGCGGGCGAATGTCACCTCGACGCCTTTCGGCAGATCGTCGGGAAGTTTCGGCTCGAGACCGAGCCGCTCGCAGCACTGCAGGTAGAGATCCTCCAGCGGCAGGCGTCGGCCCGCCAGGGCGAGCCGCTCCAGGGCGTTGTTCATGGACGACTCGTGCACCTGCACGCTCAAGGCGGCATCGACGGGCGCCCGCGGGCGGGGCGTGTGGGCGGCGAGTTGAGTGTCGGCGGCGAGCCGCAGCCGCAGCGTGGCCGTCGACTGCGTCGATTCCAGCGCCACGGGCGTCGGCTTGAGGCCGAGCTTCACCATCGGCATCCACACCTTCGTTCGGATTCGATCCGACAGCTCGACGAACTTCAGCTCCGACTGGGCATCGGTCTCACGGCAGGCCTTCGAGACGATCTTTTCGATCACTTCGCGATTGATGTCGGGCAGGTTGTCGTCGTGCTGGCTTCGTGCAAGCTGTCTGACGAGCGACCGCATGACCGGAACGGAATCGAAACTGGTCTGAATGCCAGCGAGCTGGGAGTTGTTGGAGGCGGATCCTGCAGCCGGGCCGAAGAGCAGGCCGTGCGGGGAGACCTTGATCGGCTTCCGCACCATGAAGTTCGACGTGCCGCGGGATGTCAGCGACACCGGCCCGGCATCGGTCACGCTCCTCGAGGTCACCTCCCCCTGCACTTCGAGATCCATCGCGATCTCATCGGGATCGGGCACGAACCGGATCGTCGTGTTTTGGGTGACCGTTCGAATGCCTCGAACCTGACGGCCCGCGATCACCTCATCGACCGGGCCCGTCTTGACCTCCCGATCGGGAGCCAGTTTCTCGACGAGCCCGCCATGGACCGCGATCCGAATGTTCGGGGAGAGGTAGTGATCCGTCACGGCGCGGGCCAGGGCGGACGATCCGGCCATCGGCGATGCCGCCGCGGCTCGCATCGCCTCCTTGACAGTCGCTGCGTCGGCCGCGGTCAGCGACATCTCGTATCGCTCCAAGCCGTCGAGCAGCCGGGCGACGTCGGTCTCGGACCGGGCCACGACCAGCGGATCGTGCGAGGCGGGCCGCGGCTGATCATCGGATGGAGGGGCATTGACCGGCGGTGCGAGCATGCCGGCGGCCGCCCGCCAGATGGCGACCCGCCGCGAGATCGCCAGGGCTGCGCGGCGAGTCTGCGACGAAAGCGTGCCTTCGGCGATGCGATCGGCCACCGACATGCCCTCGTGAACGGCATCGCCGAGGCGAAGCAGCGCCGGTGCGGCGGATGGGTCGCGCGGGCCGGTCGTCGCGAGAACGTTCGTCAGCGTGGTGAGGGCCGAGTTCGACCAGTCATGGAGGGCTTGATGTGGCCCGGGTGGATTCCCCGACGATGCGAGCTGCTGGAGATCGGCGAGAAGCTTCTGCGGATGAGGCCAGGTGCTTCCTGGTGAGCGGACATCGCTCGGCGGATTGACCATGGCCATGCGGTCGGCGGCCGGTGGCTCATCGCGGCGGCTTCGCGGCAGGAGACGATCCCCGGCACGGAGCCGATCGATCAGCCGCCCGCTGGCTGCAGACGCGTCGCCTCCCGGAGTCTTCGAGGCCTTCTGATGCTCATGCCGCTCTGCGTCGGTCCAGTTGACACTGTCGGGATCGGTCCATTCCTGGCCAGGCAGCGGAGCGGCACCGAGTGATTCGTTGACCACGGGAGTCTCGATCCGTTCCGGCTGCCCGGCGTGGAGATCCCGACCCTTTTGATGGACGGGTTCCTCGGCCGTCACACGACGCATCTGCACACGAGTGACGAGCAGCCGCAGTGACTCGGGATGTTCCGATGGATTGGCCGCGGGATTCGTCGCCGGCGCTCGGGGCGGCAACGACTGGGCAATGGCACGGTCGGCCGGTCGTGGCGGTTCGGAGACGGCCGGCGGCGCCTCGGAAAGAGCGAGGCGTTCCGGTGGCGCATCGGGCCTCACCACGGCCGGCATCGCGGCGGCCATCGAGGAGAGACCACCGACTGGTGGCGGTGTCTGCGAAGGCGTCGGCGGGGATTTCGGTAAGGGAGCGGCCGCCTGCCGTGGCAGAGGCGTGGCGGCCTCGACAGGCTCCTCGAGGCCGAAGTACGGCTCGGGCACGGGCTCCCAGGCGTCGGGCGCGAAGACCCATGCCGCCAGCAAAAGCCCCCCGACGAACGATGCTGCGACGATTCCCTTCGCCCGCGTATCAGCCATGCCCGCCCCGGCCTGGTGTGTCTTCATCGATGCTGCACGGGACGGGTCCGCGTACGGATCCATCCCGCACAACTCGATCGACGGGCACGACCGGGAAAATCGATCACCCGCCGGGTGACCGTTACGTCTTCCGGCGCCGGCGCACTTGCCGGCTCAGCGGCGCGAACCTAGCCAGTCTGGGCAAGCCGCGGCTGCTCGAGGATCGCCGTCCAGGCGTCGATGAGCATGGTGAGGTTGGCGTAGCGATCGACCGCATCGATCGCGTCGAGCGTCTGCTCCAAGAGCGTCGCCGCCTCGTCGGCTCCGTCGTTTGCCCCGTCTTCCCAGGCCGCCACGGCCTTCGCGAGCACCGGGTCGGCCGGTGGTTCACCGACCGTCAAGGACCGCAAGCACGCCCGGTAGAAGTCGATCACGGCCTCGAAGACGATCTTCGCTCGGGCCCGGCGAGGTGGAGCCTCCGCGCCTGCGGCCTCCACGAACGCGATCGTTTCCTTCGCCAGTTCGACGCCGCGGAACGGCCGGCGGGAAAGCATCGTGAGCAGTTTGCCACGAAACTCGATGGCTGCGGGATCGAGCAGGAGCCTGGCTCGCTCGAGGCTGCCTCCGGAGGCATGGGCGACACCGCGGAGGGTCGCCTCGTCGGCCGTGCTCCCCGAGGCCGATGACTCGCGCGTGAGAATCCTCGCCATGATCTCCGGCTCGAGCGGCTGAAAGCGGACGATCTGGCATCGCGAGCGGATCGTGGGCAGTTGCCGTTCGAGCGACGTGCCGACGAGGATGATCACGGCGCCGTCGGGAGGCTCCTCGAGCGTCTTGAGAAGGCTGTTGGCCGCCTCCTCGAGGAGCAGGTCGGCGTCGAGGATGATCGCCGCCTTCCGAGCGCCGAGCGCCGGCCGGAGCTTGATCCGCCAGCAGAGGCCCTCGCGCATCCGATGCTCCGCATCACCGACGAAGGCCTCCAGCGGGATTGCGGAGCGATCGACAGGTTTCTGCACCACGTCGATATCGGGATGGCTGCCGGCATCCGCCTGGACGCACGAGGCGCACGCATCGCAGGCGACGAGGCCCGGCCGGAGCGCATGGCACACAAGCGCCTTGGCAAGCTTCCGCGCGAACGTCGTTTTGCCGATGCCGGGCAGACCGATGAAGAGATACGAGCCGGCGACTCGGCCCTGGGCTGCGGCGGTCGCGAACCGTGCGGCCACCGCGTCGTGTCCCTCGATGCCCTGCCACGCCATGATGTCCTGCCCGCCGTCGATGCGGCTCACGCCAATTCTGGAAAACGTCCGCTCACCGCGGCGCGGATGCCGGCGGCGACCTCATCGACCGTTCCGCTCGAGTCGATCACCCGGATCTGCTCGCGATGCCGCGCCGCCTCCGCGAGATAGCCTTCGCGAAGTTTCCTGCGATAGCCGTCCCCGCGATTTTCAAGTTTGTCGAGCGGCCGGTCGAGCCGGGCTGCTGATGTTTCGAGATCGACGTCGAGAAGGAGCACGAGGTCGGGCATGAGCCCGCCGGTGGCGACGCCGCCGACCTGTCTGATGACGTCGGGATCGAGCCCGCCGGCATGCCCCTGGTAGACGATGTTCGCCAGCAGGTAGCGGTCCGACACGACCCAATCACCGCGGGCGAGGGCGGGGGCGATCACTTCGCTCACCAGTTGCGCCCGGGCGGCCATGTACAGCAGCATCTCGGCAGTTGGCGACAGATGCAGATCGTGGCGGTCGAGCAGGATCGCGCGGATCGCGTCACCCGTCGGCGTCGAGCCCGGATCGCGGCAGGTCGTGACCGTGCAACCGTTGCCTTCGAGCCATCGTACGAGCGGCCCGATCTGTGACGACTTTCCCGAGCCGTCGATGCCGTCGAGCGAGATGAAGCGGGCGGCGGGCATGGAGGTCACCGTTTGACAAGCCGCTGGATCGCGAGCGGATCGGTCGTGTCGAGAGGTTGTATCCGCTTGCAGACCGTTTCCGCCATCGGATGGCGACCAGTGTCGATGAGGCAGTGGACGAGGCCTTTGGCCGCCTCGAAGAACGGCTTGTTGCCCGGCATCGCGTAGGGCAGTGGTCGCGGATTGCCTGCCGCCTCGAGGGCCTTCAGGCACAGTTCGTAGGCACGGCCGAAGTGGCCTCGGGCGAGCTTCGGGTCGTTTTCCTCGAGCGCGATCAGCCCGAGCTGCACGTGGGCCTCGAGAAAGTCGGGGCACTCGGAGAGGAGCCAGACAAGCTCGTCACGGGCGATCTCGGTCTCACCCGCCTCGACCATCGCCTCCACCTCCTCGATGTCTTCCCTTCGCTTGCGGGCACATCGGGGCTGGACGATCTCCCAGTGCGCGGCTCCGTCCGCCTCGCGGCGTTCGACACGGAGCGTGTCACCGGCAGAGGGACGCGGTCGAGGCTTTGGCATGCGGGATACCGTCGGCGATACGGGCTACACTCCCCCTCGTTGGAACCCAAGGAAAAAAGCTTTGCAAGGGGCAGGCGTGGCGACGGCGATGGTCGATGTGATGGAAACGCCCGGACGGATCGTGAGGCCCCTTCTGGCCTGGTACGCCCGCGCGAAGCGGGATCTGCCCTGGCGGCGGTCTCGCGACCCGTATGCAGTGTGGGTGAGCGAGGTCATGCTCCAGCAGACGCAGGTGGAGCGGGTGCGTGATTTTTTCGTGCGGTTCATGGAGCGGTTTCCCACGGTGCATGCCCTTGCCGCCGCCCGTGAGCCGACCGTGCTCAAACATTGGGAAGGGCTCGGCTATTACCGTCGGGCCCGGCAGCTGCACGCCGCCGCCAAGCGGCTGGTGGCCGACCACGGCGGCGTCTTTCCGCGATCGGTGGATGGGCTGCGATCGCTTCCCGGGATCGGCCGCTACACGGCCGGCGCCATCGCGTCGATCGCGTTCGATCTTCCCGAGCCGATCGTGGAGGCCAACTCGCGGAGAGTGATCGCCAGGCTCGTCGGGCATGACTCGCCGCTCGACGGACCGGGCGGCGACGGCCCGATTTGGGAGATCGCGTCGCGTCTGGTTCCGAAGCGACAGGCCGGTCGGTTCAACCAGGCGCTCATGGATCTGGGCGCGATGGTCTGCACGCCCGACCGTCCGCTCTGCGGACGCTGCCCGTTTGCCAAAGCGTGCGTTGCAAGCGCGACCGGCCGGGTGGATGTGATTCCCGCGAAGTCGAAGCGGGCCGCCGTGAAGCGCCTCCGCGAGACTGCACTCATCATCAGGCATGGCGGCAGCGTGCTCGTGGAACGACGCGGCCGTGGAGCATGGTGGGAGGGCTTGTGGGATTTTCCGCGGGTGGACGGAGCGGCTGCGAAGCAGGGTCGCGGAATCGGCAACGTCGCCTACACCGTCACGCACCACCGCATCGAGTGCGCGGTCCGCGAACAGGTGGCGCGGCGACGGAAAAAAGCGTCGGCGGGGCAACGGTGGGTGCCAATCGACGGCCTTGCCACGCTGGCCATGACCGCTCCCGGCCGTCGAATCGCGACCATGATTTCGAAAGCACTGCCGCCATGAGCCATGTGGCTTCCCGCGGTTTGTGACGCCGGTATCATGGGGCAAACCCGGACAAGGAGACCCGACGACGTGGCACGCGCGGCACTGGCACTCGAGGATGGCACCGTCTATTTCGGCGAATCGTTCGGGGCCACGGGAACGGTCTCCGGCGAGGTCTGTTTCAATACCTCGATGACCGGCTACCAGGAGATCCTCACCGATCCCTCCTACCGCGGCCAGATCCTCACGATGACCGCGCCGCAAATCGGCAACTACGGCGTGAACCCGGACGACATCGAGAGCGGCCGGCTTCAGATGGCGGGCTTCGTGGTGCGTGAGGCCAGCCGGATCGCGAGCAACTTCACCTCCACCGCCACGCTCGGCGACTATCTCGCCAAGGCCGGCATCGTCGGCCTCGCCGGCATCGACACGCGGGCGCTCGTGCGAAGGCTCCGCACACGAGGTGCGATGACGGGCGTGCTGTCGAGCGAGGTGCTCGATGCCGCGGCACTGGTGCAACTGGCCCGCACCTCCCCCGGGCTCGTCGGCCGGGATCTCGTCCGCGAAGTGATGCCCGAGCGGGAGGCCGAATGGCGCGAGCCGCTCGACGCATGGGCCACGCCACTTCTGCAGCCGCGCGAAGGGGGTGCGTTGCCCACCGCGCCGGCCGTGGCCGCGGGAAAGCATGTCGTGGCGCTCGACTACGGCATGAAATGGAATATCGCGAGGCATCTGGCGACCCGTGGCTGTCGGGTGACCGTGCTGCCCGGGAGATCGGCCGCCGCCGAGGTGATGGCCCACAAGCCCGACGGCGTGTTCCTCTCCAACGGCCCGGGAGACCCCGAGGCACTCGACTATTGCGTGGCCACCGTCCGCGATCTCGTCGGCCACGTGCCGATGTTCGGCATCTGCCTGGGGCACCAGTTGCTCGCCCTCGCCTGCGGCGCCAAGACGTTCAAGCTCAAGTTCGGCCATCGCGGTGCCAACCAGCCGGTGATGGATCTCGCCACAGGCAAGGTTGAGATCACGTCGCAGAACCACGGCTTCGCCGTCGATGAGGCGACGCTGCCACCGGAACTCGAGGTGACCCACCGCAACCTCAACGACGGCACGATCGAGGGGCTGCGGCACAAGACAGCCAACGCGGCGAGCGTGCAGTACCACCCCGAAGCAGCCGCCGGGCCGCACGATTCGGCCTATCTCTTCGATCGTTTCCGCCAGATGCTCGGGGCGTAACCCGTTGCCACGGCTCGGGTTTCGTTCGGGGGCAACCCCGCGAAATGCGTGAAATCGCCCAGTTTTTGACATTTTTGGCCCGTATGCCATTGTTGCGAGGAGCCAGGGCGTGCATCCCAGCTCCACCGCTGGGCACGGAACCGGCGGTCCCCAGTCCATGCCAAGGAGGCTCACCTCATGAGTCGTTCGCTTCTCGTCTGCGGCGTCGCCGCCGCCCTTTCGTTTGCCTTCGGCTCGTTTGCCGAGGCTGGTCACCATCGTCGTCATGCCGAGCCCGGCTGTGCCGCTGAGCCGGCCTGCTGTGCCGAGCCCGTCGGCTGCACGCAATTCGAGCCAACCTGCGGCTGCGAGCCCGGCTGCGGTGCCGAAACCTGCTGCCCGACGAATCCCTGCATCAAGTACCGTCACAAGCACGCCTGCAAGCACAAGTGTGCGAAGGGCTGCTGCGAAGAGCCGACCTACGAGACGGTTCTCTGCGTGACGAGCCCCGAGACCTGCTGTTCGGTGAACGTGCCGGTCTGCCTGCCGGCCTGCTGCCAGGGCTGCCCCTGCGAGACCTCGCGGTGCACGCTCTTCGGCTGTGGCCAGGTGCGGTATGACTACGCGTGCGGCTGCTCGGTCATCGTGCGGTTCCAGCACTGCGGCGACATTCTCGTCACGTACGTTGGGTTCTAAGTGCACGCCCGCGGGGCCATCCATGGCCCCCGCGGGCTTGCCGGCCTCCGGCCGGAAGAGGGGCCCGCCCTCCAGGCGGGCGGCGAGACGATCACAACACCCCGCGGGCTTGCCGGCCTCCGGCCGGAAGAGAGGCCCGCCCACCAGGCGGGCAGCGAGACGATCACAACACCCCGCGGGCTTGCCGGCCTCCGGCCGGAAGAGGGGCCCGCCCTCCAGGCGGGCAGCGGGTCGATAAAAACACCCCGTGGGCGGGACGTGGTTACGAAATAGCCGGCCGGGAGCATGTCTCCCGGCCGGTTTTTTTGTGACGCGGTTTGGGGCTGTAACGCCCGAGGGATGGTCGCCGTTGTTCTGGCAGACGGCGGACAAGGATTTCGGGTAAGAAGCACGAGCGATCGATCGACGCCGGGAGTGGCAGATGTCCGTGAGGAGCGATTCCAAGGGCTGGGTCTTGGAGGCCGTCGACCTCTATGAACTGCCGCTGCAGCGCTACGCACGGCGGCTGCTTGGCGACTTCGATCTCGCCGCCGATGCCGTCCAGCATGCGTTTCTGAAGCTCTGCGAGCAGTCGCAGGCAACCCTCGAGGGCCATATCGCCCCGTGGCTCTTTCGCGTCTGCCGGAATCGGGCCCTCGACCACCTGCGCCATGCGGCCCGCCAGCACGTCGATGCCGATGGCGACGCTCCCACGCCCGCGGCCCTTGCCCCTTCCTCTGCCGACCCTGCCGCGGTCGCTGAACGACACGATCTCGCCGCCATCGTCCGTGGACTGCTCGCCGATTTGCCGGCCCCGCAGCGGGAGACCATCGACCTGTGGTGCGAGGGATTCACGCACAAGGAGATCGCCACGATCACGGGTCGCACCGAGGGACACGTTCGCGTGCTTGTCCATCGCGGCATCACCGCCCTCCGACGACATCCCCGCGTGCGGCCGATACTCGCCGCGGAGACATCCTCATCGAGCAACGCCAGCGAGGCGAGACCATGACCATCGACGACCCACGAAACGACGCAGCGTCGAACGACGACTCCTTCATGCCCTCCGAGCGCGAACGGCGGGAGTCGCTGGCCACGGCATACGCCATGGACGAACTCGACGCGGGCGAGAGAGCCGAGGCGGAGCGGCTGATCGCCGACCCGAATCAGGCTGAAATGGTGCGGCAGGTGGCGGAGGTTCGGGCGATTGCTGGGGCCCTGAAGGCAGAGTTCGATGGCGATGCGCCCGTACGGTCGGCCGAACTCCGGAGGGCCGTTCTCGCCGCAGTGGCTGGGCCGGATCCATCGCCTCGACGTTCATCCGGCCGCGGGTGGATGCTGTTCGTCGCCGCGATTGCGGCGTCGATGCTCGTAGCGTTCGTGCTCCCCACAGTACGGAATCACAAACAACCGGCCCGCGAGAGGCTTGTGGCGGATGCCCGTGCGGCCGCTGCATCGTCGCAGTCTGTGGACAAGGCTGACGAGGCGAAACCGGGCATTGAAATCGAACACAGGGAGGCCAAGTCCCAAGAGACCGCTCGCTCCCTTGCCGCCGCCCCGGGAGCGGCTGCCCCACCACCCGCGCCATTCGCCAAAGATATGGCCTCGGAAAACGGCACCACGAGGCTGCGAGGAGCCGCTTCGCGGCGCGAATCGGACCGGGACCTCGGTTTCGAGAAAGAGACACTGGCCGAGGACAGAGATTCCGCCGCGTTGGCTCAGGCTCGGCGGTTCCTCGACTCCGGGCGGATGCCGCCTCCCGACGCCGTTCGCATCGAGGAACTCGTGAACTGCTTTGCCTATGACTATCCGAATCCCGAAGGCGATACTCCCTTCTCGGTCACGGTCGATGCGACCGAGTGCCCATGGAACCGAGGCCATCGGCTCGTGCGGATTGGCCTCCGGGGCCGCGACGCATCGAAGGCACTCGTCGAGCAGGGCTCCGTCAGCACGGCGGTGATCGCCGAGAAGGTAAAAATGGAGGTTGCGTTCAATCCGGCGGAGGTGATGTCGTATCGGCCGCTTGGCCACGAGGACCGGGTTTTCGCGACCCGCGACTTCCGCAATGACACGAAGGAAGCCGGTGAGATCGTGGCCGGCCATCGCGTGACGGCCCTCTATGAGATTGCCCTCCGCGACGAGGCGACCGGTGGCGATCGCGACCTACTCACAGTGAAACTGCAGTGGAATCGGCCTGGCGAGAGCGAGAGCATGGGGCTCGAGGTGCCGCTGAACGATCGGGGGACGGCCTTCGCCGAAGCTCCGGCCGATCTGCGGTTTGCGGCAGCCGTGGCGGCGTTTGGCATGATTCTCCGAAACAACGACCAGAAAGGAGACGCCTCGCTTCCGATGGTCGCGGCCATCGCGAGCGACTCGCTCGGCAGGGACGAAGGGGGCCACCGGGCAGAGTTCCTCGATCTGGTCCGCAAGGCGGAATCGCTGCGGTAGGGCCGGCGTTCACTCCACACGAGCCCCGGGTGGAAACCCGGGGATGATGCGGTGAGCCGCTCAGGCATGCGCGAGCCAACGCTCCGCATCGAGGGCCGACATGCAGCCGGTCCCCGCCGCGGAGATCGCCTGGCGGTAATAGTCGTCGGCGACGTCACCCGCGGCGAACACACCCTCCACGCTCGTCTCCGTGCGGAAGTGCTTCTTCCACACGATGTATTTCTTGGGCGTCAGTTCGAGCTGGCCGTCGAGGAAGGCCGTGTTGGGCGTGTGACCGATGGCGAGAAAGACCCCGGCCACGTCGATCCTGGTCTCCTTCCCCTTCTCCATCGTGCTCTCGAGCCGCACGCCCGTCACGCCATGCGCATCGTCGCCAAGCACTTCGGCCAGCGCCGTGTTGAAGTGGATCGTGATCTTGGGATTGTCGAAGGCCCGCTGGGCCATGATCTTGCTCGCCCGGAATGCGTCGCGACGGTGGACGAGGTGAACGGTGCTCGCGAACTTCGTGAGATAGGTCGCCTCTTCGATCGCCGAGTCGCCGCCCCCCACCACCACGAGATCCTTGTTGCGGAATCGTGGCAGGGCCCCGTCGCAGACGGCGCAGGCGCTCACGCCACGGTTCTTGAGTTTCTCCTCGCTCGGCAGTCCGAGCCAGTTGGCACTCGCTCCC
>JBJTDB010000218.1:0-297 GCA_046092145.1 Planctomycetia bacterium | reverse complement strand
CTTCCATCGCGGGGGAGTGCAGGTGGGCTTCGCGGATGGATCGGTACGGTTCGTGGCCGACACGATCCGAGGCGACGTGTTCGCCGCCATGGCCAGCATCGCCGGCGGCGAAGCCACGGGCGAGTGAGGGGCGGCAGGGGGTATACTTTGAGCCTCGTACGAGACACTCAGAGCCGAAGGGTTGCGGCCGCCCCTGATCATCACGCCCGAGGAATTCTCAGATGCTGGTTGAGTCGCTTTACGCAGATCCCGTGGTCGCGGAAATCCATGAGGTGCGTCGCCACCTTCTCGAAGAGA
>JBJTDB010000217.1:0-6033 GCA_046092145.1 Planctomycetia bacterium | reverse complement strand
AGCCCGTGTTTCCCTGGCTCTCGCTTCCCGGCTTCACGTCGAACGTGTCGAGGTGGCTCATGCCGCCGGCCATAAAAAGAAAGATGAGCCGCTTGGCTTTTCCCGGGGGCGCTGCCGCAGCCACGGGGCTGCCAAGCGTGGAGAGCATCCCCACGCCCCCGGCCGACCGGGCCGCCCCGGCGCGCCATTGCCGCCGGCTCAAGCCGTCCCGGGTGGTCAGAGAGTCTCGCATGCTCGCGTCACTGGATGAATAAAAACTCGCGGGTGTTGATGAGCGACCAGACGACGTTGCCATAGCCGGCGGGGCCGTCGGCCTTCACTTCCTTGATCGCGGCGGCCATCTCCTCGGGCGAGGGCTCACGGGCGAGGATCGTGAGAAACACCGCCTCCACGCCCTCGGGCACCGTCTTCGTGCGGACAATCGTATTGTAGATCGTGGAGTTTTTTTCCAGCAGCATGTGGGAGATCTGGCCGTTGAACATGAAGAGCACCTGCGGCACCGAGCCCTGCGTGGAGGAGGCCGCGATCAGCTCACGGTCGGACTGGCCGAACATCCTCAGAAAATGGTTGGCCGGCAGCGGTGATGGCAGTTCCGACGCCCGGGCCAAGAGCGTGCCCTTGTAGGTGTGCGGCTTTTCGAGGTCACGGCGAAGCCGGTCGAGCGAGCCGATCTTTCGCAGCGAGTCGATCACGTCGTCGGCCGTGGCCGTGGCCAGATCGAGCGAGGCCGCTTCCCGGGCGAGGCTCGCCGGCGGCTCGCGAAACTCGATCGGCGCGACGGCGAGCGTCAGGATCGAGTCCCAGGCCTGCTCGGCGGTCATCCGTCGCAAGAGCGGACCGGGGAAGCGATAGGGCGTGCCCGCGGCCGGCTCCGCATCGCAGGCCTGTCGCTGGTAGGTCTCGGTGTTGCAGATGATCCTGATGAACTCCTTCATGTCGAAGTCGAGATCGCGGATCGTGGTTTCGAGGAAGGCCATGAGTTCCGGGTTTTCGGCCACCGTCGAACCGGTGATGTCGTCTTCGGGCTCGAACTGGCCGGCTCCAAAGAGCCGCTTCCAGAGACGGTTGGCGATCGCAAGCGCAAACCGCGGATTCTCCTTCGACGTGAGCCAGCGGGCGAAGGCGTGCCGCGGCGTCTCGCCGGCGCGGGGCGTGGCGTCGGGGCCGAAGAGCGTCCGCGGTTCGACGGCATCGCCTGGTCGTGCATCGTCGGAGGCGTAGTTCGCCGGAAGCGTGAGCCGCCTGTCGGGATCGTCGTGGAGGATCATCATGTTGGCGGCCACCTGCCGCTCGTAGAGGTAGGCACGCGCCCGCCGCTCCTCTTCCTCCTGGTCGAGCGCTTGAAATTCCGCGGCGAGCCGCTTGGCCGGGTCGCTCTTCCACATCCGCCTGTCGCCGCCATCGGCGCAGGTGCTCGTGCCAATCATGAAGGCGGCCGCCTCATAAAACTGCTTCTGCGTCCACGAGTCGAAGGGGTGGTTATGGCACTGGGCGCATCCGATCCGCGTGCCGAGGAAGATCCGCACGGTGTTGTTCACGACATCCAGCGGCATCCCGGGATCGCGTTGCAGGTAGCCGGCCGCCGGGTCGTCCCAGACCGTCCCCTCGGCGGTGAGCATCTCGCGGACGATCCTGTCCCACGGCTTGTTTTCAGCGAGCGATTGCTTGAGCCATTGCCGCCAGGGTTCGCCACCGGCGTCGGGATTGAGCACGTCGCGGTAGCGGAGCACGTCGGCCCACGAGTTGAAGAAGTGAAGGGCGTAGTCGTCGCGGCCGAGCAGGTCGTCGATCAGTTTTCTGCGCTTGTCGGGATCGCGGGACTGGAGAAAGGTGGTCGCCTCTCGATGGGTCGGGATCCGGCCGGCGAGATCGAGATAGATTCGCCGCACGAACTGCGGGTCGTCGGCAGGGGGCATCGGGGTGATCGCGTGCCGTGCGTGGTTGGCCGCGATGAGCGAATCGATCGTCTGAGCGGCTTCGAGCGTCGCGGGAAGCCTCGCCGGATCGACCGGTTTCGAGGTGAGTTCGAACCGTGGCGGCAGTTCCGACTTCGTCACGGCCCGCTTCTTCGTCTTGGGATCGGGCGGCTGCAGTTCCTTCGCCCGGGCGAGGTCGGCCTTCGCGGCGTCGGCATCGCGGAGCCGTTTGTGGGCCTCGGCGCGGCCGGCATAGGCGGCCGCAAGCGTCGGATCAAACCGGATCGCCGCCGTGAAGTCGTCGCGGGCCACTTCATATTTTTTTGCGGCCAGTGCGTTCTGGGCTCGGGTGAGGTAAGCCGGGGCGTTTCTCGGGTCGAGCCGGATCGCCTCGTCGAGGCTTCGTGAGGCGGCGCGGGCGTTGCCCTGGAGCGTCCAGAGTTTGCCACGTTCGGCATGGGCTCGGGCGTCCTGCGGATCGGCCTTGATCGCGGCCTCGATGTCGGCCACCGCGGCGGCCGTGTCGCCCTTGGACAGTGTCATGAGGGCACGGGTGCACAGGGCCTCGCCGAGCGTGGGATCGATCGCGAGGGCCTTGTCGATGTCCTGCCTCGCCTTGGCGAGGTCGTTTCTGGCGAACCGCGCGGCGCCGCGGCGGGCGAGTGCGATCGCGAGCGTCGGGGCGAGCTCAAGAGCCGTATCCTGGTCGGCGATGCAGGCGTCGAACCGGCCGATGGCGCCGTGGGCAAAGCCTCGGTGGCTGTGGGCGAGGGCCGAGGCGGCGTCGAGTTCGATCGCGCGGTCGAAGGAGCGGATCGCCTTGTCGTGCTCGTGGCGGGCGAGGTAGGCGAGGCCGCGTTGGAAGTGGGCGTCGAAGAGATCGTCTTTTTCGTTGATGGCGAAAAAGCAGCTATCGACCGCGGCGAGGTAGTCGCGCTTGGCATACTGGGCCTGAGCCCGCTGCACATGGGCCCGGGCGCGGGCGGCGCGGTCAGCCGCTGGATCGGCCGCGGAGGCGGGCAGGGCGACGATCACAGCCGCCACGACGAAGAGGGCGATCGACATCACGCCGCGGTTCATGCGATAAGCCTTCCCGACCAATTATGGCGTCACACGGCTACCGCCAGCAATCGACACCGGGGAGGGGTCGCCTTCAGGCTCACGCGCGTTCCCTCGCCAGCCGCACCAGGCGGCCGAGAGCGGGCATCAGATACAGCGGGATATTGATAAGGTCGGCGTCGGCTTTCAGGTTCAACACACTCGCTCGGAGAGCGGCAGGAGGCCTGAACTGCTGGCGGTAGCTCGCGAGGCTTTTGCTGCGGGCGTTTACGCCGGCCTTCACCTCGAGGGGATACACGCCGACGTTTTCGATCAGAAAATCGATTTCTGTTCCCGTCTTTTCATTTCGCCAATAGAAAAGCGTGGCGGGCTCGGCCGTGTCGCCCTGCGCGATGAGCTGCTGGGCTCCATACTGCTCGGCGAGCGCGCCTTTGAATTCCTCGAATACATCGTTGCCCCGCAACACGACTTCGGCGGCAAGATTCGCCACGGCACCGAGCAGGCCGCAGTCCACGGCGAAGAGCTTGAAAAGCCGTCGGTTGCAATATCCGGCGAGGGGCAGTTTCGGGGTCGCGACGGCGAACGAGCGGTGCACCAGCCCGGCTTGCTCGAGCCAAAGAAGCGCATCCTCGTAGTCTCGGGCCCGTGCCCCTTCCTGAACGGCCGAAAAAAGAAACCGGCGGTTCTCCCGGGCCAGTTGGCCGGCCAATGAATCCCACAGCATTGCGAGGCGTGGCACGATCGCGCTCGGGGCATGCTTCGCAAAATCAAGTTTGTAGGCGGCGATGATGTTCTGCTGAATCCGCCGCACTCCCGCGAAATCCCGTTCCTTCCCGAAAGCCGCCACGACCTCCGGCATCCCTCCGACGAAGAGATACTCCTTCACCGCAGCCATCAGTTCGGCATGAATTCCGGCCGGCAGGGGCGCGATGGCGTCGAGTTCTTCCAGCCGCGCGCGATAGTCGCTTTTGCCCGTTGCATCGAGAAATTCAAAGAAGTCGAGCGGGTGAAGCGTGTGCAGCTCGACTTTGCCCACCGGAAACGAAGCGGCTCGTGAAAGCTCCACGCCGAGGAGCGAGCCGGCTGCGGCGATGTGTATTCCCGGCAGTTGTTCCGCGAAATACTTGAGGCTTGTGAGGGCCCGCGGGCAGAGCTGGACCTCGTCAAGGAACACGAGCGATCGGCCGGCGAACGCACTGGCTGGATCGAATCGACCAAGGAGGGCCAGATTCCGAAGCAGCCGTTCGGGTTGCAACTCGCCGTCAAAAACGGTCGCGAGCCTGGGGTCGGCCTCGAAGTTGAGCGAGTGAACCGTTTCGTAGTTCGAGCGGCCGAAGTGCTCGATGACGAAGGTTTTTCCCGTCTGCCGTGCCCCTTTGACCACGAGCGGCTTGCGATCCGCTCGCTGCCTCCACGCCCGAAGAGTTGCCTCGAAATTCCGCTTCATGGAGATAGTTCATACCAAACTTATCCATTATTGCCAGTTTTTGGCACGTTCTTCCGGTTTTCGTCGCCGCTTTCGCACCCCCTCTCGAGCACGCTGCGGATGGCCGCCATTTCCCGTTGGTGCACGATGGGTTGGTAATACTCGTACAGGCAGGTGTCTCACCTATCATTGGCACAGAGGGGTTCTTGGCCAACGGATGCGGTCTCATCCAGCCATGACCTTTACCGGCCCCTGCGTTCGCGGGTGAGGCTTCGAGACCACGATCTGAACGTCGCACCCCAACGCATTCAAAAATCGAAACAACCGATCACTCGAGAATCCGTCGAGTCTTCCAGCAAGCAACGCCGAGACCTTGGGCTGGGTGATGCCCAACACCTTTCCGGCCTCCGCCTGCGTGAGCCGGCGGCGGTGAATGATCTGGTGAATCCTTGCTGCAAGCTCTGCCTTCGCCAGATATTGGCCCGGGTTGGGAACGTTGATAGCGGCAAACACGTTTCCACTGCTGCGCTGAACTCGATCGGTCCGCAGGTCACTTTCTTTCATAAAATTCCCTGTAAGCACGCTCGGCAACGACCAGCCTGATACGGATCAGAGCGATTGCCTTGATGAGCCGACCCACTCGAGCGGCTTCGGGTTCATCGGCTTGATCCGCAATTCCGACACTGAATTATTCCTTTTTCGGGATACGCAGTCAATCGCCGGCGACCCGCCGCGGGCATGAAAAAACTATACTTCTGTACATGCCCTGTCAATCGCCGCTTCGCGCGCGGCGCGATGTTCGGCGATGGCGGCGCGATGCGCGTAAATGAGCAGGTTGGCGGCGATGAACAGGTCGTCCGGCAGATCGACGCTGATTTTCATGTCGGAAGCCGTATTGCCGTTTTCATGGCAAGTCAGCCCGTCTCAAACCGCTTCACGAATCTGGCGGCAGCAGGTCGGCGAGCCTGACTGACAGGCCTGGCACGGCGTTCGAAAGGAATGAATCCGCGTCGCTGGCCAGCGTGGAGCCGCCGCTGGCTGTGTGCACCTCCACCCTGCGACTGCCTGGATCGACACTCCACACCTCGAGGCAACCCGCAGCAAGCCAGCCTGCGACCTTGTCGGTCGCCCGCGGCGAGGAGATCTTCGGCGGTCGCCATCGCCAACCTCTCTTGTTGAGATCCATGTCTCACTCGGACATTTTCGATCACCGCTCCAGCCAGGACAATAAACTATACGCCTGTATACTCATTGTCAAGCGCGCCATTGCCCGCCGCATTCCCTGGCTTGCGCCACGGGCTTCCCAGCAGCTGGCGGGGCATTGCTGTTACTGCGGCGCGCGATTCGTGCGTTGCCCCTTTCGCACGTAAAATGACGTCATGCCCCAGTTCTCGACGCTTCCACTGACGCAGTGCGACCACGACACGATCGCGGTCAACAGGTCCCGACCTTTATGGTGAGCTTTTTGAGCCACTCCGGCCCCTATTGAAACTGCTCCCGTCCCGGATTTCCCCGTGCTGCCAGAGCTCATATTCGCTGATGTCGATGTCTGTGTTCCAGGCGACGGCGTAACCACCAGACACGACACTCGCTTCGCGAAACAACTCGGCATCGCGGAGTGGCTGAAACATG
>JBJTDB010000216.1:0-8765 GCA_046092145.1 Planctomycetia bacterium | reverse complement strand
CGCCCCCGGCCACTTCCTCCTCACCGAGGGGCTCGTGACCTCCGCGCTCAGCTGGATCATGCCCGACAAGCGGCCGATGGATAACGTCGCCGCCGGCTGGCACCGTCCGCAGGAAGACGAATTCGCGCTGGTCAACATGGGCGCCCCCTCGCCCTACCGGCGGATGGCCTTCCCGGTGACGTCGCCCGACAGGCCCGAGGCGCTCGATGTCTCCCGGCTTTCGCCTGACGACCTGGCCCGGTGGCAGGATGCCCTGCGGCGGTTCCTCCGCATGCTGGCCGTCCGCGACGCCCGCCAGCCGGTGCTCAAGAGCCCGCCGCACACGGCGCGGATGGGCGTGCTCGCCGAGATGTTTCCCGAATCAAAGTTTCTGCATGTCGTCCGCGATCCGTTCGTCGTCTTCCCCTCGACACTGCGGCTTTGGAAATCGCTTCACCACGTGCAGTCGCTGCAGGTCGATCGGGGCGAGGCGCTCGAGCGCTATGTGTTCGCCGCGTTCGACGAGATGTATGCCGCCTTCGAGCGAGACCGGCAGCGGCTCGGCCCCGGACGGCTGCACGAGATCCGGTACGAGGATCTCGTGGCCGATCCGGTCGGACGGATGGAGGAGGCCTACGACCGCCTGTCGCTCGGAGAATTCAGCCGGGTCCGCGACCGGTTCGAGGAGCAGGCCCGCTCGATGCAGGGCTATCGCACCAATACCTACCGGCACGATCCGCGGATCGTGGACGAGATCGCCCGCCGGTGGCGGCCCTTCATCGAGCGGTACGACTATCGGGTGCCGCAGACCGACCGGCCGTCGGAGCCGGCCGCTTCGTCTGGTTCCGCGTGAATTTCACCTTCGGATCGGCCTGCATGCTCCGGGCCTCGTCCTGAAATTCCTGCGGCGTCATCCGGATCCGCTTTTCGAACCGCCACCGCGCCATGGCCCATTGCATGGCGGCCACCATCGCGGCCGCCGCCGCCAGCGGGAGGATCGCCTGCTGACCGCGCACGAAGAGCGGCACGGGATCGGCGGCAAGATCGATCCCCCGCACCGCCTCCTGCCCGCCGACCACCAGCGGCTGCATCGCCCATGCCCCGACGGCGACGATCACCGCCAGCGCGAGGGCATTGCCGACCATGGTCGTGATGGTCGAAAGGGAAAAAATCCTCGCCAGACCGCTCAACGGATCGATGCGGGCGACCGCCGGCATGATCCTTGCCGACCGCCATGCCATGCCGTCGAGCAGTGCCCGCACGACGAGGCCCACGCCCCCGCTCACGATCACGACCGCCGCCGTCGGAAGCAGCAGGCCGGGAACGATGAGCCCGGGAAGATCGATCTCGTCGATGGGCCCGCGGCCCGCCGCGCCGATCGCGCCGCGCAGCATCTCGCCGGCGGCCGGCAGCGTGGCCCTCGCCCACGCGGGCCCGATCGCCACGGCCGTGGTGCAGGCGGCGATCCAGGCCGGCAGCGAGGAGAGCGGCATCATTCCCTGCTGCCGCGCCGCCTCGCGGCGGCGCGGTGTCGCGGGGATCGTGCGTTCCGACGGGTCGGCCATGGTCGCTATCCCAAGAGTTTTTCGAGGGCCGCGTGCATGAGTGTGCCGCTGGTGCCGGCGAAGGCGTCGAGGCCGAAGCCGAGCGCCGCCAGGAGCACGATCGCCGCGAGTCCTTGCAGCATGCCCGCGCCGGGCGAGAAGGGAACGGTCCGCAGGCAGATCGCGGTGGCCAGATGAAAGGCGACGACCGCCGCCAGCGCAGGGAGCGCGATGGTCAGGGCCAGCGAGAGCGCGACCGTGGGGGCTGTCGTGGCGATCGTGACGAGCCGTTCCGGAAACCCGCCGCCGACGAGCACCGTGCCGATCGGAATGGCCTCGAGGCTGTCGAGCAATACGGCCACGACGGCCATCTGGCCGCCGGCAGCGAGGAAGGCCGCCGCCCCCACCCACCATGCCAGCCGTCCGATGCCGGCCGAGCCCTGCTCCTCGCCCGTCGGATCGAAGTCGTCGGCCCACGAAAGCCCCGAGGCGGAGCCGAGCAGTGTGCCCGCCCATCCGGCGGCCCCGACGACCAGCGCGATCGCCATGCCGATGACGCCCCCCACGAGGCATTCGCCCGCCACGACGAGCGGCCAGGGGCCGACCTCGGCGCGATCTCGCATGGCCGCCGGGAGTGCCACGGCGGTGAGCGCCAGCGCCACCGCGATCCGGCCACGGATCGACACGCCGGGAAAGGCGGGAAGCGCGGCCACCGCCGTCGCGGCGGCCATACGGCCGCAGACACCGGCTGCAATCACGACCGCGGCGGGCTCGACGATGTCTGCGGCATGCATGGCGGGATCGGGATCATGGCGAGGCGACGGTCGATCGCATCAGGTCCACCAGCCGTTCGAGCATCCACGGCAGCGTGAGGAAGAGCACGACGGCCATCGCGGCCAGCCGCGGCACGAGGCCGACGAGCGTCTCGTGGACGCCGGTCGCCGACTGCACGAGCCCCATCACCGTCGCCACCGCGAAGCCGACGACCAGCGCCGGCGCGATCGCGAGCATGCCGGTGGCCAGCGACTGCCGCACGAGTTCGATGAGGTCGGATTCCATGCGTCGAAAGGGTGCCCTAGGTCGTGACCGGCCACACGCTATCCAGCAGCGACCGGACGACGAGCGACCAGCCATCGGCCATCACGAAGACGAGCAGTTTCAGCGGCAGCGAGACGAGCGTCGGCGGGAGCATCACAAGGCCGGTGGAGACGACGAGCGTGGCCACGAGCACGTCGAGCACGAGGAATGGCAGCAGCATCCGAAAGCCGATCGTGAAGGCCGTCTCCAGTTCGCTCACGAGGAAGGCCGGAAGGAGTGTCTCGATCGGCACGTCGTCGTAGGTGGCGATCTCCTTCGGCGGCTCGGGATGCCGCTTGAGAAAGAGGAGCATCGTGTCGCGGTTGCCGGCCTGCTCGATCTGCGCGGCCATCCAGCGTCGGATCGGCAGGCTGCCCCGCGAGTAGGCCTCCGACAATTCGATCTCGCCCGCCTGGTAGGGCGCGACGCCGGCCCGGTAGGCGTTCGTCCACACCGGCCACATCACCATCGCCGAAAGGAAGAGGGCCAGCGAGGTCACGATCTGATTCGAGGGGAGCTGCGCCGCCCCGAGCCCCTGCCGCACGAGCGACAGCACGACCGACATCCGCACGAAGCAGGTGGTCATGAGCAGCACTGCCGGCGCGAGGCTCGCGACGCCAAACATGAGCGCCGCCGAGATCGTGGCATCGAGCGATCGCGATCCGGCGACCGATCGGACGAGGCCGCCGATCGCCTCGACGCCGCCGCGGGATGCCGCAGCCGAAGCGGCCGGTGCCTGCTCCGCGACACCAGTTCCGGGCCGTTCGATGGCGACGACCGCCGGTGCCGCGGCCTGCGGCGGCTCATCGGCGCGGGCGATGCCAGCCGAGGCGACCAGGCCGATCACGGCAAACAGGATGGCGGCTGCGGAGGCTCCGGAGCGAACCGGTCGCAGCGGAGGATGCTGTCCGCGGCAGGCGCGGGCGATGCAGTCGGTGGCCTCGGCGTCGGAGAGTTCGGAGAGTGTGTGGCAGCCGGATGACGACACGCTCACGAGGAGCGTCTTGGGACCAAACCGCACGACCCGCACCGGATGCGATCCATCGATGGCGGCCGTGCCCAGCACCTCGAACACGTCGGGAGGAAGCGGGGCTGCCCGCGGGCCGGCAAACCTGCGGATGGCGACGACGCCCGCCGCGGCCACGGCGAGCAGGGCGATCATCCGCCAATCGAAGACCGCGCCGGGCTGGCCGAGAGGAGCCCGCTCGGCATCGACCGGCGGGGCCGCAGCCGGATCGACCAGCGGCACGGCGGGCAATTCGCGTGGCTCCGGCTCGGCGCGGGCCTGCATGGGCGACCCCACGACGGCCACGAGCACTGCCGCGACCATGAGCGACGATGGCCAGGATGCATGTCGCATCACGCCGCCGCCCGGTCGAGCGGCTCCCTCTCGACGATGGGCCTGGATGTCGGCAGCGGCTCGCGCGGCTGCGCCTGCGACCAGTCGATCGATGGCGGCGCGGCCACGCGGCGTCGCGAGCCATGCCACCAGAGCCATCCTGCAAAGAGCCCGACCGACACGATCATGCCCGCGAGCCATTCCTGCTTGGTGATCGGAACCGTGCCATCGAACCGCAGCCGGACGGCATCCACGAACTGCGACACATGCGCCTCGACCGACACCGGCTCACGCGGCTGGGCTGCGACAACCTGCGGCTGGGCCGCGACAACCGGCTCGGGCATCGGCGGCTCGGGCGCCACAGGCAAAGCCACGATCTCGCGACGATCCGTGGCGGCCGCGAACGACGCGACCACAACGATGCGTTCGTCAGGATCGGCGGTGAGCGGCAGCAGCGGCAGCACATGCCGGCGGATGCGGTCCAGTTCACGTTCGGCGGCATCCGCTCCGACGTCCTCGGCGCCGATGGCGTCGTGCAGGTATCGCTCGGGCACGGCGATGGCGACCCGGATTCGCGACGGCGCATCGGACGCCACGGTTTGCCTGACCACGGGCTGCTTGGGGGCCACGGGAGGCGGCTCGGCCCGGCCCACTTCGGCCGGCGCGTTGGCGGCGGCGGTTCGCTGCGCCGTCGGCGAGGGTTTCGGCGGCACGGCCGGCGCTGGCTCGGCGTCGTCCGGGATCACCGGATCGAATTCGACGGCCACATCGACCGTCGCCCCCTTCACGAAGGCGATCGCCTGCTGCACCTTCTTCGCGAGATGCTTCTCATGGGCCACCCGCCGGGCCAATCGTGGATCGATCGCGGCGAGGT
The DNA here is from genome assembly GCA_046092145.1 of Planctomycetia bacterium. GTDB lineage: Bacteria > Planctomycetota > Planctomycetia > Pirellulales > UBA1268 > CACORA01. Next base: position 3,952 of record JBJTDB010000216.1, on the reverse strand, counting down.
CGAGGGCAGGCGAGAGCGGATCGGCATGAACGCGTCCGTTGCGGAGATCGGTGACCGCCACGCGATCGGGCGTGAGCCCGGCGATCGACGAGGCGACCAGCACTCTGATCGCCTCCACGCGGGCGGCGTCGAGCTCCGTGCCGGGCTGGGTCCGCACGCTCACGCTGGCCGTCTTCACGGGGCCGCCGCGGAGCCCGCCCGAGGCGGCCTGCTCCTGCACGTCGTAGAGCACGGCGGCCCGATCGATCCCGGGCATCGAGCAGATCACCAGCGCCAGTTCGTCCTGCGTGGCCACGCGCATCAGCTCCGCCTGCACGGCCTTGCTCTGCCAGGGGCTGTTGTTTTCCAGGGCCCGCCGGAGGCTCCCGCCAAACTCCCGCGGCAGCGCCTCGGCATCGACCAGCGCCCGCATGTAGGCGCTCTGCCTGGCCCGCGGCACCCACACCCGGCCCGCCTCGGAGCGGTAGTCGGTGAGCTGGGCACGGTCGAAGGCCGCCTCCATGATCGCCAGTTCGGACGACGGGAGCACAGCGTCGGCGAGCAGCTCCACCTCCTCGCGGTCGGGCCTGTCGCGGAGGAGCCACACGGCCCATCCGATCGACGAGGCCACCAGCCCCAGCGCGATCAGCTGGGACGGCGTGATCGACGCCCGGTGGGAACCCGAACTGGAGGAGTGTGCATCCATGCACGCCGCTTCCGGATGGTGGTGGGGATTCGGTGGCGTCGCCGGGTCAGGCTGCCCGACGCAATCCGCCTCCGACCGACTGGCCTGCCGCATGCCGTGGGAACGAGAGCGTCACCGCCCTGCCCCCTTCGGGGCACCTGTGGATCCGCAGTCTTCCGCCGAGCCGCTCGACGATCGACCGCGCGGAGCCGGCCGCCATCCCGATCGCATCGGGAGCGGCGCCGCTCGAGTCGGCGACCTCGATCTCGACCGCGTCGGCCGTGCAGATGCTCGTGATCACCACCTCGCGAAGCCCGGGCACATCGCTCGTGGTCATCTGGCCGGCCGCGGCGATGACGGCATCATGGACGAGCGTGGCAAGCACGCGGCGGAGCGCCCCGGGCTCCACGGCGACGGTATGCCTGCCATCGACATCGACGACGATGAGCGGGGCATCGGCCGCGAATCGCTCGGGGAGCGTGGTCGCGGTGAGGTTGACGATCTCCTGGACGAGCGGCCGCAGCAGCACCGCGCCCAAAGGCGACGGAACGACTCGCGATGCCACCGGCTCGCCATGCGGCTGGCGGGAACTCGACATGCTATGAACCTCCTGGCTTCCTTGCCCGGACGGATGACGACGAGGCTACCCGGTGCAGGCGGGTCGCATCGGCACCGACGTGCCGCAGATCTCATCCATGAGCCAGCGGTTGACGTCGCCGAGAATCGACTTCGAAAGATGGCGCTGGCCCGCGTAGATCCGCATCGCCAGCGCCGCGCCGGCGGCATGGAAGAGCCGCAGCGTGCGGTCGGTGTGGATGGCATCGGCCGCGGAGCCATCGGCATGGCAGCACAGGAGCATCGGCAGCCGACGGACCTCGGAGATGCGGGCAAAGAGCCCTTCGTCGAGCGGGAAAGGGCCGCCGAGCGAGACGACGCCGCCGAAGGCCTGCGGATGGCGGCAGGCGATCCGGAAGGCTTCCGAGCCCCCCGCCCCCTGGCCGACGAGGAAGATCCGCTCGGGATGGATGGCGACACGGTCGCAGACGCGGTCGATCGCCCGCCACACGGCCGCTTCGCGGGCCCCGGGCTCGGTGGCATCGCCATCGGCCACCGGCTCCACGGCGATAAAGTTGCGGAGGCTCACCCGCATCATCACCCGGCCGAGGTCGAAGGGCTTCGGGGCGGCGGGATCGGGCAGCCACACGAGCAGCGGGTAATCGTAGCCCGGCTCGAAGCCCAGCGGCGAGAACATCCGGTCGTGGCCGAGCCATTCGGGCGCAAACCGCGCACACGAAGCAGCCCGCTGCTGCGTGGAATGGCGGCGATCGGATGCTGCCCGCTTCGGAAGTCGGCTGCTCATCGGTCGGCCTCGTGGGATGGCGAACAGGCGGCCGCGAGATGGTCGCAAACCCCTGATCGGACCGCGGTTTGTAGCGAAACCCCAACGCCGCGACAACGCCAGACGGCAGGGTCACCCGCCTGGCTCGGCCGTGCTGTGGGGAAATGCAGAAACCAGGGAACTTTACCGGTCAGGCGGCGTGGCCGGTGAGCCGATTCATCGTGGCGACGAGCTCCTTCACGGCCGCGATGCTCTTGTCGAGGGCGGCCCGCTCGGCGGGGAGGAGATTCAGTTCGATCACCTTCTCCACGCCGCCGCTGCCGAGGATCACCGGCACGCCCACAAAATAGCCCCCCACTCCATATTCATTGCCGCAGTAGGCGGCGCAGGGCACGAGCCGCTTCTTATCGCGGACGACCGCCTCCACCATCTGCGTCGTGGCGGCGGCGGGGGCGTAGTAGGCGCTGCCCGTCTTGAGCAGGCCCACGATCTCGGCGCCGCCATTGCGGGCCCGATCGACGATCGCGTCGAGGCGATCCTTCGCGATGAGCTGCGTGACCGGGATGCCGCCGACGCTCGTGCAGCTCGGCACGGGCACCATCGTGTCGCCGTGGCCGCCGAGAAGCATCGCGGCGATGTCTTCCACCGACACGCCCAGCTCCATCGCGAGGAAGGCCCGATAGCGGGCGGTATCGAGGATGCCCGCCTGGCCGATGACGCGGGCCGCCGGGAAGCCGGTCACCTGAAAGGTTCGCTGCACCATGGCATCGAGCGGATTGGAGACGACGATGACGACGGCATGGGGGCTCGTGTCACGGATCTGCGCCGCGACGTCGCCGACGATCTTGGCGTTGGTGGAGAGCAGGTCGTCGCGGCTCATGCCCGGCTTGCGGGCGATGCCGGCGGTGACGACGACGACATCGCTGCCGGCCGTGTCGGCCCAGTTCGTCGTGCCGACCAGCCGCGAATCGAAGCCGACGATCGGCGAGGCCTGGAAGAGGTCGAGCGCCTTGCCGGCGGGCATCCCCTCGGTCGCCGGGATGTCGAGGAGGACGATGTCGCCCAGTTCGGCCGCCGCGCACCAGTGGGCCGTGGTGGCGCCGACGTTGCCGGCCCCGATGATCGAAATCTTCGCGCGTCGCATGCTCGTCTCTCCCGGGTTTGCAAGGATGATTCGTCGTTCCTGAACCGACGTTTTTCGCACACGCCGGCGGCTCGGCAAGCCCCCGCCGTCGGAACCGGGATTCACGTGATGCCGATGGCCTCGTCGAGTGGCACCACGTCGATTCCCAGGAGCGCGTGCAAGAGGCCGCTGTCGCGGACATAGATCTTCGGCCGACGGACGAGCCGCTTGCCCAGATTGGCGAACCACGGCGGCAGGAGCCGGATCATGAACGCGGCCGAAAGCATCTCCAGATGCCGCTGGATCGTCTTGTGAGTCTCGCCGAGTGATCGCCCGAACTCGGAAGCATTGAGATACTGCCCATGGTGATGATCGATCATCCGCCAGAGCCGGCCGAGGGACATCGGCGTGGCGACCACGGGAAACGCGGCGCACCGCGGAATGGCACCCGCATCATCCCCGGGTTTCCACCCGGGGCTCCACGGAACCATCCGCTTGACACCGCCGGGCTGAAATGCCAATCTTTTGATGGAATATCAAAGCCCCGGGGATGACACATTTCTCCCGGGATCGGGGATCGCAACTCGTCATCCGGCTCGTCCGGCTTCATCACTTCCGGGAGACCAACGCCATGAACCTGTGTTCGAGGATCGCGGGGCGGCCGCCCCATGCACAACGCCGCGCGTTCATCTCTGTAGGGGCCGTTGGTCAACAGTTGACGTCGCTGCTCATGCTTGGTGCTTATGCCGTCCTCCGCAGCCTCGGAGAGGCGGCGGGGCGGGTGGATTCATCTCTTCGCGGTCACCGGTCGTGGCGGTCACAATGC
>JBJTDB010000215.1:0-2507 GCA_046092145.1 Planctomycetia bacterium | reverse complement strand
AGTTGACGCTCATCGGGGGCGGCCTGACTGCCCTTCGCAAGCGATCGTGGGCCGCGATCCTGCCGGCTACTGCGATCGTGGGGGCCGTCGCCCTGGCCTGTCTCATCAGCAATCTCGACACGATTTCCTACCGCTGGGTCTATGGGCCCCCGACAGCGAGCCCTTTCAGCGATCGCGCCTACCGATGGCTGGATATCTACGGCTTTAAGGTCGTGGACATGTTCGTGCCATGGATCACGCACCGGTTCACTGAGTTCGCCAAATTCGGCCTGCTGCACCGCCAGGGCTCCCCCTTGCTCGACGAGGAAGGCTGCGTGTACCTGGGAATTTTCGGCATCGTGTCGCTCCTGGCATTGGTGGCCGGATCGATCCGGGGCGGCGTGGAGCGGAGCGACGCACAAATCCCGATGGCTGCCTGGCAGGTGCTGTGGATCGTGTTGATGGCCAATACGGGAGGGCTCAATGCGCTCTTCGCAGCGTTCACGGGCTTTACGCTCTTCCGCACGACCTGCCGCTATGGGGTGGTGATCCTGGCGATCGTGCTTCTGTATGCGGCGGAGCGGCTGACGCGGTGGCAGGCTGCGACGACGAAGCGTTTTCCCGCGGAGACGTCGCGCATTCTCGTGGCGACCGCCATGCTCGCGATGTGCGGCCTCATCCTCTGGGATCAAGTTCCCCGGTCGCCCACAGAGGAAGAGAAGGCGACGATCGCAAACCAGGTGGCGGCCGACAGGGAGTTTGTCGCGGCGATGGAAGAGGCGCTGCCACAGGGGGCCATGGTGTTTCAGCTGCCGATCGTCACGGCCGGCCCCGTGCCGGGAGTATCGGCCTCCGACCACTTTCGGCCCGCGCTCTACAGCAACTCGCTGCGTTTTTCCATCGGCGGGAACATCGGGAGAGAGGGGGGTGACTGGCAGCAGGAGTGGAGACGCGAGACATTCGCCGGCGCGACCGTGGATCAGACGAAGGAACGGATCCACTTCAATCCACAAAAGTTTGACACGGGTATTCAGAAGCTGCGAGACCTCGGATTTTCGGCGCTCTATGTGAATCGCAACGGGTATCCCGATGGCGGCAAAGGCATCGCGGAAACCTTGAAGGAACTCGGCTACACGAAACCCCCGATTGAAAGCCCGATGGGCGATCTGGTCTGCTTCGTGCTCGAAAAGCAATAGCCGCACCGGATCGAGCCCATGCTCATGGCCTCCCCCTTCCACGCATGGCGACGCAGCACCGTGCTGCGGGCGGGATTCCTGCTCACCGTCGTGAATGTGGCGACGGGGGTGATGGGATATGTGTTTCAGGTCGTCATGGGGCGGACGCTCGCGGCGGCCGACTATGCCGCCTTCAACGCCATCCTGGCAATGGGCATGGTGGCATGCTCCCCGATGGCCGCGATGGAGACCGTCACTGCGCGGCATGTGGCCAACGTGGCCGCCATGGCCGGCTTGGGGAGCGTCAGGCGGCTCTACCGGACGTGGACGGCCTGGCTCTGGGCCCTCTGCATCGTGGCCGCCGGCGCAGTGATGGTCGCGGGGCCACGGCTTCAGGCATGGTCGCGGATTCCCGACATCGGAAGTGTGTGGCTGCTGGCCGGAATCGTGTTTGTCACGGCGCTCTCGATTCTGACAGGCGCCATGCTCCGCGGCCTTCAGGCCTTTGGATGGATCGGCGGACTCGGCTTTGGCGGGGTTGTCGCGAAAATCGTGATCTGCGTGTTCTTCGTCGTCACGTTGTGCCAAGGGCTCCACGGGGCGTTGGGGGGAGTGCTCGCATCGATGCTGCTGGTGCTTGCTGCCAGCATGGGGGCCATCGCCCGCCGGTGGGCCGACGCATCTCCCAGGATCGGCGAAGCGGTTGCGTTTCCTTTTCGCTTGGTGGCGCCGGTCGTGGCCTCCACGATCGGGTTGACCCTGATGACCCAGATCGATCTGGTGCTGGTCAACCGATTCTTCGATCCGGCGCTGGCCGGCCAGTATGCTCCGGCGTCTGTGCTCGGGAAGGCGGTGCTCTATTTGCCGGGAGGTCTCGTGACGGCCATCCTGCCAATCGTTGCCGCCAGCCACGCCCGGAGTGAACCGAGCGGCGGCCATGCCACCCAGGCGCTTGGTGCCACCGCCCTGCTCTGCGGCGCAGCCGCGCTGGCCTACTTCGTGGCCGGCCCCTGGCTCGTTGGCCTGCTCTATGGCGACAAACATAGAGCCGCCGGTGGCCTGCTTGCCATCTACGGGCTCGCCATGATGCCGATGGCGCTGGCGATGGTGATCCAAGGGTTTTTGGTGGCAAAGGGCCGGGCTTTTTTTTGCTGGGTCACTGCAGCCCTGGCGGTGATCGAGGTGGCCGTGTTGCAGGCGTGGCACCCCTCGCTCCATGCCGTCATCGGCACGATCGCGGTGTTCAACACGGCGCTTGCGATCGTGGGCGGGATTCTGATGATTCAGGAATTTCGGCCGTCCACTGGCTCTGCCGAAAAGTCATGAGCATACTGGGGCCGGGAGAACCCTCAT
>JBJTDB010000214.1:0-3283 GCA_046092145.1 Planctomycetia bacterium | reverse complement strand
TGCCCATGCCCCAGCGCCGGCCGTTCGCAACTGGCATCCCGCCAGTCGCGCACTCGAGCCCGGCCGCCCTCCCGGCATCCTGCCTTCGCTTGCCGTCAACGCCGGCTCACGGGGCATGGGCAACCCCGACCGACGTCAACGCATGACGTTCACGCGTGCGCCGTGGGAACCCGTGGAAAACGGGATGAACGGTGCCCCCCTTGGCCGCATGCCGGCCGACATCTTATCTTCACGCGTCATGAAGACACGCGCCGAACGTTTTGCCGGACTTTCCGTGGCCATCGTCACGCCCTTTCGCGATGGCACCGTCGATAGCCGGGCCCTTCGCGAGCAGATCGATTTTCAAGCCAAGGCCGGCGTCACCGCCATCTGCCCGGTCGGCACGACGGGCGAATCACCCACGCTCTCGCACGACGAACACGAGCGGGTGATCGCCGAGAGCATCGAGGCCGCGGCCGGAAGGCTGCTCGTGATGCCGGGCACCGGCAGCAACTCCACCGCCGAGGCGCTGAGGCTCACGAAATACGCGGCCGGCAAGGGCGCCGATGCGGCGCTGATCGTCGGCCCCTACTACAACCGCCCCACGCAGCAGGGCATCTACGAGCACTTCAAGGCGATCGCCGAGGCCGTCGATATCCCGATCTGCGTCTACAACATTCCGACGCGGACCGGCCGCAACATCGAGCCCGAGACGATCCTGCGGCTTGCCGAGATTCCCGGCATCGCGATGGTGAAGGAGGCCACGGGGTCGATGGATCAGGCCTCGCAGATCATCAATGCGACCGATCTGACGGTGCTCTCCGGAGACGACAGCATCACGCTCCCGCTCCTTTCGATCGGCGGCCGCGGCGTGATCTCCGTCGTGGGCAACATCGTTCCGGGCGACATGAAGGCCCTCATCGATGCCTTCGCGGCCGGCGATCTCGCGGGGGCCCGGTCGCTGCACCACAAGCTCTTCGCGCTGTGCCGCGATCTGCTGGGGCTTGCGAGCAACCCGATCCCGATCAAGGCGGCGATGGCGATGCTCGGGCGCGATACCGGCGACGTGCGGCTCCCGCTGGTGCCGCTCGAACCGCCGCTTGCCGCGAAACTGCGGCAGGTGCTCGAGGCCTACGGGCTTCGGCCTCAGGCCGCGTCGGCCTGATTGTCCCGCAGCACGGCGCCCTGCGAATCGAACCGCGCGATGGTGATCTCGTGCGTGGCGTCGAGCCCGCGGCGGGTGCATTCGGCGACGAGTTGCCCGGCCGAGGCGGCCGACTCGCAGCAGGCCATGATGGCGGGCCCCCAGCTGCTCTGGGCTGCACCACGATATCCGAGGGCATCGAGCAGATCGATGAGCCGGCCGATCGCCGCGTGGTAGGGAAGTCGTGACGACTCTGGCTCGAAGGGGCGGCCCGCGAGCCGTCCATATCGGTGAATGGCATCGCACAAGAGAGCGAACCGCCCCTGCGCCGCAGCCGGCACGAGTTCCTCGGAGGCGATCCTCGAAAGTTCCGCCGAGATGTCACGCGGCACCGGCGGCAATCGCGCGAATGCCTCCTTCTCCGCATCGCCATGCAGCCCCTCGGCATCCCGCTGGATGAAGACGACGCACCGCCACGCGTCCGGGAGCGCGACGCGGGCGACGAGCGGCGAAAACCGCCGGCCGGCCTCGGACTCCAGCCGCCCCGCCTCCGACACAAGCCCGCCTCCGGCGAAGCCGTAGATCCCGATGCACGACCGCCGGCCGCGGCCGACGACTGGAGCGAGTTCGATCGTCTCCGATGCGGACCAGCGTCGCTCGGCGGTCGAACGCGAGCCATCCACGAAGAGGTGCCGCATGCCCGCGGCGACGGCAAGGGCCAGTTGCGTGCCGCTCCCGAGCCCGACATGGGGCCGCGGCGCGGAGACGACCTCGATCCGGCAGCCGACCGTTCCGAGCGACCAGGCCTCGATGCAGGCTCGTGCATGCTGCTCGGCGCGGCCGGCCGACGGGCCGCTCGCCGAGAGGTCGCCGGCCCGCGTCATCCGCAGCTCGACGCCGAGCCCATCGACCATCACGCCGATGCCGCCGAAGGATGGAACGGCCGGGTTGCCGAACGAGATCATGCCCAGATGCAGCCGCCCGGGCGTGCGGACGGCGATCGACGTGGGCGAGGCTCCTGTGTCGTGCGGCATACCGCGAGTAGACCGGGCGGCGCGACAGCCTACAAGGCGTCGCGGAGGTGCGCCTCGATCAACGACCATGCCTCCCGCTCCCGGCTGCCGCCAGTCTTCTCCACGAGCGGCGCGAGCCTGGCCATCTGCCCGAGGATCTCATCGATCCCGAGCAGATGCAGCCTGGTGATCAGGATCGCGGCCTCCACCACCGCGTGCCTCGCCCGATTGAACCCGATGAACGGCCGCATCTCGTGCACCGCCTCCACGCGGGCCTCGTGACGAATCCGCTCCTGCGACCGATCGCTCTCGCTGATCCGAAATTCATAGGCGCGGCAGGCTTCGTCGAGCATCCAGCCCCGGACCTGTGTTGCCGGACGACAGGACGGCCCGTCCGATCCCTTCGTCACGATGCGGGCCAGCACCAGGACGTCGTCCGTGAGGTGAAACACACCCTCCGGGACCGCCTCCAGATTCGCCGCCGTCTGGCTCGTCGCGAACGGCCGAAGCGACAGCCGCTCGATCCGGCCCTCGCGGCAGGCCGCCTCATCGACGTGCGGTCCCATGGCGGCCAGATGCACCCGGCCCGCCGCATCGCTCGTCGCAACTATTCCTTCGAGAATCATCGATCCCTAGCTTTCCGTGGACAAAGTCATCCATGACCTTTTTCCAGGTGGTTGATCGCGGGAAACGCCGCGGGTTTCCCGGATCAACAGCCATCGCATCCTGCTCGGGCAGACTTGTTCCACAGACTGCTAGGATACTCTAGCAGCCTCCTCCACGAACGGATTCTCCGTGACGCACTCGCCCGACCGCATCCATTTCGTGACGGGCAAACTCGCCGAGCATTCCCTTCGTCAGGTGCTCGAGCGGCTCGCCCCTCGAGTGGGCTTCGAATGGACGATCCAGGTGATGAACATCACCGTGGCCGCACTCATGACGACCCCCTGGATCGCGCGTCGCATCCAGGGGCCCGAGGGAACGACCCGCGTGATCATCCCGGGTGGATGCCGTGGGCCACTCGACGCCTTCGCCGACGCCACGAGCGTGCCCGTGGAACGGGGCCCCGACGATCTCCGCTGCCTCGACGAGCACTTCGGCCAGCACTCCCGCGACCTCGCCACCTATGGCCGATACGACATCGAGA
>JBJTDB010000213.1:0-6986 GCA_046092145.1 Planctomycetia bacterium | reverse complement strand
GAGCGTGTTTCCGCCGAGCAGCAACAGCGGTTTCACCAAGGGGGTCTGGGGCTATCCGGGGACTGGACCGACCGATCCCGACATCCGGCTTCACAGTTTCGCCAGTCTGATCCTCCCGTTTGCCGAGGCGAACAACGTCTTCGATTCGATCGACTATTCGGTATCGTCCCTGGACACAGCGAACCGGACTGCCGCTTCGAACGTGCTGCCGATGTATCGGTGCCCGAGCTACAGCGGCGGCATATTCAGCAAGGATTCCCTCTATGTATCGACCGTGGGGTATGACAAGTTCGCCATCCGGAACTACGTGACCATCGGAGCCAAAAACGTGCTCGGGTTGTCGGGGGCGGTGCCCGCTGAAGGAGTCATGCACCCCCAGTCGGCCACCACGTTTCAACAGATTACGGATGGAACATCAAAAACGCTGCTGCTAGCCGAGACCCGAGAAGAGAACGCAGCGGTGTGGATCGACGGCACATCGGCGGCCGTGTCGGCCCGCTACATGGCGCTCGTGCCTCCCCTCTATGCAGGCGATTCGGTATCGATCAATTACCAACCGTACTTCATGCCGGGAGTGTTCCCAAATTCCATCGGCCAAAACTGGGGCCCTTCGAGCCAACACGCAGGCGGAGCCAACCACTCCTTGTGCGACGGGTCGGTGCGTTTTCTCCGCGACACAATCGCGGTCGACACGTACGACGCCCTGTCCACCCGCAATGGCGGCGACGTCGTCGGCGCCTATTGATTTCGTTGTTCGCGGGCGAACGTCATTCAGTCCCGGACGAGCGATACGAGCATCCCGCAGGCGACCGTCGCCAGCACGGCCGTTGCGCCGAATGCCCAGGCCGGGCCGTGCGACCCCTGCTGCCAGAGCCAGCCGGTGAGCAGACCTGCAGGCAGGGCCATCACTCCCTGCACGAGCGTGTACCAGCCGAAGGCGCTCCCCTGCCGGCCCTCGGCCGCCATGAGCGACACAACCGCGCGTTCTGCCGGTTCGGCGAGGCCGTAGGCGATCCCCACGATCGCCATCAGTGGAATCGCCGCCGCCAGATGGCCGCTGACGGCCAGTCCGCCATAGGCCGCCGCAAAGGCGAGCCAACCGATGGCCAAGGCCCTCCGGGGCTGCCAGTGATCGGCAAGCCTGCCGGAGCAGATGGCCGTTCCGCTCTTGGCGAGGCTCACACCGAGCCACACAAGCGGCACCAGCGCCGCCGGCACTCCCAGCTCGGCGGCCCGCAACAGCAGAAATTGTTCGCTCGATGCTCCAAGCGACCAGACCGCCACGGCCGCCAGCAGCGGCCACTGCCGGCGATCGAGCTGCGGCGCGAGGGCGGTGCGGGCGGCGATGGGAGTGCGCGACGGGGCGTCGTGGACGAATCGCCAGATGACGACGAGCGTGACGAGACCGGGGAGAACGGCGAGCAGGAAAAGCATCCGCTCGCGGCCCGGGAAGACGAGAAGAAAGAGCATCGCGACGAGCGGCCCAAACGCGGCGCCGGCGTGATCCATCGCGCGGATGTGGCCGAAGACGCGGCCACGGATCGCAGGCTCGACCAGATCGGCCACGAGCGCGTCGCGTGGGGCGCTGCGAATTCCCTTCCCGAACCGATCGGCCGCACGCACGACAACCGCACCGAGCGGCGAGGCCACGAGCCCCATCAGCGGCCTGACGAGTGCCGAGAGCCCGTAGCCGAAAAGAACGAGAGGCCGGCGGCCGACCCAGTCGGAAACGGCTCCCGACGGCAGTCGCACGATCGCCGCTACGGCATTGGCGACGCCGTCGATGAGTCCGACGCTGATCGCCGATCCACCGAGCTCCCGGATCAAGAACGCCGGCAGGAGCGGATAGATCGCCTCGCTCGAGAAATCGGTGAAGAAACTCGTCCAGCCGAGGCCGCGCACCGTGGTCGGAAGCGAAATGGCCGGGCTGTCATCCGGCGTCTTCGACGTGGGCTGCGTGGGCTGCATGATCATGACCGTCGATCATACCGGCCGACTCCGCACCGAACCGGCGGGGGTTGCCTCGGGGCAGCCGACCGTTGCATCAGCCCGGTTCACGACCGAAGTCGTGCGAGCATTTTTTCGATGTCGGGGGGCAGCGGACTTTCAAACATCAGTTCCGCGCCCGTCGTCGGATGCACGAACCCCAATTCGGCGGCATGCAGGGCGACACGAGTCGCCCCCGATCGGTCCGCCTGCTTCTTCGCCCGCGGTCCGGCATAGACACGCTCGCCGCAAAGCGGATGGCCGATCTCGGAGAGATGGATCCGGATCTGGTGCGTGCGGCCCGTCTCCAGCCGGCACTCGACGAGCGTGTAGTCGTCGCCGAAGTGCTCGATCGGCTTCACGTGCGTCACCGCCCGTTTGCCCTCGCCCGATTCCGACGAGCCGCGGCGGCCGTCGCCCCGGTCGCGCACCAGATGCGTGACGATCGTCCCTTCCCCCACACGACCCGTGGCGATCGCGAAATACCGACGCTGCGTCGTGTGCAGCCGAAACTGCTCGGCGAGAATCCGCCCCGCAGGCACCGTCCTCGCGAACACGACGAGCCCGCTCGTCTCACGGTCGATCCGATGCACCGGATAGACCGGCCCGGGGCGGGTCGGCTTTCGTGGACGGGCCGCCTTGCCCGCCGGCTTCCCGGCACGCGTGTGCCGGGAGACCTGGCCTGCCAGCCGGCGGCCGATGATATCGGGCATCATTTCGTCGAGGGTGGGCTGCACCTGCCGGCGTCTGCCAGGCCACGAGGCCTCCTCGTGATGCCGAGTCGTCGTGATCCCCGATGGCTTGTCGACCACGACCACGTCGTCGTCGAGATGGACGATCCTCACGTCACGGGGCTTGGGAGGCGCGGCCGCGGCAGCCTCGAGCACCTTCACGACCTCACCATCCTTGAGTCGACGGGCCTCGTCGGTGCAGATATTGCCATGGATCAGCACATGCCGGGATCGCACGAGCTTCTGCACCCGTGACCAGGGCGGCCCGCCGAGCTTGGCCCGAAGGAAGGCGGCGAGCGTCTGCCCCCGTTCGGCCGCCGTCACATGATGCACCGTGCCAGTCGCTGGTTTCATGACCACAAGCGTAACACGCGGCCGTGGCCCCGGCGGACCGCCGCATGATCGTCACAGTCTGCTTCCGGGGCCGTGTTCTCCAGTCTGCTATCTTCCTCGGGTATCCGCCTGCCGGAGCGTTGTTCTCTATGGATCTTGTCGGGTTGCTCCTCGTGGAGGCGGCGTTCCTCGTCGCCGCCCATCTCGTCGGCGGGCCGCCCTGGACCGTCGTCGCCGCGATCGCCTTCGCCGCGCTCGGCGTCGGTGGCAGACGGCATGATGGCACGATGCGGGAATCGGTATGGCTCATCCTGCCGAGCCTCGGCTGGCTTGCCGGTTTTTGGGCGAGCGGAAACCGCGAACTGTTCTTTCCCTACTCGATGTATCTCGCGGGCCATGCCGCCCTGACCGCCCGTCACCGCGGCATGATCGCGGCGTGCCTCGCAGGCGGGCTTGTCGTCAGCGGGTTTCTCGTGATCCGCGCGATGCAGGAGGCCACCCCACGCGTGCTTGCGATCGAGGCGGCTGCCGCGGGAGCGATCCTCGCGGCAAGCTGCCTGGTGATGACACGCCGGAAGCGGTCGATCGCGGGCGACGGTCTGATTCTGGCGGGAGCGTCGGCGGCCGCGTTCCTGGCCCTGGCCTTGTAGCACGGCCGACGATGCTCACGGCGGTTGACCGTCCTGTGCTTTTTCCGGCTGCCTTGACCCCGTTTTTCGCGGTTTTAGACTTTGTGGGGAGGGCCTCACTGCGGCTGCCTCCCTTTGCGTCCGCCGTCTTTTCTTCGTGAGGATCCCGAACCGTGCCCGGCACCAGTGTCATCGGTCTGCAATGGGGCGACGAGGCCAAGGGCAAGCTCGTCGACATTCTCACGGAACAGCACGACATCGTCGTGCGCTACGCCGGTGGAGCCAATGCGGGCCACACCGTCGTTTCCGGTGGCCAGACATGGAAGTTGTCGCTCATTCCAAGCGGCATCCTTCGCGACGGCGTAGCCTGCGTCGTCACGGGCGGGGTCGTGCTCGATCCCGCCGCGGTCATCAAGGAGATCGAGGGCCTCGAGTCGCGCGGCGTGACCGTGAGCGGCAAACTGAGGATCAGCGATCGGGCTCATGTCGTCTTCCCGTGGCACATCGCGGAAGACAAACTGCTCAACGAAAGCCTCTCGGGGGGCGAATCGATCGGGACGACGGGCCGTGGCATCGGGCCCTGCTATCGCGACAAGGTGGGGCGGTCGCTTGCGATCCGCCTCGGCGACATCTACCGCGACGACTTCCCGCACAAGCTGACCCACATCGTGTCCGTCAAGAAAAAACTTCTCGGCGACGGCCTGGCGGCCGATCTCGATGCCGCCACCATCCGCGATCAATACCTCGCCTATGCCGAACGGCTGCGGCCCTACGTGGCCGACACGACCGCCTTCCTGCTCGACTCGATCGAAGCCGGCAAGAAATTGCTCTTCGAGGGAGCGCAGGGCGCGCTGCTCGACGTGGATCATGGCACGTTCCCCTTCGTGACCAGCAGCAATTCGTCGGGCGTCGGCGTGGCCAGCGGCTCGGGCGTGCCGGGCCGGTGGATCGATCGCGTGATCGGCGTGATCAAGGCCTACTCGACCCGTGTCGGCGGCGGGCCGATGCCGACCGAGCAGGACAATGCGACCGGCCAATACCTGCGCGACCGCGGCAACGAATATGGCACGGTGACGCGCCGGCCGCGTCGCTGCGGCTGGTTCGACGCCGTGGCCGCCCGCTACACGACCCGGCTCTCGGGCGTCGATGAATTGGCGGTGATGCTGCTCGACGTGCTCGGCGGCCTCGACGAACTCATGATCTGCACGGCCTACGAGATCGACGGAAAGCGGACGACCCAGTTTCCGAGCCATGCCGACGACCTGAAAAAGGCGATCCCCATCTACGAGACGCTCCCCGGCTGGAAGGAGGAGCTCTCGGATGTGCGCACCTTTGCGGCGCTTCCCGCCACCGCCAAACGCTACCTTGCCAGGATCGGCGAACTGCTCGGCCGGCCGGTGACGGTCGTCTCCGTCGGCCCGGACCGCGAGCAGACCATCACCTGTGATCGCCCAGCCGCCGCTTCCAAAGCACAATGGCCACGACACCAGCAGCCGACGCCCGCGACCGCCTGACCGCCGCCACCGCCGGCTCGGCGGCCTCGGGCAGTGACCGCCTTCCGCGACACGTCGCCATCATCATGGATGGCAACGGACGTTGGGCCCAGCAACGCGGCCTGCCCCGGATCGAGGGGCATCGCCACGGCGTGAAGAGCGTCCGCCGGATCACGGAGGAATGCACGCGACTGGGCATCGAGCAGCTCACGCTCTACTGCCTGTCGAGCGAGAACTGGCGGCGGCCCCAGGCCGAGCTTTCGTTCCTCATGCATCTCCTCGAACAGTACATGATCGAGGAGCGGTCGCTCCTGATGCGGGAGCGGATCCAGGTCGGCATGATCGGCCGTCGCGAGGGCCTTCCCGCTTCGACCCTCGCCGAACTCGACCGCACCGTGGCGATGTGCCGCGAGAACGACGGCCTTCGGCTCTGCCTGGCCATCAACTATGGCGCCCGCGCGGAGATCGCAGCCGCCGCACGGCAGCTTGCCGAGGAGGCCCGGGCGGGCCGGCTCGATCCGGCCGCGATCGACGAGGATCTTCTTGCCGCCCGGCTCGACACGGCCGGCATGCCCGACCCCGACCTGCTCATCCGCACCGCCGGCGAGATGCGGATCAGCAATTTTCTGCTGTGGCAAATCAGCTATGCCGAACTCTGGGTGACCGACGCCCTCTGGCCCGACTTCGACGAATCGCATCTGTCGGCCGCGATCGCCTCCTTCGCCTCTCGCGACCGCCGCTTTGGAGGGCTCACGCCGAAATGACGCCTGCCTCGCCGTTCTTCTCCCGTGTGATCGTGGCCACGCTACTGATCGCCGCCTTCGCGATCCTCGCCTGGGCCGATGCCACGGCCTTCATGGGCGTGCCGCCGGCCTGGTGGTTGCTGCCGATTCTCGTGATGTTCGCGGTCGGCGGGGTCGATGAATTGGCCCGTCTCTTCAGCACGCGAGACCTATTGATGCCGGCATGGACGCTGCGGTGCGGCGTCGTCGCGACGTTTCTGGCGGTCGCCGTCGGCAATCAGGCTGTCGCGATGAAGACGGCGGCCGCCGATCCGGTGTCGCCGCTTGGCTGGGCGCTCGCGGCCTTCTCGGTCGCCGCCGGCTGCCTGTTCGTGCTCGAAGTGATCGGCTACCGACCGCAGGGCCGATCGCTCGAACGGCTTGCCGCAGGCTTCTTCACGCTTGCCTATCTCGGGATCCCGATGGCGTTCATGGTCGGGCTGCGGCTTGTGTGCGTGGAGAACGTCGGCCCCGAGCAGTCGGGGCCGGGGCATCGTGGGATCGTGCCCTTGGTCAGCATGGTGGCGGCGGTCAAGGCGGGCGACATTCTGGCCTATGTCGTCGGTTCGCTCATCGGCTCGACGAAGATGGCGCCGACACTCAGCCCCGGAAAGACATGGGAGGGCGGGATCGCGTCGCTCACCGGTTCGGTCGGCGCATCGTGGCTCGTGCTCCACGGCCTGGGCTTGGGTCTCTCCGCCGGCCCATGGGGCGGTTGGCTTCTGTACGGCCTGCTGGTGGGCGGTGCTGCGATGCTCGGCGACCTTGCCGAATCGCTCATCAAGCGTGAGGCGGGCGCCAAGGACTCCGGCCGCTCGCTCGGCGGGCTTGGTGGAGTGCTCGATCTGGTCGATTCGCTGCTCTTTGCCGCCCCGGTCGCCTGGGGACTGTGGGTGGCCGGATAGCCTCTGAAATCCTCGGGAATTCCCCGATTCGGCCGCCCCGTGAGGGTGTGCCGAAAGCCGGGGTATACTTCTTCACGTTCCGCTTCCATCCCCAGCGAGACCGTCGGCGGATTTCAGACGCCGCGGG
>JBJTDB010000212.1:0-9425 GCA_046092145.1 Planctomycetia bacterium | reverse complement strand
CGATGATCGAGATCGCCTGCAGAGTGCGGCCAGACCAGGTCACGCTCGTGCCCGAGCGGCGCGAGGAGATCACGACCGAAGGAGGCCTCGACGTCGTCTCGCATCGCGCGGCGACGGCCGAGGCGGTGAGGCGGCTCCACGACGCCGGCATCGCCGTGTCGCTCTTCATCGACCCCGACGCCCGGCAGATCGAGTCGGCGGTCGACCTCGGCGTCGCCGCCGTGGAGCTTCACACCGGCGAGTATGCCAACGCCCATGCCGACGCGGCGCGGCACGACGAACTGGTGCGGCTCTCCCGCGCCGCCGCGATGGTGCGGCAGGCGAAGCTGCAGCTCAACGCGGGCCACGGCCTCACCTACCGCAACGTCGTGCCGGTGGCCCGGCTCGACGGCATGCACGAGCTCAACATCGGCCACTCGATCGTGTCGCGAGCCGTTCTCGTCGGCTTCACGCAGGCCGTCCGCGAGATGCGGGCGCTCGTCGACTAGCCTCACGATCGCCGGGAGTCGGGGGAAATCGAGGCGAGTTGGCGTATCCTCGCCTCCGAAGCCGAGGTTTTCACCGCCCCCGGCCGCACTGCCGTCGCCGTCACGGTGCGGCAGGCTCAGCCGTGCTCTGCTTCGGGGGGTCTGCGACCTGTGAGAGCCGGGCGAAGAGGTCGGCGTCGTCGAGCACGAACATGTGGCCGTGGTCGGCCGTGACGATCACGGCCGTGTCGTCCCAGCCGCCATTCCGCTCCACCCACTTCACCACGGCTTGAAAGGCCATGTCGCCGCTCCGGACTGCGCCGATGCAGTTGTCGATGTTGTTGCCGTGCGAGGCCCAATCGACGTCGCCCGCCTCCACCATGAGCCAGAAGGGCCCCTTCGCCGCGAGCACATCGAGCGCCGTGCGGGCCATGTCGGCGAGCGTGGGATTCTCGTCGATATCGGGCTCCGTGTAGGGTTTGACCGACGCATACTTCTTACGGAGCTTCCAGAGCGACTCCGAATCGGTCGCCTCCGCCAGGCCCGACGACGGTTTGAAATCACCCGACGCCGTTTGAAAGGGCAGCTGGCCCTCGGCCACGCCAAAGAGCCCCAGCAGCGGACGACCCGAAGCGATCGCCCGCGTGGCGGCCTCGGCAAGGATCTCTTCGCCGCGGCGGCCGGCGGTCCGCTGCACGATCTCGTAGCGGCCGCCCTGCGCGGCATCGATGGCCCGGAGCGTCGAGGGAGCGATGTATTTGTTGCCGGGCTCGAAATTAATCCCCTGCTGGGCGTCGGCATCCGCATCCACACCATGACCGCCCCCGAGCACGACATCGAGGCCCGGCCGAGGCTCGCTGCGACGGGCGATCGACGGCTGGCCGACGAGTTCGCGGGCGATGTCCTGGTAGTCGTCGCGGGTGACGTTGTTGGCATAGGCACAGGCCGGCGTGGCATGGGAGATCGGCACGCTCGTCACCACGCCCACCGCATAGCCGCGCTGTTGCAGCGTCGCCGCGATCGGCTCGAGCGGCCGCCCCTCGGGATCGATGTTGATCGAATCGTTGTAGGTCTTCCTGCCGGAGCACAGCGATGTGGCCGAGGCAGCCGAGTCGGTGACGGCATGGGGCCGGTCGCGGTCGCGGCCGATGAGGTAACGAGCATCGGCCCGACGATCCCAGGGCGTCCTCCCGCCGCGGCTCGGGTCGTAGCCGCCGGGTGTCGTGCCCCCGGGGTTCCGGATCGCCTGTGCATCGACATCGAACGTCGTGCCGTCGTTGGCGGGGCTCGTCACGCACCAGCCGAAGTCGGTCGCCACGCCGCGATAGGTTTGGAAGCCGAAGACATCGCCGCGCCCCTCGCCGTAGGTCACGGCACCACGGGTCGCGATCGCCGCCGTCCGCGTGGTGTGCCAGTCGAGCCCGTCGAAGACGACGAGGATGATCCGCTCCTTGCCCGCATCGGCGGCCATCCTCTGGAGTCGATAGATATCGGTCTGGTCGAAATACTCGGCGTCGGGATCGAGCGTGTGATCGGGGAGTCGCCCGTAGAGTTCACGGAGTCGCGACTCGCTCCGGTAGCCGCTGTTCGCGCCGCGAACGGCATCGAGACCGATGCCAAACGTATAGACCGGAATGAGTCGGTTCGAGTGGTTCGACCACGAGATATACCGGCCCGGCTGGTCGCCCCAGTGCCCCCAGTCGGCATGCCCGAGCGACTCCGCCTCGATCTGCATCTCTCGGATGGGATCGTCGTCGGCCCGGGCTGATCCGTTGCAGGCGATGGCAAGCCCCACGCCGAGGCACAGATGCCGGAAGAACGGGCAGTGCTGCTCGTGGCGTGCGGACGTACGGTTCGTCGTCATGATCGCGATCATACAGAAAAGGCCGTGCGATGTTCGTCTCTCGTCAGGTTCCGCGGACAACGGTGTTCGCTTGGCGCGATTTTTGCTCACCGTATGCTGGTCGGTCGTATTTACTTCACTGCCCTCCCGCCTCCCACTTGCCTCCCGTGGTCAACGACGACCTCCTGCGTCGCGATGTCCGCCTGCTCGACGGCAAGCTCGATGCCGTGATCGTTGATGAAGCCGGGCCCGAGGCCTCGGCGCTCGTGGCGGAAATCCGTCGGCTCGCCCGCGACCGCCGCGAGGGCGTTCACGACGCCGAACGGGCGCTCGCGGCAAAGATTGAATCGCTCGACACGACACAGGCCAGGATCGTGGCCCGCGCGCTCTCCATCTTCTTCGACCTCGCCAACATCGCCGAAGACCGGCAGCGGGTCCGCGTGCTCCGCGACCGCGAACGACTTCGCCATCCGCAGCCGCCGGGCGAATCGCTCGCCGCCGCGATCCAGTCGCTCGCCGCCAGCGGCCTCTCGGCGGCCGACGTGCAGCGCGAGCACGACCGGCTCTCGGTGGAGCTCGTCTTCACCGCCCACCCGAGCGAGGCGAAACGCCGCTCGATCCGCGCAAAACTGCGGCGGATGCGGCAGTGCCTCCAGGCGCTCGATCGCGAAGACATCCTGCCGCGTGAACGGGCCGAGCTCGAGGGCAGCCTTCGATCCGAATTGGCGATTCTCTGGGAGACGGAGTTTCTCAAGGCCACGCGGCCGACGGTGCTCGACGAGGTGGGCCGCGGCCTCTCGCTCATGCCACGGATCTGGGATGCCGTGCCACAGGTGCACGAGTCGCTCCGCCGCGGGCTCGCCGAGGCGTATCCCGGCCACTCCTTCACGATCCCGCCCTTCCTGACATTCGGCTCGTGGATGGGAGGCGATCGCGACGGCAATCCGTTCGTCACGGCCGACATCACCGAGACCACACTCCTTCAGTTGCGCACGGCCGCGATTCATGCCCACCTCGACTGGTGCACCAGGCTGCACGAGATGCTCACGATGTCGCTCCGCGAGGCGCATGGCGCGGCGCCGCTCGAAGAACGGCTCGCGGCGCTCGCTGCCGAGTGGCCCGATCTTGCCGCCGTGCTCGAGGGAGTGCAGCCCCACGAGGCGTATCGCCGCTGGCTGCGGATGATCCATTTCCGGCTTGAGTGCTCGATGGCCGCGAGCCTGGCGGAGCCGCTCGCGGCGGGCGCCTATCCCTCGGCCCGCGAATTCGAGGCCGACGTCGCCATGCTCGTGGATTGCGTGGCCCGCGACCACGGCCTTTCCGACAATGCCCCGGCTCGCCGCTGGCTCGACCTCGTTCGCGGCTTCGGCCTTCACATGACGCGGCTCGACGTGCGGCAGGACGCCCGCGCCTATCAAGACATCATGGCCGAGATCCTCGGCGCGGCGGGCGTCACCGGCGCCGACGCGATGCGGTCGGACGACGAGGCCACGAAAGTCCGCCTGCTCACCGACACGCTGGGGAAGGTCGGCCCGGTGGCTGAAGACCGGCTGCAGCCGCTTTCGCTCGACACGCTCCGCCTGTTCACGCTGCTGCATGGGGCGAGCGTGCGGTTCGGCCCCGACTGCCTCGGCGGGGCGATCGTGAGCCTCACGCGCTCCCCGGCCGACGTGCTCTGCGTGCTCTGGCTCTGGCGGTGGGCGCAGAAGCAGGCCGCTGATGCGGGCGAGCCGGTCGCTGCAAACGACATCGCGATCGTGCCGCTCTTCGAGAAAATCGGCGACCTGCAGCGGGCCCACGAAACGCTCGGCACGATCCTCGACACGCCGGCCTACGCCGCGCACCTCGCCGGCCGTTGCAACCGCCAGATGGTGATGGTGGGCTATTCCGACAGCACGAAAGACGGCGGCTATCTCGCGGCCTGCTGGGGGCTGCAGTCGGCGCAGAGCAGGCTGCATGCGGCCGCGGCGGCCCGCGGCGTGGCGGTGACGTTCTTTCATGGCCGCGGTGGCTCGCTCGGCCGCGGCGGCGGACCGGCCGCCCGCGGCATTCTCTCGCTGCCGCCCGAGGCGCTCGATGGCTCGCTGCGGCTCACCGAGCAGGGCGAAGTGCTCGCCGAGCGCTACGACGACACGGAGATCGCCTGCCGCCACCTCGAGCAGGTGTCGTGGGCCACGCTCATGGCGTCGGCCGGCCGGCGAACCGAGCCGCAGCCGGCATGGATCGCGATCATGGACCGGATGGCCGCGCGGTCGTATGAGGTCTATCGCGAGCTCGTCGATCAGCCGGGCTTCATCGACTATTTCTCGCAGACCACGCCGATCGACGACATCGAGAATCTTCCGATCGCCTCGCGGCCGGCCCGGCGCCGCGGCCAGCGCACGCTCGACGACCTGCGGGCGATCCCCTGGGTCTTCGCATGGACGCAGAGCCGCTGCATGATCCCGGCCTGGTATGGCCTGGGGGCCGCGCTCGTCGAGGTGAAGTATGAAGACCGCCATGGCTGGCAGACGGTCTGCGACATGTATCGCCAGTGGCCGTTCTTCCAGGCCACGATCGACAACGCGACGCTCGCGCTCGCAAAGGCCGACATGTACATCGCGCAGCGGTATGCCGAGTTGACCGCCGATCCAGACGTCCGCCGCCGCATCTGGCAGCGGATCGCGGCCGAGCGCGACCGCACGCGGCAGGCGATCCTCGACATCGTCGGCGGCGGCGAGTTGCTCGCCACCACGCCCTGGTTTCAGAAATCGATCGAGGCCCGCAATCCCACGATCGATCCCCTCAACCTCATTCAGATCGAATTCATGCGCCGACGTGCGGTAGGCGGACCTGACGCTCCACCGGACGAGTCGCTCCGCGATCTCCTCCGGCTCTGCGTGCAGGGCATCGCGTCGGGCATGCGCACGACCGGGTAGGAGCCCGCATGCCCACCGCCGCCGACCTCGCCGTCAAAACCCTCGGCCCCTGCCGGATCGACTCGCCGCTCAAGCCGATGCTCGAGGCGCGGCAGACGACGGCCCACTACGTGGCCGAGGACGACCGCGTCTTCTTCCACGACACGGCCCGCCTCGCCGCGGAGAGCGGCTGCTCGCTCGACACGCTTCCCGGCTTCGAGCCGGCGGGCCCGCGGCAGAGCATCTTCTTCGATCCCGCGAAGATGCGGGTGGGCATCGTCACCTGCGGCGGCCTCTGCCCGGGGCTCAACGACGTGATCCGCGGGCTGGTGATGGAGCTTTCCCACCACTACGGCGTGCAGCGAATCTACGGCTTCCGCAACGGCTATCAGGGTTTTATCCCGCGGCACGGCCACGATGTGCTCGATCTCACGCCGGCAAACGTCAGTGCGATCGACGAGGACGGCGGCACGATCCTCGGCACGTCGCGGGGCAGCCAGGATCCCGGCGAGATCGTCGACTGCCTGGAGCGGATGAACATCAACGCGCTCTTCGTGATCGGCGGCGACGGCAGCATCCGCGGCGCGATGCAGATCGCCGCGACCGTGGCGGAGCGGGGGCAGAAGATCGCGGTGGTGGGCATCCCCAAGACGATCGACAACGACATTCCCTACATCGACCAGAGCTTCGGCTTTCAGACCGCCTTTGGCGAGGCCGCCAAGTCGATCCGTGCGGCCCACGTGGAGGCGAAGGCCTCGCCGAATGGTGTCGGCCTCGTGAGGCTCATGGGCCGCCACTCGGGCTTCATCGCCTGCTATGCGTCGCTCGCCGAGTCCGACGCCAACTACGTGCTCATCCCCGAGGTACCTTTCGCGCTCGAGGGCCCGCAGGGGCTGCTCGACCACCTGCTCGCGCGGATGAAGCGAAGCGGCCATGCCGTGATCGTGGTGGCGGAAGGGGCGGGCCAGGATCTGCTCGCCGGCGACGAAAACGGACACGACGCCTCGGGCAACAAACGGCTCAACGACATCGGCCTCTATCTCAAGCAGCGGATCGCCGACCACTTTGCCGCGGCGGGGGTGGAGGTGAATCTCAAGTACATCGATCCGAGCTATGCGATCCGGAGCGTGTCGGCGAATCCCTACGACAGCGTCTATTGCCTCCGGCTCGCGCAGAATGCGGTGCATGCGGCGCTGGCCGGCCGCACGGAGATGGTGGTGGGCCGCTGGCACGGCCGCTACGTCCACATCCCGATGCCATTGGCCGTGAGCCACCGCAACCAGGTGGCGCCCGACGGCGACCTCTGGCTCGCGGTGCTCGAAGCCACCGGCCAGCCGCGGTCGTTCGGGTAAATCGGGGACGGGAGGGACGGGAGCGAATTTCCTCGCTTTCGACCATTTTCCCGATGATGCGGCCGTCATCATGTGATGGTTGGCTTGCCAAGCCTCTGCCGCCCACAACGGGCCTTTCCGCCACCGTACTTTGCATTTGGTCTGCTTTTATGACTATTATGATGCCATGATCGAGCGAGTGTTTTGGCAGCGGCGGATCGAAGCGGCGTGGGCTGAGGCGCCCATCGTGTGGCTCAGCGGCGTGCGCCGAAGCGGCAAAACAACGCTCGCCGAGGCGCTCGGAAGCGACCGTGTGCTCTACATCGACTGCGATCTTCCCGTGGTCGAGGAGATGGTTCGTGATCCCCGGTTGTTTTTTGGTCAGTGCACCAAGCCCGTCGTGATCTTCGACGAGATTCACCAGCTCCGCGATCCCGCCCGCGTGCTCAAGATCGCGGCCGACCGGTTTCCACAGCTGAAGGTACTTGCCACGGGTTCGTCCACACTGGCGGCGAGCGCCAAGTTTCGTGACACGCTTACCGGCCGCAAGCGCAGCGTCGTCCTTCGTCCGGTCCTCTGGAGCGAACTCGATGCCTTCAACGTGCCGCTGCTCACGCGTCTGCTGCACGGCGGCCTGCCGCCGGCGCTGCTTGCAGCGTCGAAGCGAGATTCGTTCTACCGCGAGTGGCTCGATTCATTTTTTTCTCGCGACATCCAGCGGTTGTTCGGATTTCGTGACGTAAATCGGTTCACGTCATTTTTCGAATACGTGCTGCGCCAAAGTGGCGGTCAATTCGAGACGGCGAAAACATCGCGAAACGTGGGGATCGCCCGAGCGACCGTCGAGAGCCACCTGCGGGCGCTGGAGATCACGCACGCGGTCGCCGTCGTGCGGCCGTTCCATGGCGGCAGCAAGGCCGAGATCGTCCGGCAGCCGAAAGTCTTCGGCTTCGACACCGGATTCGTGACATTTGCCCGCGGCTGGAATCCGTTGCGGACAGAGGATCTCGGCGTGCTCTGGGAGCACCTCGTGCTCGAACAGCTCTCGAGCTGGTTTCCCGATCGGCTGCCGCTCTACTGGCGCGACAAGAAGGGGCACGAGATCGATTTCGTCCTTGTCCGCGATCGGGATGCCATCGATGCGGTTGAATGCAAGTGGGATCCGGCAGCGTTCGAGCCCACGGCCTTGGCGGCGTTTCGCGCCAGCCACCCACATGGCCGAAACTTTGTCGTCACGCCCGGTGTCGCGCCAGCCTATCAGCGACGCTTCGGTGAACTCGAAGTGACCGTCTGCACGCCCGCCGGCCTCGCGCCGTAGCGAGAAATCGGTGCGATTCGGGAGTGCGGGTGGCCGCATGCGAATGGAGTGCGTTTCCCTTGTGCGGGCGCAGCGGGCTTCTCGGCATGCGGGGGGGCTTTTTCCGGGTGATTTTCCACACCCGTTACCAAAAGGGCCCGCGCGGTCATCTACTCTATACGGGCGCCTGTTCGCCCGACCCGCCTGCCCCTCCCCCGCACCATGCGATTCATCCAGACTGCCGCGGTGGCAGCACTCCTCGGCTTGGCCATCACGGCCGCGCCCGGCCCCGCGTCCGCCAACGACCTGCTCTGGGACGGCCGCTTCGCCGACGGCACCCGCGCGTCGGGCGTGCCGATCGCCGGCTGGAATGCGCCGGCGTCGCAGCCGCAGCTCGGCGGCAAGCCGATGTTCGATGCCGCCAACCCGGTGCGGTGGGTCGTGCGACAGGGCCTGCCTGCCGCGGCCGCCGCTGCGCAGCGCCAGCCGTTCGTGGAGCTCGCCGGCGGCGACCGGCTGCCGGGGATCATCGAGGGCCACACGAGCGGCCTCGACGACTGGCGGCGCACCATGCCGCCCCACCTCTTCGTGCGGCCGCTCTCGGCGGTCGATCTTCCCGGCAAGCAGCCGCGGCCCCATGTTCGCGTGGCGAGCGAGTTCGTGCGGCGGATCGTGCTTGTGCCGCGGCTCGGCCAGCCGCTGCCCCCCGCCACGCTCCTCACCCGCGACGGCCGCGAGGTCGGCTTCCGGTCGCTCCGGTTCACCGCCACCGGCGTCATCCTCCTCGGCGACGAGGGCCCGCAGCGGCTCGCCTTCGACGAGATCGCCGAGATTCGGCTGGCCGACCGTGATCCGTGGGAGATGTATGCCCGCCTGCTCGCGTGGCTCGTGCCGCAGGCGGCCGCCTCGCCGGCCGACGCCGCGGCCGCCCGTCTCATGGCCGCCGAAACCGACGATGGCCTCGTCATCACGACGGCCGTCGATCCGCTACAGGGCACAGGCGACGCCAACAACGCCCGCACCTGGCACCTGCGCGCCCAGCCCGCCTGGAGCCTCGATCCGCTCTGGCTGCCGCATGCGAGCGTGCGTCGGCGGGTCGTCTTTACGGCGTGCGAAGTGCCGCTCTCGCTCATCGAGCCGGCAAAGGTCGAACGCAAGGCCACGTTCGGCGGCAGTTGGACCTGGCAGCGGGATCGCAATGTGCATGGCGCAGCGCTCTCCGCCGCGGGGCTCCCCTTCGGCTGGGGCTTCGGCACGCAGGCCTTTTCGGCGCTGACGTTTCCGCTCCCGCCATTCGCCACGGCATTCCGGGCCGGCGCCGCGCTCGACGCCGCAGCCGGTGGCGGCGGCTGCGTGAAGGCGTCGGTGCATCTCGGCGACGCCTTTACGCAGCCGCCACCACCGGCCGCGGCGTCGAGCGCGGCGGACGCGCGGAATGCCGTGGCGAACGGCGGCAGCGGAAACGTCAGCGCCGAGAAGGCCTGCGTGCCGAAGCCCCAGCCGAAGGGGAGCCCCGCGGCGGCGAGCGGCCCGCCCTGCACGTTGCGATCGCGCTGCCAGGTCCAGCTGCCGCCGAACGTGGCCTTGCGT
>JBJTDB010000211.1:0-2136 GCA_046092145.1 Planctomycetia bacterium | reverse complement strand
AGGGCAACCTCATCAAAACCAGTTCGCGACAAGGCTGGTGGCCTGGGATTCTTCACAATTGGCTGCCACGGATCGCCATCCGGCAGCGCATTCAGACCCCAGCAGCCGTCGTCTCACGGTCCACGTACGAAACTCTTGGTGGCTATAGAACGGACCTGTGTCAAACGCTCGACTGGGAAATGTGGGTACGAATCGCCGCCCGAATGCCCGTGTGGTATGACCCGGCGGCACTCGCCATCCATCGCCGTCACTCTGCCAGCGAATCGTCGCGGCTCTTGACGCAGGGCACCGTCTGGCCTGACCTCGTCCATGCGATCCGCATCAACGCCGAGTCGATCCCTCGGTCGCGCCAGGCATCGCTCGTCTCACGAAGCGCTCGCTGGTACGCGGGCTCGGCTTTCCGCACAGCGATGGACAACCTGATTCGAGGCGACCACGACGCGGCCCGAGCGACGCTCGCGCACGGCCGACGGCTCATCGCCATGATCACCAACCCCAAACCACGCGCCATCCTCGAGCAGCGGGCCTCCGTGATTGAACGCCGACTGAGCGCCACCGTACGGCCCACGTAGCAGATTATTCCCAGCGGAGTGCGGCGATGACACGGGCGCTCGTTTTCGCCCACTACGACCGCGACGGACGGGTCGATGACTATGTCGCCGATGCTCTGGAAAAATACCGGCCGTTCGTCGATTGCGTTGTGTTTGTCTCCGCGAGCGCGGCGCGGCTGCCACCGGTGCTCGAACCACTCGTTGATTGCTTCGTGCCCCGAGACAACATCGGCTACGACTTCTGCAGCTGGCGGACAGGCCTCGACGCCCTGGGGCCCACCGATCGCTATGACGAAGTGATCTTTGCGAATGACAGCGTCTACGGCCCGCTCTTCGAGCTTGGGCCTGTTCTAGCAGACCGCCGAGTTGCAGATGCCGACATGTGGGGCATGTGCCTCTCGGAACAGGGGACGAAGCGCCGCGGCAGGCGAGCCTCGTGCCCACATATTCAATCGTGGTTCTTCGCGATGCGCCGACCGGTGCTCGAATCAGAGACGTTTCGGCGGTTCTGGGACTCGGTCGTGCCGATTGAAAACAAGCACGATATCGTCGACCGTTACGAGATCGGCATGACGGAGCACTTCGTGCGGGCTGGGTTTCGGATCGCAGCGCTGTATGACGCGCGGCAGCATGGACCAGCGACGCTCCGCGAAATCTGGCCGCACGTATCGTGGAGCCAACCGCGACGCTCGTGGCGCAACGTCAAAAAAGCTCGGCGGCTGTCACACAACCCCAGTGAACTTTTCCCGCTCCGGCTCATCGATGCCGGTGTGCCATTCGCGAAGGCCGGTATCTTTCGCGTCAATCATTACGGGTTGAACCTCAACCACGCGCTTCGCGGGATTCGTGAGCGGACGGCGTATGACGTGGGGCTGATCGAGAGGCATCTGGCGCGGGTGGGAAGGGGGGCATGACAGGCTGCCAGCCTGTCCTACTTTCGGCCGGGAGAAGCGGGGCTTTCGACCACAGGCGGTTTCCTGCCATATTGTCGGGCCCCCGCGCTACGAAAGGCCCCCATGAAAATCCACGAATATCAGGCCAAAGACCTCCTCCGGGCCGCCGGCGTGCCCGTGCTCACCGGGAAGGTGGCTCGCACGCCCGACGAAGCCGCTGCCGCCTTCTCATCCCTTGGCACGCCCGTCTGCGCCGTCAAAGCCCAGATCCATGCCGGTGGCCGCGGCAAGGGCAAGGTGAAAGGCTCCGAGCAACGGGGTGTGGAACTCGCCAAGTCCGCCGAGGATGCCAAGCGGATCGCTGCCGGCCTCCTCGGGAAGACGCTCGTCACGATCCAGACCGGCCCCGAAGGGCAGACGGTCCGTCAGGTCTTCGTCGAGAGCGGATGTGCGATCGACCGCGAACTTTATTGCGCCGTCCTCGTCGATCGCCGTGTCGGCTCCCCCGTGCTCATCGCCAGCACGGCCGGCGGCATGGATATCGAGGAGGTCGCCGCCAAGACGCCCGAACTCATCCTGACCGAGCCCTTCGATCCCGATCGTGGTCTCGGCGGATACCAGGCTCGCCTGCTCGCCTCGAAGCTCAACCTCCCCACCGCCAGTTGGCGGCATGCCGAAACCTTCTTCCGCAA
>JBJTDB010000210.1:0-855 GCA_046092145.1 Planctomycetia bacterium | reverse complement strand
AACTTCCGAAGCAGCCGCCGGCGACTGGCCGCTTCAATCGGCCTGACGATCCCTTGGTCTCGCGCGACTTCCGCGAGCATCCCGTGGCAGGCCGCCACTTCGGCGAGATGCATGTCGGACTCCAGGCAGATCGTTTCGAAGTCGGCGATTCGATCGGCGTGGAGCACGTTGTCGAGATACTCCGCCACCGAGTTGGGATCGTCGGCGAGCCCTCGGGCATCCGGCTTGGGCGCCGGTATCTCGGGCCGGGCGACGGCTCGACGGATTCGCCTTTCGAGCCCCTCGGCGACGGTGCTCCCCTCGACCTGTGGCGAGAGTTCCTGCCGGGCTGCAGCGGGCAGGATGTCGTCGAGGTAGGCGAGCAGGGTGCGGAGTGTCAGTCGCATCGGGAGGGGTCCGGCGGTGGATGGTCTCTCCTCTAAGAGTGGCCGGACGGCCGAATTTTCGTGGAAAAATCTCCAAAAATTCCCAGATGATCCAAAATTGCGGGTCGTGCGTATAAATCGGTGAGCGGTCGCGGCCCCGTCCCCCCTTCCCGAGGCGCGGCTGGACCGTTCAGGAGGGCTTTCGATGACAGCCATGCCGAGCCAACGCCGCCAGGCGATCCTGCGGGAGGCGGCCGGCTACATCGAGCTGGGAGAGCTGCTCGTGCAGCCCGATGCCCCCACGCCGCCCCATGCAGCAAAACTGCTCCAGCGTGGGCTCGACGCTCTTGACCGCCTTCCCGAACCGACGCGGGCAAAGCCCGACGCCCGGCTTCTGGAGGGCGAAGCCCTGCGGGCATTGGGGCAGTTCAACGAGGCGATCGTCCCCTTCACGGCCGTCGCCGATGAATACCCGCAGCGTGTCGAGGCC
>JBJTDB010000209.1:0-590 GCA_046092145.1 Planctomycetia bacterium | reverse complement strand
GATCTCGTGCGGCCATCTCCATCGCGACATCGCCTGTGCCATCGGGGGAGCTATCGTCGATGACGAGCATCTGCCCCTCGGGCACGGCCGCGAGCACCGCCTCGATGAGCCGCGCGATGTTGCCCCGCTCGTTGTAGGTGGCGGCCTGGACGAGCACCCGCCCCCGAGGCCAATCGTCACGGGAACAAACGTCGCTCATCCTACTCGCTGCAGTTCTCGCACTGGCCCTTGAGCAGGACCTCGTTCACCGATCGGATGCCCGATTTTTTTGTCGATGCCTTGCGGCCGCCGGACGGCTTCGTGGCCGCCGGCTTGGGCGTGATCGCCACGCTCACATCATCGAGGCACGACACCTCCCCGCAGCTCGTGCAGAGAAAATGCGGATGATCCTCCCCCTCGGCATGCGCATGGGTCCGCCTGATCTCGAACCGCCAGACATGGTCGCCCAACTCGACGCGGGAGACGATCTTCGATTCGGTCAGTTCCGTGAGGTTGCGATAGATCGTGGCCTGATCGAAGCCGCGGTCGGAGAGCGACTCGGCCACTTCGGCGTGGGTCTTCGGGCCGGTGGCCGTCATGAGGTGGTCGAG
>JBJTDB010000208.1:0-687 GCA_046092145.1 Planctomycetia bacterium | reverse complement strand
GCGAGCAGGGCCTCGCGGGTGAGCGTGCGCAGGCCGCCTTCGGCCCGCTTGTCGTTGTGACATTCGGCGCAGGTGCTCCGCAGCAAGGGCTCGATGCGGTCGAGAAACAGGCCGGCCGCGTGGCGGTCGGGCGGGGTCTGGTCGGGTTCCAGCGGGGCGGCGGCCAGCGGCGCGGCCAAGGCCCATGCGAGCCCGCCGACCACGAGAAGCGACCGGGTGTGGTGGACCATAACGCTCCTCTCTTCAGCGACTGCGGACGTCTGCAGTCCCTCTTCTATCGGCATCCAATCATACCCCGGTCCACCGAGGCTCCGCAAACGCGGATACGCTTGGAAACGCGGTGCACGATGATAGTCTTCACGCGCCACTCCCGTAGGTGCAGATTGGAAATCTGCACATGGCCGCATTCCACTTGGCCGCATTCCGCAGAGTGCCACTCTGCGGCTACGAGGGAGAGCATCCACTCCGATGACGAAACACCGCTCCCACGACCGACCGGCAACGCCCGTGCCCGGGGCCGAACACCGCCCGCTGCTCGTCGCGGTCGTCGTCGATCCCGCCGTCTGGTTCGATCGCGAGATCGTGGCGGGCGCGGCGCAGTTCGCCCGCGAGGCGGGCGACTGGCAGCTCTACGTGGAGGAGGAATCCCCGAATCGGCTGCCCGACCTGCGGTCATGGCGAGGGCAC
>JBJTDB010000207.1:0-1096 GCA_046092145.1 Planctomycetia bacterium | reverse complement strand
ATCCAACGGGTGAGTGGACCGAAGGAGACGTCGTCGTCGCGGTCAATCGCCGTAAGCGCCGGAATGAAACGATATTTCCAACCGGATCGGGCGAGCGGTGCCGCGAGCGCCGTGTCTTCGCAGAGCGTGCCCTCGATCACGTCCGCCCAGCGGCAGTCGTCGAGCGCCTCTCGCCGCACGGCGAGAGAGCCACCCCACGGAATGCCGAACGTCGTCATCTGCACGATCGCACCGGCGTTCCAGAGAACCCGCACGATCGCGGCGGGCGTATCGCGAGCGGGATCGTACCAGCGGTTCCCGGAGACCGCGCCCACCCCGGGCCGCAGGCACTCGTCCACCATCGTCACGAGCCAGTCGCGGTGGACGACCGAATCGGCGTCGATCAACGCGACCACGCGGGTTTCGGGCGAGAGCGATCGCAGCGCCTGTCGCAGCGAGGCGCACTTGAGCGAACCGCGCGTGGGCCGCGATGCGAGAGGCTCGACACGATGCCCCTTCCACGAAGGCCCGGTGGCGGAGAGCCGGCTGACGGCCGCCTGGGCCACGCCCCATGCCGGGTCGTCCACGGAATCGACGACGACCCGCAGCCGCCAGTCACGATGGGATTGGTTTGCCAGCGCCGTGAAGACGTCGTCGAGCGTCGGATCGCAGCCCCTGAGGCAGAGGATGACCTCGGCCGGGACCCCGGTCGATTCCTCGCGGTGCGGAAGCCTCGCCAGGAACGCGCGCGTGCGGTGCCGCACGATGCCGATGAACCAGAGCGTAAGCACGACCTGTGGGACGACGAGAGAAGCCCAGAGGATCGTGAGGAGCACGCCGGGAGAGGCGGACAGGGCTTGGATGGAAGCAACCATGCTCATGACGCCATCGGCTCCGCGTTCCGGGAGGGCACGGGCGAACCATCGGCCAGCGATTCGAGCGTCGCCTGCATCCCGTCGAGCCATCCACGGCCGACGGGCAGCGGCACGCGGCGGCCGTCGAGGTGAAACGCGACGGTCCGCCGACCCGACGTCTCGTGCGTGGCCGCCGCGAGGGCGGTACCCGGTCGGACCGGAGGCACGATCCACCAGCCCGTCAGCTGGCTGTCGCCCACACG
>JBJTDB010000206.1:0-437 GCA_046092145.1 Planctomycetia bacterium | reverse complement strand
GCCCCGCTCGTTGTAGGTGGCGGCCTGGACGAGCACCC
Organism: Planctomycetia bacterium; assembly: GCA_046092145.1. Taxonomy (GTDB): domain Bacteria; phylum Planctomycetota; class Planctomycetia; order Pirellulales; family UBA1268; genus CACORA01. The sequence goes on along the minus strand of JBJTDB010000206.1, from coordinate 399 downwards.
GCCCCCGAGGCCAATCGTCACGGGAACAAACGTCGCTCATCCTACTCGCTGCAGTTCTCGCACTGGCCCTTAAGCAGGACCTCGTTCACCGATCGGATGCCCGATTTTTTTGTCGATGCCTTGCGGCCGCCGGCGGGCTTCGTGGCCGCCGGCTTGGGCGTGATCGCCACGCTCACGTCATCGAGGCACGTCACCTCCCCGCAGCTCGTGCAGAGAAAATGAGGATGATCCTCCCCCTCGGCATGCGCATGGGCCCGTCTGATCTCGAACCGCCAGACATGGTCGCCCAGCTCGACGCGGGAGACGATCTTCGATTCGGTCAGTTCCGTGAGGTTGCGATAGATCGTGGCCTGATCGAAGCCGCGGTCGGAGAGCGACTCGGCCACTTCGGCGTGGGTC
>JBJTDB010000205.1:0-2266 GCA_046092145.1 Planctomycetia bacterium | reverse complement strand
CGATAGGCTGTGACCCGCGTGGCCGCCGGGGCGCAAGGTACCGTCACCGTCATCGAGCGGCTCGTCCGACTTCTGCGGCCCCGCGGGTCACAGCCTATCGTGCTCGCCACGCTCTCGGCCGTGCAGGCGCTAACCGACATATCTCCGGACGAAATGCGGCACGCCTGCCACTGGCTCGTCAACAACGGCCATGCGGTGTGGCTCGATCCGAACTGCTGGACGTTTCGTCTGGTTGCGCCGGCTCCCCCGGTCGAGCGCGGTTGCGGGGAGTTGGTCGTGGCTGGGAAGGGGAGTGCGACATGAGCAGTGCACGCAGAAAACGAGTGCCGCGTGCATCGGTTTCCGATGTCGGCGTCTTCCAGCCCGATCAATTTTGGGGCCGCCCACTGTCCGAGCGGTACATCCCCGACGCCCACCTGCCCTTCGAGGAGCAGGTCGAGCGGGCCCTGCGGCATATCGAGGCAACGCGATTCACCGAGGACGAGCACGAGCGGCTGCGCGAGGCGCTCGTGGAGGTGATCGAGGACGACCGGCGTGGCGTTATGCCAGCAAAAGGAGGTGAAACGTGATTGAGGATCGTGGTCGGGACGAAGGGGATGGGGCCTTGATGGACGAGCGTGCGGCGGCCAAGTTCCTCGGGATTAGCCCTCGTGTGCTTTGGGGTCTCGCCGACAGCGGCAGCATCCCGTTCATCCGGATCGGCCCGCGGTTGAAGCGGTACGACCCGCGGGACCTTCAGGCTTTCGTGGACCGAAACCGTCGCACCAAACAGCCGGCGTGCGACAATACCTTGGGAAAAAGCTCGGCCGGCTGATCACCAACAACAGGAGGTGTCGAATGGCGACACTTGTTTCGAATCGCGACGGGAACCGCCGCATCCAGTTCATGGACCCGAAGCATTCCGGAAAGCGGGCATCAATATGGCTGGGACGGGTGCCGAAGAAGGTGGCAACCACCTTCATGGTCAACGTCGAGGCGCTCCTCGCGACGATACGGCTCGGCACGGCGCCGGCGGCCGAACTGTGCTCGTGGCTGAGTGATCTCCCGGATGCGACCTACGATAAGCTCGTCGCGGTCGGCATCGCCGAACCACGGGTGAAGGCCCGGGTCGTCACGCTCGACGAGCTGCTCAAGGCGTTCGTGGCCCGGGCTTCGGTCAAGGCGAGCACCCGGGCCGCCTACCGCCAGACCACCGGAAGCCTCCTCAAGCACCTCGGCGGCGACACGCCGATAACCGGGATCGGTGGCGAGCAGGCCGACATCTGGAAAAAGAAGATCGTCGACGAGGGCCTTAGTCCGGCCACCGTGGCGAAGAGGGTCTACGTGTCGAGGGCGATTTTCAGGAAAGCCGTCAAGTGGGGCATGGTGGCGACCAATCCCTTCGAGGACCTGCCGGCGGGATCGCAACAGAACCCGGATCGCTCGTTCTACGTGTCGGAGGAAATCGTTGTTGCGGTATTGGAGCGCTGCCCGGGGGTGTTTTGGCGGCTCGTGATCGCGCTGGGCCGCTATGCCGGCTTGCGGATCCCGTCGGAGGTCGCGGCACTCACATGGGACGACATCGCGTGGGATACCGGCCGGCTCACCGTCCGCTCACCGAAGACGGCCCGGCATGAGGGGCATGCCGTTCGTATCGTACCGATCTGCCCCCAGCTTCGGGCGATCCTTGCCGAGGCTTATGAGCAGGCGGCCGAGGGGGAGAAGTTGATCCTGCCGCGGACGCTCACCGCGGCGTCAAACCTCCGAACAACGTTCACGAAGATCATCACACGGGCCGGGCTCGCGCCGTGGCCGCGGCTGTTCCAGAATCTGCGGGCGTCTTGCGCGACCGACTGGGTGGAGAAGTATCCAAACCATGTCGTCGCCAAATCGCTCGGGCATTCGCCGCTGATCGCCGCCACCCACTACCTGCAGGCTCGGGAACGGCACTTCGAGGACGCGGTTGCCGGCGGCGGGTCGGGGGGCGCCGATGCGACGTCCGAGGCTGCCCCCGGGAGTGTGCACATTTGTGTGCAGTCAAAAGCCGCGTTGGCCCGCAACGGTTCGCACGAATCGCAGCAACTCGGCCTGAAACGCCGAACGGTGCGAAACGATGCGAACTGCTGCGAGCCGCGGCAAACACCATTTATGGGCGATATAGGACTCGAACCTATGACCCCCAGCTTGTCGAGCTGGTGCTCTAACCAACTGAGCTAATCGCCCTGATTGCTCGTGAAAGAGTCTCACGTCGCATGGCACCGCAGTCAAGCGATGCCGATGCGGCGAG
>JBJTDB010000204.1:0-969 GCA_046092145.1 Planctomycetia bacterium | reverse complement strand
GAATGCCGTGAAGCCCCTCGCGCAAGCGAGGGAATGTGTGATGCACCACCGTCACCCCATCCGAAGGCACTCGCGGTAGAGCCGGTTGAGCCCGCGGGCGGCTTCGTCGACCGACACCTCGCCACTCACGGCCGCGTGGGCGAGCGGCGTGCCCTCGTCCTGAAACCGCATGTAGCCCGGGAACTTGCCCCGCACGATCGCCGCGTCGAGCGTCGGGAGCGTGTCGCGGAAGAAATCGGCGCTCGCCGCGTTGACGGCGTCGTCGGTCCACGCGGCCCGGTGCCCAGGCTGGCCTCCCGCCTGAAAGTAGATCCCCTTTTGGATGTCGGGCGACGCGGTGAAGGCAGCGTAGTCCATGCAGGCCCGCGGGTGCTTCGTGTGCACCGAGACGGCCACGCCCGCGCCGCCGAGCGTCGAGCGGAGCCGCCGGTCGCCGAGCGTGACGAGCCCGCCGGCCTTCAGCACATGCCGGGCGTATCCCGGCCGAGAGTAATTCGAATAGCCGTAGCCGAAGGGGCAGTAGGCGGCGCGAGGGTCGTCGGTCGCGGCCATCCAGTCGGCCGTGCGGATGGGGTTGCGGCGGAGACACTCGGGATCGCAGAGCACGACGAGCCGGCGCAGCTCGGCAAGGGCCGCGGCGAGCACGTCGTCGGGGGCGAGGCAATCGTCGCGGGTGAACGGCTCGGCCCCGAGCGCATCGCAGAACATGTAGCTCTGCATCAGCATGTCGATCGGGAAGGCGGGCACCGTGACGTGGCCCCGCCGCGCGAGGTCGAGCACGTCGTCCCAGGTCTCTGGCAGCGCGAGGCCATGATGGTCGAGCAGGTCGGGCCGCCAGGTGGCGATCGGCGTGGCCGCATCGGTGGCGAGCGTCCACTGCTTCCCCGCAAACGTGTAGCTCTCGTAGGATCTACCGACGGCGTTGGCCTCCTGGTCGGCGAGAAACTCCCGCGACAGCCAGTCTTCCAT
>JBJTDB010000203.1:0-1184 GCA_046092145.1 Planctomycetia bacterium | reverse complement strand
CCCGCTGCGCGATCTCTCGCTCCATCGCGGCGCCGTAGGGTGTCTCTTTCTTACCCGCGACTACGAGCCGCTTTCCCGGCAGATGCTCCATCATCCCGAGCAACACGTGAAAATTCTTGTGCGGGAGAACGTTGCCCACTGCCAGAAGAAACGGCCCCTCGGCGAGAAACCCGGGCCGCTGAGGGGATGCGGCCGCCGGTGGCGCCATCCCATTCGGAACCACATGGACAGGTTTTCCTCGCACGTTGAGGTGCTTCTTGACGTCGTCGGCCGTGAAGCGCGAGACGGTTGTGATGGCGGCCGCTCGATCGATGCGCCGCTGAACCCCCGCGAGTTTGCGACGGATTCGCACGCCCGCTTCTCTGGTTGAGCCATCATGCAAAAAATTCAGATCGTGGATGGTGAGCAAAACCGGGGTTCGCGAGTCGAGCGGAAAATACTTTGCCGCCTGATGCGTCATGTGCCATACCTGCGACACCCCATGCGGAAGAAAGGGCCGCACAAACGGCCTCACGAACCGCACGAAGCCTTCTTTCCGCCACTCTGCCACTCGAGCCACACCATAGCCTCCTACTGGCAGCAGTTGCTCGGTATCTGAGGGCAGGAACAGAATCGGCCAAAACCTGCCCTGGGCCAGCCGAATGATCTCCTCGGCCAGATGAAGTGAAAACCGTCCCAGCCCCGTGTTGATATTCCGCAGTTTTTCCACGTCGATGATGACGTGCGGCAGGGCGGCGGCAGCGGAGTCGTTTGGCATCGCTCGTGGGACAGCCCGATTCAGGGCGGTGCGATCGACCGGGTGGCCGATTCGGCAGCATTGTCACCATGAACGGCCGTTTTCTGCAAAAAGTGTTGCCGGTTCGGCTTCCGCATCGCCCACCAGTAGCTCACCGAAAACCCGGGCCAGAGCACGTGGTTTTTCCCACTTTCGTGGACGTACCAGCTCGTGCAGGGCAGCTGCCACACGCTTCCATCGCTCTTCCACACGCTGCGATCAAATTTCTTCTGCAGGGCGGCGTTGTATGATCGCTGCACGTCCTCCCTTACCTCGATGGTTTCCAGGCGGCCTTCAGCCGGCCCCTGGTCGAGCCACGCGAGGCACTGGAGGATGTACCGCACCTGAGCCTCGATCATGAAGATGATCGAGTTGTGGCCCAGGGCCGAGTTGGGCCCCATGAGCATGA
>JBJTDB010000202.1:0-810 GCA_046092145.1 Planctomycetia bacterium | reverse complement strand
GAGATACGCGGTATTATGAACGTATCGGAAGGGCGTGCGTAGACGATGAAGAGTGTGGCCAAAGTCGCGTTCAGCAGTCCCCTCCTTCGGAGTAGGGTGATCGCGAGGGTCTCGGCTGGCCGTTTTGGGAGCGTGACGCTCGGCGTGATCGATGACTGAATCGTGGAATTGGACGTTCCGTTCGGGACGGGCCGGCCGAAAGGCCGTCCGCCGGCGGAGCGCCGCGCGGCCGCTCGCGAGCCACGAAACCCTCGAGCCGCGATCGCTGCTCAGTGGAGTGCCGGGCGACGCAAGCGCGCGGGATCTCGACAGCGTTTTTGTCGAAACGGGGGCAGTGCTGTCGCCGCCGAGTGTTGAGACTCCCGGTCTCACGAGTGCCGACGACGCGGTTGGTCTCACGGTCGGCTCTCACTTCATCGCCGTCGGGGAATCGCCATCGGCCGCTGCAGCCCGTGCCACGCTCGCCGCTGCGATTGACATCGCCGACGCGACGCTCAGGCGGGTCTTTGCGGGAAGTGAACTCAACGCGATCCTGACCGAGGCGTTTGGCCGTCAGGTCACGGATACTGACGTTTTTCAGAATGCGGTTTCCCGGCTTCGTGATGAGTGGGCCCGCGGGACGCTCGTCGTGGGCCTGGATGTTCGCGGCAACGCCGATCTTCAGGGCCATCCTGCTGCCTACGCCGCAGCTGCTCCTGGCGGTGGCGAGCGGATCTACGTCAACGGCGACTGGCTTGCGGCGATCAATGATCCTGCTGAGGCGGCCGCGGTTCTTCTCGAGGAGTTCGGCCATGCCATCGATCGTCGCCT
>JBJTDB010000201.1:0-6172 GCA_046092145.1 Planctomycetia bacterium | reverse complement strand
GCTGCGACAACTTCCTGCCGCTCGGCCCCTGGCTCGTCACGGCCGACGAGGTGGCCGATCCGCAGAAGCTCGGCCTCACGCTCGAGGTCAACGGCGTGCGCCGGCAAAACGGCACCTCGGCGACGATGATCTTCGACGTCTGGCACATCGTCCATTACCTGTCGCAGTTCATCACGCTCGAAGCGGGCGACGTGATCATCACCGGCACGCCCCCGGGCGTGGGCATGGGGATGAAGCCGCCGGTCTTTCTACGGGCGGGCGATGTCGTCACGCTCGCGATCGACGGCCTCGGCAGCCAACGGAGCGTGTGCGAGCCCGCGTGATGAGTCGGCCGCCATCCGGCCGAAAACCCCACAAACGCGGCCGCAGAGCCCCTGATCTGTTGCTGGTGTTCGAGCGGATCGTCGATCTATACTAGTTTCTCGGAGGCCCGCTGCGTGCACCATAATCCAACGATGATGGGGCGGATGCCCGCCGTCGCGGTGCTGATCGCGGCGGCGCTCGCGACGGATTCCGCCCGAGCCGTCGATTTCTCCCGCGACATCCGCCCGATCCTCGCGGTCCACTGCTTCAACTGCCACGGCCGCGATCCGCACTCCCGGCAGGCCGAACTGCGGCTCGACGACCGCCCCTCGGCCCTCGCCGAACTGCCGTCGGGCACGCGGGCGATCGTGCCCGGCTCCCTCGCCGAGAGCGAACTGGTGGCACGGATCGATTCGACCGATCCAGATCTCGTGATGCCGCCCCCCGAATTCAAGAAGCCGCTCACGGCCGAGCAGAAGAAGCTGCTCAAGGAATGGATCGACGCCAACGCCCCCTACGCCCCGCACTGGTCGTTCGAGCAGGTGCGCAATCCCGCGCCGCCGCAGCCGCCGGCCGCGCTGGCCGCTTGGCCCACCGATCCGCTCGATCACTTCGTGCTCGATCGGATCGCCCGCGAGGGGCTGGCGCCCGCGCCGCCCGCCGACCGCGCCACCTGGCTGCGGCGGGTGTCGCTCGATCTCACGGGGCTGCCGCCGACGCTCGACGAGCAGGCGGCGTTTCTGGCCGACGCATCGCCGACGGCCCGCGAGCGGGTGGTCGATCGGCTGCTCGCCTCGCCCCGCCACGCCGAGAAGATGGCGATGCACTGGCTCGATGTGGCCCGCTACGCCGACACCAACGGCTACAACAACGACGAGGAGCGAACGCAGTGGCCCTGGCGCGACTGGGTGATCGGCGCCTTCGCCCGCAACATGCCGTTCGATCAGTTCATCATCGAGCAGCTCGCCGGCGACCTTCTGCCCGAGCCGACGCAGGCCCAGCGGATCGCCACCGGCTTCGGCCGCAACCATGTGCTCACGACGGAAGGGGGCGTGATCCACGAGGAGTATCGCGTGGAATACGTGGCCGATCGGGTGCAGACGACCGCCACCGCCTTCATGGGGCTCACGCTCCAGTGCGCCCGCTGCCACGACCACAAGTTCGACCCCATCTCGCAGCGGGAGTATTTCCAGCTCTTCTCCTTCTTCAACAGCATCCCCGACCCGCTGCCGCAGTATGCCAATGGCAAGCTGACCAACGTGGTCGGGCCGTTCGTGACGCTGCGAAGCCATGCCGACGAGGCGGCGCTGACGGCGATCAACGACCGGCTCGCTGGTGAAAAGCCCGACGCGGACACGGCCAAGGAGATCGCCGCCATCGAAGACCGCACGGTGAAGGTGATGGTGATGGCCGACCTGCCCGCGCCGCGGCAGGCGCACGTGCTCGACCGTGGCCAATACGACGCCCCGCGCGACCCGGTCGCTTCAGGCGTGCCCGCCTTCCTGCCGCCGTTGCCGGAGGGCCGGGCGGCCAATCGGCTGGCGCTGGCCCGCTGGCTCGTCGATCCGCGGCATCCGCTCACGGCGCGGGTGGCGGTGAACCGCTGGTGGGAGATGCTCTTCGGCCGCGGCCTCGTCGAGACTGTCGAGGATTTTGGAACGCAGGGGGCCGCCCCCACGCATCCGGACCTGCTCGATCATCTGGCGGCGAGCCTCGTCCGCGATGGCTGGAACATGCGGAAACTCCTGCGGCGGATCGTGCTCTCGGCGACCTACGGCCAATCGTCGCGGGCGCCGGCCGAGGCGTTTGCCCGTGATCCCGAGAATCGGCTGCTCGCGCGGGGGCCGCGGTTTCGATTGCCGGCGGAGACGGTGCGAGACCAGGCGCTCTTTGCCTCGGGGCTGCTCGTCGAGCGGGTCGGCGGCCCGAGCGTGAAGCCCTGGCAGCCGGCGGGGCTCTGGGAGGAGGTGTCGGTGCTCCACCAGGCGGCCTACGTGCCCGATCAGGGCGACGGGCTCCACCGCCGCAGCATGTATACGTTTTGGAAGCGGACCTGCCCGCCCCCCTCGATGGCGCTCTTCGACGCCCCCGACCGTGAGACCTGCGTGGTCCGCCGCGCCCGCACGAATACTCCCCTGCAGGCGCTCGTGGTGATGAACGACCCGACGTATGTGGAGGCGGCCAAGGCGCTCGCGATCCGCAGCCTCGGCGATGCGGCCTTCTCGCGATCGGCCGGCGGTGCGTCGGCCGCCAACGAGCAGGTCGCGATCCATCGCCTCTATCAGGTGCTGCTCGGCCGCATGCCAACCCCCGACGAGCAGGCGGCGGTGCGCGAAAAGCTCGCCGAGTTTCGCGGGCACTTCGCGGCCGACCCGGCCGCCGCGAAGAAGCTGCTCGCGCTCGGGCCCGATGCCGATCAGGGCCAACCGGCCGATCTCGCCGCCTGGACGATGGTGGCCGGCACGCTGCTGTGCCTCGACGAGACGCTCACGAAGGAGTGACCCATGGCGCAGCCTTTCCTTCCACACGCAGCGGCGATGCTTCTCGGCCGACGGGCGTTTCTCGGCCGAAGCGCGACGGCCGCCTCCACGGCGGCGCTCGCCTCGCTCCTCGGCCGCGACGCGAGCGCCGGGCCTGCGGCCCCAGAACTATCGCTGCCCAAGGGGGCGGTGCTCCCCGCGCTCCACTTCGCGCCGCGGGCCAAGCGGGTGATCTACCTTTTTCAGTCGGGCGGCCCCTCGCAGATCGAACTGCTCGATCCGAAGCCGGGGCTGACCGCGCGGCATGGCAGCGAACTGCCCGATTCGATCCGCAATGGCCAGCGGCTCACGGGGATGACGAGCGGCCAGAAGAGCTTCCCGGTGATCGCATCGAAGTATGGCTTCAAGCCGTGCGGCGAATCGGGCACGATGATCAGCGAACTCTTGCCCCATACCGGCCGGATCGTCGACACACTCTGCCTCGTACGGTCGATGCACACCGAGGCGATCAACCACGACCCGGCGATCACGTTTCTGCAGACGGGCTCACAGCAGCCTGGGCGGGCGTCGTTTGGCGCCTGGCTGAGCTACGGCCTCGGCTCGGAGGCCGACGACCTGCCGAGCTTCGTGGTCATGCTCTCGCAGGGCAGCGGTGCCGACTCCAACCAGGGCCTGCTCGAACGGCTCTGGGGCGCGGGCTTCCTGCCGTCGAGCCATCAGGGCGTGAAGCTCCGCTCGAGCGGCGATCCTGTGCTCTATCTCGCCGATCCGCCGGGTGTGTCGCGGCAGCTGCGCCGCTCGATGCTCGACGGCCTCTCCCGGCTGCACTCGCTGCAGCAGGTCCGCGATGGCGATCCGGAGATCGCCTCCCGCGTGGCGCAATACGAGATGGCCTTCCGCATGCAGGCCTCGGTGCCCGAACTCACCGATCTTTCGGCCGAGACGGCGGCGACGTTCGACCGCTATGGCCCGGAGAGCAAGAAGCCGGGCACGTTCGCGGCCAACTGCCTGCTCGCGCGGCGGCTGGTGGAGCGGGGCGTGCGGTTCGTGCAGCTCTATCACCGCGGCTGGGATCAGCACAACAACCTCATGAGCAACATCCCCAAGCAGTGCCGCGACATCGACCAGCCGCAGGCGGCGCTCATCGAAGACCTCGCGGCCCGCGGCCTGCTCGACGAGACGCTCGTCGTCTGGGCCGGTGAATTCGGCCGCACGGTCTACGGCCAGGGCGGGCTCGTCGAGGATTATGGCCGCGACCATCACGGCCGCTGCTTCTCGATCTGGATGGCCGGCGGCGGCGTGAAGCCTGGGCTCGTGCACGGCCTGACCGACGACTACTGCTACAACATCCTCGAGAAGCCGGTGCATGTGCACGATCTCAACGCCACGCTCCTGCACCTGCTCGGTGTCGATCACGAGCGGCTCACCTACCGCTTCCAAGGCCGCGACTACCGGCTCACCGACGTGCATGGAAAGGTCGTGAAAGACCTTATTGCTTGAAAGAAGTCGCGGATGGTGATGGATCGCGTCATCCCACTCGCTGCCGCGAGGGGCTTTGGGATCGGCGTGAAAAGCCCTCATCCCTCAGAAGCCCCCTGCGGAAGCAGGGGGATGATGCCTCGCTATCACCACCGACGTAATTGATCTGCTCCACAATGGGAACGATCATCAGCCAGCACGCCGCCGCCCAGTCTGCGATGCTCGTTCCCGCGAGCAAGGGTGAGATCACCGTCGCCGACATCCTCTCCTCGAGCGGAGATCATTCGGCCGGCGCATCCGATCGCTACTATCACCACCAATGGGCCGTGATCCTGGTCACGCGGGGCGGGTATCGCGTCGGTCTCGATTCGCCACAGGCCTTCGACGCCGAGGCGGGCGACATGGTCATCATGCGACCCGAGACCGACCACATCTGGACCACGGCCGATCATCCACGGGGCCGGAGCAGGGGCGTGGCGGCATCGTTCGTGCTCCTGCGGCCGCCGCCGAGGATCGAGATCCTGCTCCTGCGGCTGCCCGAGATTCGCCCCCACTATTCCCTGCAGCGGATCGGACAGGGCCAGACCTGGCGACGCATGGTGCGGTGCTTCCGGCAGATGGAGGCGATCTGCGAGTCGAGCGTGGTGACCCGGGCCGAGTTGCAGCTGAACCTGCTCGAACAGGCGCTCCTCTGGGCGGCGGCCGAGGCGCGGATGGCGGCCGATCCGATGGATGTTCGCGTTCGTCAGGTCATCGATGCCATGGCGAGCCGTCTGTCGGAGCCGCTTACGATCGAGGAAATCTGCCGGGTGGCCGGCGTGTCGCGGTCGCAGCTGGCGGCGATCTTCGTGCCGGCCACGGGGCTCACGCCGATGCGGTATCTCGAAAAACTCCGGCTCGAACGTGCGATGCAGCTCTTGCGGATGACCTCCCGAAAGATCGACTCGATCGCGATGGATGTCGGCTTCTGCGACGCGAAACACTTCGCGAAGCGGTTTCGAGCGGTCGTCGGCACGACGCCGACCGTGTATCGGCAGGCACGGCATGAATGACGACGGCCTGCATTCGCCCGTGGATTCCGGCATCGACGGCCATCGCATCCTGCTCGGGCAGACGTGTTTCACCGTCTGCTATCCCGCGCCCAGGGCCTTCATCAGTTCGAGGCCGAGGATGATCGCGACGCCCATCAGCGACTCGCCGGCGATGAGGCCGCTCGACACGGGCACTGTGTAAGTCTCCGCCGCGGTCGGCCGGGCCTTCGCGACGAGCCATGCGACCAACGCGCCGGCGAACATCGCGAACGAGTTGAAGGCCGGGATCACGCCGGCGATTCCCAGGCCCGTCGTCGAGGGGAGCCATGGCTTCCATGATGTCGGGCCGAATTCCTCGAGCAGCGTCAGCGCGATGCCGATCGCCGCCCCGATGGCGATGGCCGCGAGCGCCCCGGCCGGAAGGGCGCCGATCCCCTTGGCGAGCAATTCGGCCACGCCCGCCCAGACCTTCGCCGACGGGGCGGGCAGGGCCTCCGAGCCGAGCTGGGCGGGGTTCCGCTGCACCACGAAGAGATAGGCCGGCACGCTCACGATCGTCCCGGCGATCACGCCGAACAGCTGCGAGATGGTCTGCTTCCGCGGATTGCCGCCGAGCAGGTAGCCGCTCTTGAGATCGGTGAGCAGGTCGGCCGCGTGCGAGGCGGCCCCCGACGTGATCGAGGCGGTCATCAGATTGGTGGTGATGTTCGACGGGGCGACGACCCCGTAGACGAGCTGCGTGATCTTGCCCATGGCGCCGATCGGCGTGATGTCGGTCTCGCCCGTGGCCCGCGCGGCCACGATCGAGAGGAGGAACGTGACGAGCACGGCAAGGATGCCCATCCACCAGGTGATCCCGAAGAGCCAGTGGCCCAGGAT
>JBJTDB010000200.1:0-1121 GCA_046092145.1 Planctomycetia bacterium | reverse complement strand
CCAGATGCCGGCCCAGCGTCGCGATGCCCGCGGCCGGCTGCAAACCGTCCATGCCCAGCTCGTTCAGATCGACAAGCAGCTGCAATTCGCCGAGGACCAGATCCGGGCCGACGTGCAGGATGCCTATTCGTTGCTCGAGCGAGCCTTCGAGTTTCACGAGCAGGTGTCGCACCAGGTCGAGTTGGCATCGCTCGTGGCCCGCGCGGAGCGGGAGCAGCTTCGGCTTGGCCGCAGCGACGTGCTGCGGGTCACGCTCCGAGAGCAGGCGAAGTTCGATGCGTCGCTTCTCGAGATCATGGCCCGGCAGGAGTTTTGGCGTGCGGAGAGCGATCTGCGTGCCGCCGACGCCTCGCTCGGCCCGGAAAGCCATGGATTCCCCGCCGGTCTGTTGTTGAGCCAGCCGCGGGAATGATGAGGGAATTCCCGTGCTTGACGACGGTGCCGTCCGTCGAGATGCTTCAGGTATGAGCATCGATTACCCCGTCATTCTGAAACGTTCGGACGAAGGGTTCGCGGTCGGGTGTCCCGCCTTGCCAGGATGCTGGTCACAGGGCGCCACCGAGCAAGAAGCGCTCGCGAACATTCGCATCGCCATCGAGGAGTACCTCGAAGCTCGTCAAAGCCTTCTCGCGGACGAAGATACCCGCGTGGTCACGGTTTCCCTCTGATCCAGGTTTTCCCAGCTTTCGAAATCCTAGCGTGGCTCAGGCTGGAAAAGCGATCGGTTCGAAGCCGGGTGGACTTTGTCGGGCGGGCGTTGCCGCCTGGGCAAGATGCCGACCGCATAATCCGCGCATTCGGTTCGTTCGGCGTCGCCTGCACGCGGAGCATCGAATCGTGTCGATACGAATGGGAAGGCGGGAGGCAGTGCGTCGCGTGACGCATTGCTACGGGGGCGGTGCGCAAGCGCTCGGCGGTCCGCACGATGCGATCTGTACCATTTATGACTGGTTGGGAACGCTCCCGGTATGGACTGTGGCGAGGGCTACGGATCTCGACGGTCGCGGTCTGGATTGCAGCCACGGTGGCGTGGTCGATCCCACTCAACGGCGAGGAGCCGGTTCCCCTTCCTTCCGTTGACTGGGGGTCGTCCGTGGAGTCGCTGCCGCCCCCGGACGCGC
>JBJTDB010000199.1:0-1241 GCA_046092145.1 Planctomycetia bacterium | reverse complement strand
GGCAATGCTCGCCAAGACCTCGGTCGTGGCGATGCCCGTGCTCACGCTGCTTTATGCCTGGTGGAAACGGGGCACTGTGACCGTGCAGGATGCCGTGCGGGCAGCGCCCTTGTTTCTCATCTCGATCGTGCTCGGCATCATCACGGTGCAGTATCAATTCGGCCGCGCCATCGGCGGGCAAGCAATGTTCGTGGGCGGCCTCGATTCACGGATCGCCATGACCGGGATGGCGACCCTCTTCTACCTTGCGACGATCGTCTGGCCGCTCCACCTGCTGCCCATCTATCCCCGCTGGGATGTCGATCCGCCGAAGGCCTGGCAGTTTGTGCCGTGGCTCCTGATTGGGGGCGGCGCCTGGTGGTTGTGGAAACACCGCGAGACCAACTGGGGACGCAACGCCATCTTCGCATTCGGATTCTTTCTGCTCATGATCGCCCCGGTACTCGGCTTCATCGATATCTCCTTCATGCGGGTCGCGTGGGTGGCAGATCACTTCCTTTATCTCCCCATGATCGGGCCGCTCGCCTTGATCGTCGCGGCGCTGACCACATGGCTCGAAAAGCAGAACGAGCGGGAGCGGACTGCCTTCACGGCCGTGGCTGCCTGCGCGATGCTTTTTCTGGGTTTGAATGCGTTTTTTCACGCCATCACGTTCAGCGATGAAGATCATCTCTGGGAATACACGCTCGCCCACAATTCCGACGCTTGGGCCGCCCATAACCGACTGGGAGGCCGCAAACTGAAGCGGGGGGATATCGATGGCGCCTACCAGCATTTTCAGAATGCCGTACGGCTCCGTCCGGACCTCCCCGAAACACAAACGAATCTCGCGATCGCCCTCACGAAAAAGGACCGCATCGACGAAGCGATCGAGGCCTTTCGGGCGGCGGCCCAGGCCGCGCCCGATATGCTCACAACCCGTGTGAATCTCGCCGATGCGTGTTCCCAGGCGGGGCGCTATGCCGAAGCCCGCACGGTCTATGAAGAGCTGATCGAACTCCTGCCGTCGAATCCCCTCGTTTTGAGCAACTACGGCATCGTGCTCTTCAAGCTCGGCGAAAAAGAGAAGGCGATCGCCCAATTCAAACGGGCGCTCGAACTCGATCCCAACCTCTTCGAGGCACGGGAGAGCCTGAAGGTCGCTCTCGGCGAGGCCGACGCAAAGCCTGCGTCGCCCCCGGCCCCAAAGGAATAGGCCGAGCCCGCTCCGCTACCGCCCCAGCCACGTGATCCGGGCGAGC
>JBJTDB010000198.1:0-883 GCA_046092145.1 Planctomycetia bacterium | reverse complement strand
GTTGAGCCCGTCGGCTCGGTCGCGCGTATTCCGCCCTGAGCGGCGGCCGTCGCGGCAAGTGCCAGGGCATGTTCGACGAATGAACGGCGGCTGACTGGCATGGGAGCCTCCTCACGAAAGCGGGGATCGACGACGTCCTGAAGCGTCGCCTCCGGATGATAGCATTCCGCCGGTTACGGATGGTCATCCCTCGAGGTATCGACGTTCCCGGGGGGGGCCGGCCGAAACCATCGTCCAAGACGGGTGGCCAGCAGGGCGGGGAGCACGATCAGATCACCCGCCAAGGCGGCCGTCACGAGCAGCGACAGCATCCAGGCGAACCGGCGGGTGGGGGCGAACGGACTGGCCGCGAAGGCGAGGATGCCGAGGCCGCAGACGAGCGAGCTTTGCACGATCGCCCCTGCCGCATGCTCGAAGGCGTCGCGAATCGCGGCCGCGCGATCGCCGGCGGTGGGATCGCCCGTGACGGCCCGCCCCAGCGCATGCCGGTAGAAGGTGAGGAAGTGGAACGTGCCGTCCACGGCCATGCCGAGGGCGACGGATGCCGTCATCACGCTCCCGATATCGAGCGCGGCCCGTGCCCAGCCGAGTGCGCCAAAGAGCAGCACCATCGGAAAGATGTTGGGCACCATCGCGACCAGGCCCGCGGCGACTCCCCCCTCCACCACCATCATCACCAGGGTGATCATGCCGCAGGCCGAGAGAAAGCTGCTGAACAGGTCGCGAAGCAGCGTCGTCTGGATCGCGTTGACAAGCGGCATGGCCCCGGTGAAGTCGGCCGAGATCCCGCGGCCGGGGCCGCCGTGCCGATTCACGACCGGCTCGACGACGCCTCGGACCTCGCGGAGAAGATCGCCGTAGTCGAGGCCCGCGAGCGCCGAGG
>JBJTDB010000197.1:0-22533 GCA_046092145.1 Planctomycetia bacterium | reverse complement strand
GGAGAAGGCAAGGCTGGAGAAGGCAAGGCTGGAGAAGGCAGGGCTGGAGAAGGCAAAGCGGGTGAAGCAAGTCGCGGCGAGGGGCAGAAGGGAAGCCAGTCTGGCGAGCCCGGTGGCGAACGAGCCGGCGGTGGCACGGGGCAGAATCGTGAGCAACCGGGGCAGCCCGGTGAAGGGGCGCCGGGCGGTGGCAGCAAGACCGGAGCCGGAGCGGTGACGGGGGGCGACGGGGCTCCCCACGATGATCTCGATGCGGTGGAAGGCGACCAACGCAAGAGGGAGCTCGAGTGGGGTGATGAGGATGTCGCCCACGCACGAAACGCAGCCGATCTCGCCGTCGAGCACCTCCGTGACTCGATTGAGGCAGGCCAATCGGATGTTTTGAGGGAACTCGGCTGGACTCCCGAGCAGGCCCGGGCATTCATCGACCGGTGGCAGGCGATGCGACGGCTTGCCGACAGTCCTGATCAACGGAAGCGAGGCGAATTCGAGCGGGCCGTGCGGAGCCTCGGGCTCAGGCCGGGCGGCACACGGTCATCCCGCGACCTGCCATCCGACGTGAAGGGGGGGCAGGCGGAGGGCCGCCGCAGCCGTCCACCGAGCGAATACCGCGAGCAGGTGCGAGCCTACCTCCAGGGTACGAGCGGCGAATGACGGACACAGCAAGCGGCATGTTCGAGGGGCCGCGGTATCTCGTCGCCTTCGGCCCGAAGCGGGTGCCGCACTGCTTCACCGACGTGCTCATTCTCGGGGGCGGCCTCGCCGGCCTGCGGGCGGCGCTCGCGGTCGATCCGTCGCTCTCGGTCACCGTCGTCACGAAGGACGACCTGCAGGGTTCATCGAGCCAATGGGCGCAGGGGGGCATTGCCGGCGTCGTCGATCCCGAGGACCGTTTCGACAATCATGTCGCCGACACGCTCGTCGCGGGGGCGGGGCTGTGCCACGGTGATGTCGTCGATGCGGTGGTTCGCGAAGCCCCGGCGCGGATCCATGAACTGATCGCCTGGGGCACTCGATTCGACGCTCGCAACGGCATCCTCGAGCTCGGCCGCGAGGGGGGGCACAGCCACCACCGCATCGTCCATGCGCTCGGAGATGCGACCGGCCGCGAGGTGATGCGGGCCGTGATCGGTCAGGCGAGAACGCTCGCCAACCTCGATGTCTGGCCCGATACGTTCACGATCGACCTGATCACCCACGACGGTGTCTGCCGCGGAGCCCTTGTCTGGAATCCCGCCCACGGGAAAACGCTCGTCTGGGCGAAGCGGACGATTCTGGCAACCGGCGGCGTCGGGCAGATCTACCGCGAGTCGACCAATCCGCCGGGCGCCAGCGGCGACGGGCTCGCGCTGGCCTGGCGGGCCGGTGCCGAACTCCGAGACATGGAGTTCATGCAGTTTCACCCGACCGTGCTCTACATCGCCGGCGGAGGCCGCAGCCTGATCACGGAGGCGGTTCGGGGAGCGGGGGCATGGCTGGTCGATCGCGATGGCCGGCGGTTCATGCCCGACTTCGACCCGCGGGCCGAACTCGCGCCTCGCGACATCGTCGCGCGTGCGATCACCGACGTCATGCATCGCACGCACCACTCGAGCGTCTACCTCGATCTCTCGCACCTCGACGCAGCCGCCGTGCGGCACCGCTTTCCGGGAATGGCGGAGACCTGCGCGAAGTTCGGGCTCGACCTCGCCCGCGACCGGATTCCGGTCCGCCCGGGGGCCCACTACATGATCGGCGGCGTGACCGTCGATGATCGTGGGCGAACGAGCGTGCCCGGGTTGCTCGCCGCCGGTGAGGTCACCTCCAGCGGCCTGCACGGCGCCAATCGCCTGGCCAGCAACAGTCTCCTGGAAGGGCTCGTCTACGGCGCCCGCGCCGGGGAGACCGCCGCCGCCGAGGTGATGGATGAAGGAGCCGCGGTGGCGGGCGACACGTTTCAGTTGCCCGCGATCACCAACCCCAAGCGGGAGGATGCGGCCGTGGGGGCCGGGCACGCGGCCCTCGATCTTGCCGACATCCGCAACTCGCTCCGGGCGCTGATGTGGCGACAGGTCGGCGTCGAGCGGACCGGGCCGCAGCTGGCGGAGGCCCTGGAAACGGTCGAGGGCTGGTGTCGCTACGTGCTTCCCCGTCAGTTCGGTGATGCGGCGGGATGGCAGCTGCAAAACATGCTCGAGGTGGCCCAGCTCATGATCCGTAGCGCCCTTGTCCGCGAGGAAAGCCGCGGGGTCCATTTTCGGGGTGACCATCCGCAGGTCGATGACGCGTGGCGGGCCCATGTCGCGTGGCAGCGGGGCGGCGTGGGGCCGATCATGCAGCCCGTCATGTCGCAGCCGGCCGACGCCACGACAGGGGCCTGACACAGTAGGTATTCCGCCCCTGGCGAGCCCCAGGGGATTGCCGCGCCGCGGTATTGTGTGAAAAATACGGCGTCGGTTCTCGCGGGGCAGGCGGCACGGCCGCTCGCTCCCCGGATCCCAGCGCAAGGAACCCACGCGATGCATGACGCCCCCGCCTCTGCCCAGGTGATGATCGAGGCCGACGGTCTGACCAAGTTCTACGGGCAGTTCATCGCCACCAAGGACATCTCATTCCGTGTGTCACGGGGGGAGATCGTCGCGTTTCTCGGGCCCAATGGTGCCGGCAAGAGCACCACGATGAAGATGCTCACGGGCTACCTCGCCCCATCGGCCGGAACGGCCAGGATCGCCGGCTACGATATGTCGACCAACCGGCTCGAGGGGGCGGCCCACCTTGGCTACCTGCCCGAAAACGGCCCGCTCTACCCCGACATGACGCCCCGCAGCCTCCTGGAATTCTTCGCGGATGCCCGCGGGCTCTCGGGCGACCGCCGTGAGGAGCGGATCGAGGCGGTGGTGAAGCAGTGCGAATTGGGGAGCGTCATCGGCAAGGCGATCGGCAAGCTCTCCAAGGGCTATCGGCAGCGGGTCGGGATGGCGCAGGTGCTGCTTCACGAGCCCGACGTGCTGATCCTCGACGAACCGACCAGCGGCCTCGATCCGAACCAGATTCGCGAGGTTCGCGACACGATCCGCAGGCTCGGCCAACGGAAGACGATCCTTCTCTCCACCCACATTCTCCAGGAAGTCGAGGCGATGGCGGACCGCGTGATCCTCATCGCCGAGGGCCGCCTGCGATTCGACGGCACGCCCGCCGACCTCCGTCGGGACGGCCGCAGTCTCGACGACCGTTTCCACGAACTCACCCGAAGCGGCGCGGCCTGACGCCGACCGAAAGGATTCACACCCATGAAGTGGCACGTCCTCGACGCGGTCTTCAAGCGAAACTTCGTCGCCTATTTTTCCAATCCCACCGGCTACGTCTTCATCTGTGTCTTCGTGCTGCTGGGATCGCTGGCGGCCTTCTGGCCCCCCGAGTTCTTCAACTCCAACCTCGCCAATCTCGATCAGCTCAACCGGTATCTGCCCTACCTGCTGCTGGTGTTCGTGCCGGCCATCACGATGAGCGTGTGGGCCGACGAGCGACGGCAGGGGACCGACGAACTGCTGCTCACGATCCCGGCGAGCGACTGGGAGGTGGTGTTCGGGAAATATCTCGCCGCGGTCGGCATCTACACCGTCGCGCTGCTCTTTTCCTGCGTCTGCAATCTGATCATCCTGATCCGGTGGGGCACGCCCGACGGCGGGCTCTTCCTCTCCAATTACCTCGGCTACTGGTTCACCGGCCTGGCGATGCTCGCCATCGGGATGGTGGCGAGCTTCCTCACGAGCAACCTCACGGTCGCCTTCATCCTCGGGCTCTTCTTCAACGCGCCCCTGGCCGTGGCGGACAGGGCGAGCACCGTCATGGGGCCCCGGATGGCGGAGCGGGTGCGGGGCTGGAGCCTCGCCGAACACTTTTCCGATTTCGGCAGGGGCATCGTCAGCCTTTCGTCGATCGCCTACTTCGTCGGCATCGCGGCCATCTGCCTCTATATCGCGATGGTCCTGATCGGTCGGAGGCACTGGACCGGCCGTCGTGACGGCGGCCAGATGGGGGTGCACTACGCCGTGCGCACGCTCGGCATCGCGGCCGCCGCGATGGGCGCCGTGCTGTTCTTCCGCGGGATGGACGTGCGTGCCGACCTGTCGGAGGAGCGGATCAGTTCGCTGGCGCCCGACACCCGGCGGCTGCTGGCCGATCTGAAGCCCTCGCGGCCGATCGACATCAAGGCCTACGTCAGCCCTGCGGTGCCGGAGGACTACGCCCAGACGCGGCTCACGCTGCTCAACATGCTGCGACAGTTCCAGCGGCTCGGCCGCGGCACGGTGAACGTGGAGGTGATCGACACCGAGCCGAAAACGGAGGCGGCCTCGCTTGCCAAGCAGCAGTTCGGCATCGAACCGGTGTCGGTGCTCTCGCGGGTTCGCGGCGCCTACCGCGAGGAAGACATCTTCCTCGGCTGCGCCGTGCAGTGCGGCCTCGAGAAGGTGGTGGTGCCCTTCTTCGACAAGGGCACTCCGGTCGAATACGAACTGATCCGTTCGATTTCCACCGCGGCCCAGCAGAAGCGGAAGCGGCTCGGGGTGCTCACGACCGACGCCAATCTCTCGGGCGGCTTCGACATGATGAGCGGTCAGCAGCAACCACGGCAGGCCGTGCTCGACGAACTCGAGAAGCAATACGACGTCGTGCAGGTCGATGCATCGGCGCCGATCACGGAGCGATACGACGTGCTTTTGGCCGTCCAGCCATCGTCGCTGGGGCCGGAACAGATGGGGCATTTCGTGGCCGCGGTGCAGGCGGGGCAGCCGACGGCCATCTTCGAGGATCCGCTGCCGGTTCTGATGACGGGCGTGCCCGGAACGTCGCAGCCGCGGCGCGGTCCGGCAGGGCCGATGGCGATGTTCGGCCCGCAGGCGCAGCCGAAGGGGGATCTCAACCAGCTCTGGCAGGCGCTCGGCGTGAAACTCGTGGCTGGCGGGCGTCCGGCGATGGGCCGCATGGGCTCCGAGCCGCTGGTGATCTGGCAAGACTACAACCCGCACGTGAAGCTCGAGTTGCCGAGCGAGTTCGTCTTCATCGATTCCAATCTCAGCGAGGTCGAGAAGGGCAAGTCGGTCGCCGGCTTCAGCCAGTCGCAACCGATCACAGCCGGCCTGCAGGAGGTGCTCTTCCCGTTCCCCGGTGGGCTCGCGAAGGACGACGCCGCCAACATCGAGTGGGTTCCGCTCGTGCAGACGGGCACGCGGTCCGGCACGATCGAAGTCAGCCAGATCATGGCCAATCCGGGGGACATGCGGTCGCTTCGAAACTTCGAACAACCCGGCAAGCAGGCGACCGTGTTGGCGGCCCTCATCGAGCGCACGCCGTCGGCCGAGGCCGGCGCGGCTCCCGACGGAGAGAAGGCGGCCGGGCCGAAGCCCGTCAGGGCCGTCGTGGTCTGCGACATCGATCTCATGGACGGGCGGATCTTCGGGCTCCGCAACAGGCCCGACGAGGTCTTCGGGCTCAATTTCGACAACGTCACGTTCGTCCTCAACGTGCTCGACTCCCTGGCGGGTGACGATCGATTCCTCGAGATCCGCAAGCGCAAGCCGAAGCACCGCACGCTCGAGCGGATCGAGGACACCGTCGCCGAATCGCGGGAGCAGGCCGATATGCAGCGGGCCGCCTACCTCGCCGAGTTCGACAAGGCGGAGCGCGAGGCCAATGCCGAGATGCAGAAGGAAGTGGGCGAGTTCGAGCAGAAGATCAAGGAGATGGAGGCGCAGGGCGATGCCGACCCGCAGGCAGCCATGCAGGCCGTGCAGCAGCTCGCCAGCCGCCAGCGACTCGCGCAGCGTCGGCTCGACACGAAGATCGAGCAGTTGAAGCGGAAGCGTGATGCGGAGATCGACAGCGTCGAGCGGAAGCTGGAAGGCAGGATTCGTCAGGAGCAGGATCGTCAGAAATGGCTGGCCGTGCTCCTTCCGCCGATCCCGCCGCTCGTGGTGGCCTTCATGGTCTTCTTCCGCCGCCGCGCCAAGGAGCGCGAAGGCGTTTCCAAGTCGCGGCTCCGCTGACCGCGTGCCCTACAGATCCAAACACCTCGGAGAGTTTCGCGATGGATCAGCACAATGCCGCCGACCCCATGTCGCCCGTGATGCGGAAGACCGCACTCTTCGTGCTCGGCGGGATCGGGATGCTTCTGATCGGCTCGTTCGCCCAGCCCCGCTTCAAGAGCCGGGATGTCGAGCCGGAGGCCGAGCGGCTTCTTTTTCCCAGCTTCTCGGACGCCGCCAAGGCGGCGAGCCTCGAGATCGTGACCTACGACGATGAACTTTCGACGCTGCAGCCGTTCAAGGTCGTGCAGTCGGGCGGCGTGTGGGTGCTCCCCTCCCACCAAAACTATCCCGCCGACGCGAAGGATCAGCTGGCCGTCGCGGCGACGGAGCTGATCGACCGGCCGATCCTCGAGACGGTGAGTACCTCCCCCGGTGATCACGAGACCTACGGGGTGATCGAGCCCGATGCCGACAAGATCAAGCCCGGGATGACGGGCATCGGGCAGTTGGTTGAAATCCGCGATGCCGGAGGCACCAAGCTCGCCCGCCTCATCATCGGCAAGGAGGACAAGCGTCCTGCCGGCGCGGATGGGGGGCGTACGTTGCGGTTTGTTCGCAAGGCCGGTCAGGATCCGGTCTATCGCGTGGAGCTCGACACCTCGAAGTTTTCCAGCCGGTTCGGCGACTGGATCGAGAAGGATCTGCTCAAGCTCTCGCCCTGGGACGTGCGTCAGGTCGTGGTCGATGATTACGCCCTCGGCGCCGTCGAGTCGAACGGCCGGCTGATGGTCGAGCAGCAACGGAAGTCGCGGATCGAACTGGCGTACGACGACAAGGAGGCCAAGTGGTCGCTGGTGTCGATGGAGTCGTTCGATGGCAGCTCGAAGTCGAAGCCCGAAAAACTGGCCGAGGGCGAGGAACTCGCATCGGCGAAGCTCAACGATCTCCGCAACGCGCTTGGTGACCTCAAGATCATCGACGTCGCCCGGAAGCCGGCCGGGTTGAGCGCGGATCTGAAGGCGGCCGAGCAGTTCACCGGTGATCAGGAGGCGGTCACCTCGATGCAGCAGCGAGGCTTTCTGCCCTTGAAGACCGGCGATATTCTCTCGACCGATGGCGAGACGATCGTGGGCATGAAGGACGGCGTCGAGTATGTGCTTCGTTTTGGCGCCGGGACGACGGCAGTGCAGGGGCAGCGTGACGTCGGCTCGGACAAGGAGGCCACGGCCGACGCAGGCGAGACCAGCGGCCGCTACCTGCTGGTAATGGCGAGGCTCAACGAGTCCCTCCTCGAGAAGCCGAAGTTCGAGCCGGTGCCCGATCTGCCGGCGGGCGTCGAGGAGAAGGGGGACGAAAAGAAGGATGCCGAAAAGAAAGATTCCGCCGGCAAGGACAGCGAGCCGAAGAAGGAGGGGGCCGCCGCCGACGAACTTGCGAAGGCCGACGAGGCGGAGGCCAAGGCCCAAGCGGCGGTCGAGGAACGGCGGCGCGTGGAGCGAGAGAATCGTCGAAAGCAGGAAGAATACGACGGCAAGGTGGAGGCCGCGACAAAGCGAGTCCGGGAGCTCAACAATCGGTTCGCCGACTGGTACTACGTGGTCTCCGACGCGGAGTGTGCGAAAATCAGGCTCACGCGGGCGGCCATCGTGCAACAGAAGCCTGCCGATGAGAGCAAGTGAACCCGGCGGCACCTGATGTCCGACATCCTCACCTCGCCGCGACCTTCCCGCTTCGGTCGGGCAGTGGGATTTCGGCTCGTGGGCACGGGCAGCCATGTGCCCGGCACCGTCGTCACCAATGCCGACCTGGCTCACCTCGGCTGCGACCCGCAATGGATCGTGGAGCGGTCGGGAATCCGTGAGCGGCGGCATGCCCCGCCCGAGGTCGCCACGAGCGATATCGCCACGGCCGCTGCGAGGGAGGCGATCAGCCGAGCCGGCATCGATCACGCCGCCATCGACCTGCTCGTCCTCGGCACGTTTACGCCCGACATGTGCATTCCATCGACCGCCTGCATCGTGCAGGAATCCCTCGGGCTCGACGCCCCGGCGATGGACGTCACGGCCGCCTGCGCCGGGTTCGCCTATGCCCTGGTGACCGCGGCGCAGTTCGTGGCCTCCGGTGCAAGCCGGCTGGCCTTGGTCATCGGGGCCGATACCAACTCCCGCGTCGTCGATCCCGCCGACATCAAGACATGGCCGCTGTTCGGCGATGGTGCCGGTGCGGTGATCCTGGGGCGGGCCGATGGGGATGCCGATCGCGGCCTGCTCGCCCATGCGCTCGGCTCCGATGGCCGTGGCGCCTCGCTCTTGGCCTGCCCGATGAGCGGGTCCCGCCAGCCGATCACGGAGGAGGGGGCGAAGCGACGCGAGCAGTTCATGCGGATGGATGGCCGCGCGGTATTCAAGTGGGCGATCCGGCTCGTCGAGGAGAATGTCCGGCAGGTCGTCGCCCACGCCGGGCTTCCGCTCGACGCCATCGACCTCTTCGTGCTCCATCAGGCCAATGCCCGGATTCTCGAGGGAGCCCGCGCGGCCCTCGGCATCCCCGAGGCAAAGATGGCGATCAACCTCGACCGGTATGGGAACACGTCGAGCGGCTCGATCCCGTTGGCCCTCGACGAGGCGTGGCGGGCCGGTCGGGTCGGTCCAGGCAGCACGGTGGTGGTCTGCGGCTTCGGGGGCGGCCTCGCATGGGGCAGCGCCGTCTGGCGTCTCTGAAACGCTTGACCGTGGATGTGTTCCAGGTGCCTCCGATCGCCAAAGAAAGGTCTTTGTCATGAGTGATCAGGTCGTGAAGACGCTCCCCGCGCGAAAGGATGTGGCAGCAGCGGATACATGGGATCTCGCAAGCCTGTTTCGCTCGGACGACGCATGGGAGGCGGCACTCGCCGCGTGGGAGGCGAGGATTCCGGAGTATGAGGCGTTTGCCGGCACGCTCGGCTCGGCGCCCGAGCGGCTGGCCGAGTGCCTTGCGTTCGACGTGGCGGTGGATCGCGAGGGAGACCGGATCGGCACCTATGCCCACCTGCGGGGCAGCGAGGATCAGGCGGCTCCGGCGGCCCAGCGGATGATGGGGCGGTTCCAGCATGTCGCCACGCGGGCGGGCGAGCAGGCGAGCTTCATCCGTCCTGAGATCATGGCGATTCCCGAGGCCGCGCTCGCGGCCTGGATGCAACTGCCCGTGCTCGCCGACTTCCGTCTCATGCTCGAGCGGCTGGTTCGCACCCGGCCGCACGTGCTCTCGGAGCCGGAGGAGAAACTCCTCGCCATGCAAGGCACTTTCGCCGGCACGGCGTCGAAGGTCTTTCGCCAGCTCACCGATGCCGACATGCGGTTCGGCACGATCACGACCGGGAGCGGAGAGCGGGTCGAACTCTCCAATGCGACGTTCGTCACCCTGCTGCACGACCCATCGTGCGACGTCCGGCGGACCGCCTTCCACCAGTACTACGACCAGTATCAGTCCCATGCCAACACGCTCGCGGCGGCACTCTCCGGCTCCAACGAACGGGACGTCTACTCCGCGAGGGTTCGGAAGTATCCCTCGGCGGTCGAAGCGACGCTCTTCGCCGACAACGTGCCGATCGCCGTCTACGACCAGCTGATCGCGGCCGTCCGCGATCGACTCCCGGCCGTGCACCGCTACTACGATCTGCGGAAGCGGGTGCTCCAGCTCGACGCCATCCATCACTACGACTGCTACGTGCCGCTGGTGCCGGAGCTCGAGCAGCGGCACACCTGGAACCAGGCCGTCGATCTTGTGATCGAGTCGCTCTCGCCGCTGGGGGGCGAGTACTGCGACCGGCTCGCGCGGGGACTCCGCGGACGGTGGTGCGATCGGTATCCCAACGCCGGCAAGCAGTCGGGCGCCTTCAGTTCCGGCACCTACGACTCCGACCCCTACATCCTGATGAACTTCCAGGAGGAGACGATCGAGCACGTCTTCACGCTCGCGCACGAGGCGGGCCATTCGATGCACACGCGGATGTCGTGCGAGGCCCAGCCCTACCAGTATTCCGGCTACACGATCTTCGTCGCCGAGGTGGCCAGCACGTTCAACGAGCAGCTGCTGACACGGCTGCTCTTGCAGCGGGCCTCGTCGCCCAAGGAGAAGGCGGCGATCATCGCCCGGGAGATCGACTCGATCCGAGCCACGATCATCAGGCAGACGATGTTCGCCGAGTTCGAGCGGCGGAGCCATGCCTCCGCCGAAGCGGGCGAGCCTCTCACGCTCGAACGGATCCGCGGGATCTACCGGGAACTGCTCGACGCCTACTTCGGCCCGCGGTTCATCGTCGACGAGCAGCTCGAATTGGAGTGCCTGCGAATCCCGCACTTCTACAACGCGTTCTACGTCTACAAATACGCAACCGGCCTCGCCGCGGCGATCACGCTCGCCACGAACGTGGCCGAGGGAGGGCCCCGGGAGCTGGCCGCCTATCAGACGTTCCTGAAGGGGGGCTGCTCGAAGTGGCCGCTCGACCTCCTGCGCGACGCCGGGGTGGACCTCGAAACGCCCGATCCCGTCGCCATCGCCCTCACCCGTTTCGGCCAACTCGTCGACGAACTCGACGCGCTTCTCCCCTGACCATCGAAGCACGCGATGCTCGTGACGGTGTGGGGCTCTGCTGCACCGAAAGCGGAGAGAGGGGCTACCTGTGCCATGGAGCCGGCCTTGATGGCAAGCGCAGCCATGGATGGCGAAAGCGCGGCCAGCATGGAGAGAGCGAAGGCCCGGAAGGCCGTAGCGAACGTCGTGCGTTGGGCACGGGTAGTCCCTCTCGGCACCACGTTCAGCGCGCAGCCCCTCACAGGCTGCGAGCGAGTTCGACGAACGTCCTCACCATCACGCCCGTGCCGCCTCCGTCGATCCACGGCTTCGGCTTTTCGGCGAAGGCCGGCCCGGCGATGTCGATGTGCGTCCAGGGGATGCGACCGACGAACCGTTCGAGGAATTTGGCGGCCGTGATCGCGCCGCCCCAGCGGCCGTCGCCGACGTTCTTGATGTCGGCCACCTCGCTCTTGATCTGTTCGTCGTAGTCCGCGTCCATCGGGAGTTGCCAGACCGGCTCACCCACCGATCGGGCCGCGGAGGCGACCCGGTCGCACAGGGCCTGGTCGTTGGTGAAGAGGCCCGCCACATCCACGCCGAGCGCCACCATGCAGGCGCCGGTGAGCGTGGCGGCATCGACGATCCTCGCGGGCTGCATGCCGCGGATCACGTCGAGCACGTCGGCGAGGACGACACGCCCCTCGGCATCCGTGTTGTGGATCTCGATCGTCGTGCCGCTGCGGGCGGTGATCACGTCGCCGAGTTTGTAGGCGGCCGGGCCGGTCATGTTCTCGACGAGACCGATGGCGGCCACGAGGTTGATCGGCATCCGTAGGGAGGCGATCGTCGCGGCTGCGGCGAGAACCGCCGCGCCGCCGGACATGTCGCACTTCATCGTCAGCATCGAGTCGGAGGGCTTGAGCGAGAGACCGCCGGAGTCGAACGTGACGCCCTTGCCGACGAGTGCGAGATCCGGGGCGGCCGATCGATCGGGGCGGCCCCGGTGGCGGAGGATGACCAGGCGTGGTGGGCGTGAACTGCCCCGGCCCACCGCCAGCATCGCATTGCAGCGTTCGCCGGCGAGCCGCTCCTCGTCCCAGATCTCGATCTCGAGGCCGGTCTGCCCCGCGACCGCCGCGGCCTCCTCGGCAAACGTCTCCGGATAGAGGTCGTCGGGAGACATGTTGACCAGCCGACGCGCGAGATTCACGTCGTCACCCAGAATCCTGCCCCGTTCGATCGCCTCCGACGGTGCGCCGATCCAGAGCGTCGTGCCGAACGGTGTCCGTTTCTTCTCGGAGCGATAGAGATCCTGGCCGATCATGCCGGAGACCGATCCGGCCACGGCCTGCTCGACCTGCTTTTCCGACCACGAGGACTCGGCGAGAAAGGCGACCTTCGCCCGCGGCCGTCCGGCGAGGCTGCGCGACGCGGTCGCGGCGGCACGGAAGAGCGTGCCGGCATCGGCTTCCTCCCGTCGGCCGAGGCCGACGACCAGCACCTGCCCAACCCGGAGACCCGCCGGCGCGAGGACCGGCACACACTCGAACCGCTTGCCGGAGATGTCGCCGGCGCGTGCCAGCCTCGAGAGCACGCCACCCATCGCCGCATCGACCTCGGCGGCCGCTCCGGCGCCGAGCCCCCCTTCGGTCGCGAAAACGACCAGCGCGTCGGCCTCGATCGATCCCGGCGCGGTGGGCGGACCGCCCTGCACGTCGCTGCGTCCCGATTCCCGTTGGCCACCGAACGACCGATCCCGTGTCATGCCCTGGGCTCCTGTGATGAAAGCGACCCGTTGTACCTGCCGGAGGCCTTCAGGGAGAAGATGGTGCACGGAAGATGCGGCGGTCGGCACGATGGCGACGGCCTGGCCCACGGGCGTTGGCCAGGCAACGGGCGAAGGCCGGGGCGTTTTGATTGCGACGCAACCACATCTTGCCCGAATTTCCACGGGGTCATCGCAGTCCCCCCGGCGTGTCACGACGGTTCCCGCCAGAACTGCGCATTCCGCGTTGCCTCCCGCGCTCTGACCACCGACATCCGTCTGGTCGGGCACGTTCGCGGCGGGGCTTGGGGCATCGCGATAACTGCCGACTTCGTCGGCACTTGCGGCCGGTCAGGGGCCGTGGCCACGGCTTGACCCTCGCGTTTTTTCGTCTCTATAGTCCCGCGCTTTTTTGCATCACCATCGGACGAACACGCTTGCCGTCACTCATTCCATCCTCGGTTTCGGGGCCGCCGCCCTCGGGCGGTGCGTCGTGCGCCCGCGCCGCGCGGTGGCCGCGCCGGGCCGCGTGGGTGGTCGTCGCGATTGCCCTCGTCGGCGTTGCGACAGCCGTCCGGGCCGCACCGATTGACGAGTCACCCGTGGCCCCGCCGGAATCGGTCCCGGCCGGCGCGTTGGCCGGTCTGCCGTCGCGCGGCCTTGCCGCTGCGATCGCCGAGGCGGGGCGGATCGAGGTACCCGCAGCCGATCCCGCGCAGCCGCCGACGATCCGCGCGACGCAGGCATCGCGATGGACCGAGGGAGCCTACGACGTGTGGCACCTCACTGGCGGTGTGCGAATCGCGCAGGGATCGACCGATGTGACGGCCCACGAGGCCGTGGTCTGGATCGAACAACGCGCCGAGCATGGCGCGGCCGGCGACGCTTCCAACGTGCACCCATCGGTGCGGACGATGGTCGTGCGGATGGCGGGTGACGTACGAGTGAAGTCGGGCGGCGATGATGCCGCGGCGCAGGTGCGAGGTCCGCGGTGGGCGGGCCGCTTCTGGATGATTCGTGATCCGGTGCTCGACTTCGCCAGCGTGGTCCCGTCCACCGGCACGCCGCCGGTCTACGACGCCCCGGCCGACCCGATGCCTCTGCCCGCCGTGGGCGACGACGGTCAGGCCAGATCGACGGTCGAGCAGGCCCAGTACAGCGAGTTTGGGGCCGCCCCCGTGCCACAGGTGGCCGTGGCCGCGCCCGCGCGGAGGCTTCGGGCGTTTCCCCGCTCGAGTGCGCCCCTGAACATCCGCTGGTTCCCGAGTCCGAGCGGGGGCGACGAGTGGGTCGCCGTGATCACGTCGGGCGTCAACCTCGTGGTCGATGGCGTCGATCCGGCCGGGCCCCTCGACATCTCGGCCGATCGGCTCGTCATCTGGACCCGTGGCCAGTCCCAGCCCGATTTGAACGGCAGCGCCGCGCACTCGGCCGACACGCCGCTCGAGCTCTACATGGAGGGCAACGTCATCTTCCGCCAGGGGCAGCGGGTCGTCGAGGCGATGAGCATGTTCTACGACGTGCCCCGATCCAGCGGCGTGATCACGGGCGCGACCGTGCTCTCCCCGGTCGATAACTACTCGGGCGTCGTGCGGCTCCGTGCCGACGTGCTTCGGCAGGTCGATCGGAGCCGGTTCGTCGCGCAGCGGACGGGCCTGACCTCGAGCCGCCTGGGGGTGCCGACATGGGAATTTCGTTCCCGTGAACTGGAATTCATCGACGAGCAGCTGCCGGTGCCGGGCCCGCTCGGCCAGCCCGTGCTCGATCCGGCGACCGGTGAGCCGGCCGTCGCCCACGAACAGTTCATCACCAGCCGTGGCAACACGGTGACGCTCGGCGGCGTCCCGGTGCTCTGGTGGCCGGTGCTCGCGACGAATGCCCAGAAGCCGACCTTCTACATCAACAACGCGCAGGTGAAGAACGACCGGATCTTCGGCACGCAGATCCTCACCAGTTGGGACATGTTCCAGGTGTTCGGCATCCGCCGGCCGCCCGCGGGAGTCGATTGGGATTTCGACATCGACTACCTCTCGCTCCGCGGTCCCGGCTTCGGAACCTCGCTGCTTTACAACAGGCCGCAGTTCCTCGGCCTCGGCACGCCGGCCACCGGCGTGGGGGATGCATGGTTCGTCGTCGATCACGGCATCGACAACCTCGGCCTCTATCGGCGCGACTTCATCTACCCAGGCTATCCCAACGACACGTTCCGCGGCCGTGCCTTCTGGAGGCATCGCCAGGATCTCGGCGGCACGACCGACAGCTTCTTCGGCGGCTGGCAGGCCCGCGGTGAAGCCGGCTGGATCAGCGACATGAACTTCCTCGAGGAGTACTACGAGGCGGAATGGGAGGAAGGCTACGAGCAGCGTACATGGCTCGACCTGCGCCGACCGGTGGACAACCGGGAACTGCGGCTGATGGCAAGCCTTCGCGTCAACCCGTTCTTCACACAGAGCGAGTGGTGGCCTCGGCTCGACCACTACACCTTCGGTCAGCCGCTGATCCGCGACTCCCTCACGTGGTACGAGCACTCCAACGTGTCATACGTCCGGCAGCAGCTCCCGCAGGCCCCCATCGCCGGCCAGGGCCTGAATATCTGGACGCTGCTCCCGTACGAAAGCAACGTCATCGGGGAGCGGCTCGCGACGCGGCACGAGATCGACCTGCCCTTCCAGGCCGGCGCCGTGAAGGTCGTGCCCTATGCCCTGGGTGAGCTGGCCCATTGGGGACAGGATCTCTCGCAGCAGCCGATCGACCGCGCTTACGGCCAGGTCGGCATCCGCTCGAGCCTCCCGATGTGGACCATCGACAACACGTATGAAAACCAGCTTTGGAACGTGCACGGCCTGGCGCACAAGGTGGTTTTCGAGGCGGAGTTCTCCTACGCCAACGCCACCCAGAGCATCGACCAGTTCCCGCTCTACGACCAGATCGACGACGACACGATCAACCAATACCGCCGAAACATCCCGTACTGGGACTACGGCGCCCTGCCCGGCGTGACGCCCACGCCGCTCCAGTCGCCCTTCATCTTCGGCCAACAGGGCAAGTATGACCCGCGGACCTACGCGATCCGCCGCGGCATGGGGAGCTGGGTGACGGGGCCGACCGAACTGGTCAACGACCTGACCGCCTTCCGGCTCGCGGCCCACCAGCGGTGGCAGACGAAGCGAGGGCCGGTCGGCAATCGCCGGATCATCGACTGGATCACCTTCGACGTGGATGGCGAGCTGTTTCCGAACACGAGCCAGAACTTCGGCCAGACCATGGGCCTGTGGCAGTACGATTTCCGCTGGCATGTCGGCGACCGGACGACGCTCCTTTCCTCGGCCGACGTCGATTTCTTCAGTGGCGGCCAACAGCTCTACACGATCGGCGCCTTCCTCAACCGCACGCCGCGGGGCAGCTTCTACATCGGCTTCAACGAATTCGGCGGGCCGATCCAGGCGAGCGTGTTGAGCGGATCCTACACCTACCGCATGAGTCCGAAGTGGGCGAGTTCGTTTGGCACCGCCCTGAATCTCAAGGGCATGAACATCGGCCAGAACTTCCAGCTCGTTCGGATCGGCGAGTCGTTCCTGATGACGTTCGGCTTCAACGTCGACTACAGCCGCAACAATGTCGGCGTGACCTTCAACCTCGAGCCGCGGTTCCTGTCCCGCACGCAGTTCGCCAGCCGCACGGGCCTCGACGTGCCGATGGCGGGCGCATACGGTCTCGAGTAAGCCGGTCTGCACAGCCCGGCTCGGGGCTGCTCGGGCTCCGTCGCCGGACGTTCGCTCCGCCCATCCTGGGCTTCGCTCACTCGGACCTGGCCTCGCTCCGGCATCCATGCCTGCGCGTGCCAGCTACGCCGGCTCTCGGAGCCCGGGCAGCCCCGAGCCTCGTTCTACGAGCGTGAATCGAGCCTGTGCGTCTGGGGGTTCCATGCATGCCAGCATGAGAACAGAACTGCGAGCAACGCGTAGGCGGAGGCAAGCGTCAGCGGGCCGCGGCCCGCGGCTTCGGCGGGGAGTTCGCCAATCGACCAGGGCAGGAAAAGCCTGCCGTCGTGAAATGGAGAGTGGATCACCCCGAAGAGCGTGAGCACGGCGGCGGCGAGGCACCATCCGGCTGCGACCGCAAGCCTGCGGTCGATGAGCGCGGCCAGCATCG
Organism: Planctomycetia bacterium; assembly: GCA_046092145.1. Classification (GTDB taxonomy): domain Bacteria; phylum Planctomycetota; class Planctomycetia; order Pirellulales; family UBA1268; genus CACORA01. The sequence goes on along the minus strand of JBJTDB010000197.1, from coordinate 6,054 downwards.
CCGCCCAGACGAGGCTTGTCACGATGAAGCCGGAAGAAAGCTGATGCATCGAGAACAGATCGCGGGCAAGCGAGCCGTCGGGGATCGCGCCGGCGGCGATGAGCTTGTCGGCATGCAGCGATACCAGCGCCGCGAGTGCCGGCACGCATGCGATCGCCACGGCCGCGTGGTGGCGAATGGGCGTCGCATGAAAGCTTTGGGCCGTGATCTCCAGGCCGATGAAGACGAGGATGGGCAGGATCGCGGGGCCGGGGATGGCCTGATAGAGGTAGGCGAACGTGCCGGTCAGCCCCGCGGCGCCGATCATCACCGCCGTGGCGAGCGTGTAGGCGGCCCTGCCTCCCATCGCCTTGTAGGCCGGATGGCCGATGTAGGGTGTCGTCTGGATCACGCCGCCGCAGAGGCCGGCGATGACCGTGGCCACTCCTTCGACCGCGATGACACGGCCGGTGTCGTATTCGTCACCGGCCGCGGCCGCGCTTTCGGTGCAGTCGATGCCGCCGACGACGGTGCCCAGCGCGAAAGGAATGACGACGGGAAGGTATTTGAGCGTGTCATCCCAGGCGTCGAGCCATTCCATTCGGAATACCGCTAGCCAGCCCCCCGGCCACAGGGCGGCCGCCGGGTCGATGCCCGCGTGGGGCATGCCCGATGGGATCCAGCCCATCCGAGTGCCGGCTGCATGGATCAGACCGCCTGCCACCATTGCGGCCAGCGCGCCCGGGATGCGCAGCGGGAACGGAACCCGGGCCGTCAGGCTCGCCAGCACGATCCCCATCGACACGAGCCCCACCAGTGGCGATCCGAGGATCTCCAAAAGGGGCAGGAACGTGATCAAGGCGAGGGCGATCGCCGCGAGGCTCCCGAGCAAGCCGGCACGCGGCACCAGGCGACGGATCGGGCCCGCGATGAAACTGCAGGCGATCTTGAAGAGGCCGCTGATGACCACGGCACACATGCCGACATGCCAGGCATGCCGGGCCGCGAGTTCCGGGTCGAGGCCGGCGGCACGTGAATCGGCGAAGGCGGGGCCGACGACGAAGAACACCATTCCGAACGTGCTCGGGGTGTCGAGCCCCAGCGGCATGGCCGTGACGTCCGTTCGGCCGGTGCGTCGGGCGAGGCGAAAGGCCATCCAGGTGAAGATCAGGTCCCCAACCATGACTCCCACGGCCGTGCCGGGCACCAGATGCCCCAGAGCGAATTGGGCCGGGAAGCCGAATGCCGCCCCCAGGAGCGACACCATCAGCACGAGGCCCGCCAGATTATCGATCGAAAGACCAAAAAAGGCGTTGGTGTCGCCCGGTGAGGCCCAGCGGTATGGGGGCGGGGAAGGGTGCATGGGGTGGACCGGGAATGTCCGATTCGCCGGGAAAAAAGTCAAACCCCGCCCCGTCAGACCAGCCACCGAATGGTCGCCACCCCCCGTTCGTCGTGGGTATACTCCGGGCTCGCCCTGGGCCCGGCTCCCACGCGGGGCGAACCTTCGTCATTCGGGGTTCGTAGCACAGATGGATTTGCATGAAACCGGTTCCGTTTCCGGAACTGACACCGGGCTCACTGGGAGCCCCGGTGCCGGTTCGGGAGGCGGCCCGACGGACGAAGAGCTGCTCGCCCGCTTTCGGAAGGATGACGACGCGGCCGCTTTCGAGTCGCTCGTTCATCGCTACGAACGCGAGTTGTTCAGTTATCTCCGCCGCTATCTCGGTAGCACCGAGATGGCGGAGGACGTCTTTCAGGCCACCTTCCTGCAGGTCCACCTGAAAAAGGAGCAGTTCGAGGAAGGCAGACGGTTTCGCCCGTGGCTCTACACGATCGCGACCAACCAAGCCATCGACGCCCAGCGGAGGAACAGGCGACACCGGATGGTGAGCCTCGACAACCGTACCGGCGGCGAGGACGACGTGGGCGCCCTTGTGGAGATGCTCTCGGGGACCGACCGCACGGCCGATGAGAAAATGGAGGAGGCGGAGGCGCGGGAATGGGTCCGCGGTGCGGTCGAGGAACTTCCCGACACGCTCCGCAGCACCCTGATCCTGGTCTACCACCAGGGCATGAAATACCGGGAGGCGGCCGACGCTCTCGGCATCCCGGTAGGGACGGTCAAAAGCCGCCTGCACTCGGCGTTGCTCAAACTCAACGAAACCTGGCAGTCGGATCATTCGGCGACATGAGACGGACCAACCACATCCCGCGAGAGCCCATGTGATGCGAGACGATCTTGTTGGCTATCTGATGGGTGCCCTCGACGATCCTCAGCGCAAGCAGGTGGACGACGCCCTTGCCGATCCACGCGACGGGGCCGCCCTGCGGCGGGATCTCGATCGGCTCCGGATGGCGGTCATGCCGCTGGCCCGTGACCGGATGATGCTCGATCCTCCGCCCGGGCTCGCCCAGCGGACGTTGGCATTCGTGCAGGCCCGTTCAGTCGCGACGCCCGCGCCGATGCTGTCGCCGGCAGTCGAGCCCGCGGTCACGGTCGGTGGAGCGCGGATCTGGCTCGATCGGATCATCATCGCGGCCTCGGCGCTCGCAGCGGCCATCCTCGTCGCCCCCCTGCTGCTCGACGCGATCGTGGAATCGCGGGCCCGCCGGGCCGAGCGGAACCTGCATACCATCTCCAGCGCCCTCCAGGGCTATGCCGAATCCCACCGGGCCTATCCCACGCCTCCCGATTCGGGCCCGCTCTCTCGGGCCGGCCTCTACGCTCCGACGCTGGTCTCCGAGCATCGCCTGGCAGCCGACGACGGCACCGTGCTCGTGCCTGGCGCCCGGCGGGGGTCGCAGAAGCACTTTCGCATTCCGACGGTCGATGAACTCAAGGAGGCCGTCGGCACGCCGAAGTTCGAGGAACTGGTAAAGAGCATGGGGGGTGATTTCGGCTACACGCTCGGCCATCGTGATGCGTCGGGGCGGCTCATGCCGAATCTCAACCAGCGCCGCGAGCACCACCCGATCATGGCAGACGCCCCGGACACGTGCTGCGAGAAGAGCAGCAACCATCCGGAGGGGATCCACTACATCCTCTTCGAGGACGGCCACGTGGAGCGGGTGTTTCTCAAGGACCTCCACGAAGGCGACGACCATCTCTATCGCAACGACGACGGTGAAACCGCCGCCGCGGACGATCCCGAAGACGCCGTCATCGGCGATTCGCACCATCAGCCATAGAGGCCGGGTCGGGGTTGCCCGTGCCCTCTCGTTGGACGTTCGCTTCGGTCATCCTGACCGACGCACACTGCGGTGCACGCTCCGCTTCGCAATCCTTGCTGCGCTTGCTTCCACAGCCCGCTCGAGGGCACGGGCAACCCCTCAGGATTTTTTTCTGAGGGTGGATGGAGTGTCTCAGTTTTTCACGAGCGAGCGGGCGGCGGTGGCGATGGCTTCGGGGGTGATGCCGAAGTGCTTGTAGAGCGCGGGCGCGGGGCCCGAGGCGCCGAATGAGGTCATGCCGATGAATCTGCCGCGGGGGCCGATCCAGCGATCCCATCCGAAGCCGCAGGCTGCCTCGCAGGCCACACGGGCCGTGACGGCCGCGGGGAGCACGCTTTCCCGGTAGGCGGCATCCTGCTCCTCGAAAAGATCCCAGCTCGGCATGCTCACCACGCGCGGCTCGAGGCCGGCCTCGACGAGCATGGCCGCGGCGTCGAGGCAGGTCTGCACTTCGCTGCCGGTGCCGATCAGAATGCAGTCGGGCTTGCCGCTCGGGGCATCCTTGAGCACGTAGGCTCCCCTGCTCGTGCCGGCCGCCGAACCCAGGCCGGCACGATCGAGGGTGGGAATGTTCTGCCGCGAGAGCACCATCACCGCCGGCCGATCAGGCCGCTTCAGGATCGCCCGGTAGGCCTCGGCCACCTCGTTGGCATCGCCCGGACGGAACACGGAGAGCCCGGGCACGGCCCGGGCGCTGGCCAACTGCTCGATCGGCTGGTGCGTGGGGCCGTCTTCACCGAGACCGATCGAATCGTGCGTGAGGATGTAGATCACGCCGAGGTTCCCGATCGCCGAAAGCCGTAGCGACGGCTTCAGGTAGTCGAAAAACACGAAGAACGTGGCGCAGTAGGGGCGGAGCCCCGAAAGGGCCATGCCATTGCAGGCCGCCGCCATGCCATGCTCGCGGATGCCGAAGTGGAGGTTGCGGCCGCCGGGAGTATCGCGGCTGAACCCGCGCTCGGCCTGGATCAGTGTCATCGTCGAGGGCGCGAGGTCGGCCGAGCCGCCGATGAACCACGGAATGGCGGCGCTGATCGACTGAAGCACCTTGCCCGACGACACGCGGGTCGCGAGCCCCTTGGCATCGGCCGGGAAGCATGGGATGGCGGCATCCCAGCCGTCGGGCAGCCGGCCGTCGAGGAAGTTTCGCAGTTCGCCAGCGAGCGCCGGCTCCGACTTCGTCATGTCGGCCGCCACCTTCTGCCATGCCTCGTGGGCCTGCTTCCCCCGTGAGCCGAGCGTCTTCGCAAAGTGCGCCGGAACCTCGGGCGGCACAAGGAAGGCGGCGTCGGCCGGCCAGCCGTAGGCCTCCTTGGCCCCCTTGATCTCGTCGGCGCCGAGGGGCGCGCCATGTGCCTCGTGAGAGCCGGCCTTCTTGGGGGCGCCGAATCCGATCACGCTTTTCACGACGATGAGCGTCGGCTTCCTCGTCTCACCCTTGAAGGCATGGAGCGCCCGGGAGAGGGCGGCCGTGTCGTTGGCGTCGGCCACGTGCTCGATCCGCCATCCCAGCCCGCGGAACCGTTCGGCGACGTCTTCACTGAAGGCCAGATGGGTCTCGCCCTCGATGGTGATCGCGTTGTCGTCGTAGACCCAGCAAAGGTTCGCCAGGCCGAGGTGGCCGGCGATCGAGGCGGCCTCGGCGGCCACGCCCTCCATCAGGTCGCCATCGCTACAGAGCACGTAGGTGTCGAAATCGAAGACCACGTGTCCGGGACGGTTGAAGTGGGCGCCGAGCCACCGCGATGCCATCGCCATCCCCACCGAGTTGCCGCAGCCCTGCCCCAGCGGGCCGGTCGTCGTCTCGATGCCGGCGGTCATGTGGTGTTCGGGATGGCCGGCGCAGACGCTGTCGAGCTGCCGGAATCGCTTGATCTCGTCGAGCGACACGGCGGGCCGGTCGCGGGAGGCGTCGTGAGGGCCGCCCCGGCGGATTCCGGCGAGGTGGATCAGCGAATAGAGCAGCATCGACGCATGACCGCACGACAGCACGAAGCGGTCGCGGTTCGGCCAGGTCGGATCGGTCGGGTCGTAGCGGAGAAAGTCTTTCCAGATCGTGAAGGCGACGGGCGCCAAGGCCATGGGCGTGCCGGGATGCCCGCTTTTGGCCGCCTCGACGGCATCCATCGAGAGCGTGCGGATCGTGTCGATCGCCAGGCGGTCGAGGTCGGTGCCGTGCGGGGCGCGCGGGGCGGCCGAGGAAGGTGCGGACATGAAAGGTCTTCTCCGTAGACGTCGTTTGATTCGGGTCGAGAGTCTACGAGGCCGACGGAATCGCCGTCAACGAATCGGGTCATCAGCCAGGGGCCCCATCACCGCGAGAGATGGCGGCGGTATTCGTCGTCGAGCGTCGCGTAGTCGGTCGTGCAGAGCCGGGCGAGCGTGTCGGGATCGGCCGTGCCCGTGTAGACACGCGACAGGTACTCGACGAAGGCCTCCCGGTAACGGCCTGCCCGGCCGGTCATGAAAAAGTCGGCGAGCCCCGAAATCTGGCTGTAGAGCCGTGGCAGGCGTTCGTCGGCCTGGAACTCCCGTCGCCCCAAGGCCGTGAGCTCCTCGAGCGGCACGTAAAACCCATCCTCGACCAGCCGCTGTCGGGCTGCCGGCACCCTTCCGGCATCGACGCCGCCCAAGGTCCAGCCATAGTCGGTGCGTTCGAGGCTTTCCATGAAGCAAGCCGCAGCCTCGACGGCCCAAAAACCGCACCGCTCGCCGACGAGCGGGCTCGTCTTCCGCATCTCGCCGAAGAGCTGATGGGTGGCCTCGTGGTGCACGGTGGTGGGCGTCCTCTCCTCGCCGACGAAGAACCAGCTCGTTTGCGTCGGTGTCCAGTAGATGCCG
>JBJTDB010000196.1:0-9349 GCA_046092145.1 Planctomycetia bacterium | reverse complement strand
CTCATGCACTTAAGGATGCCATCAAGCAACTAACTCTCAATCCGGTCCTGCGAGAGACCATGGGGCGCGCCGGGCGTGCCGAAATGGCAGCGTCACACGGCCTGACGACGCAGGCAACTCGTTATACGGAACTTTACGCTGACCTGCTTCATCAGGCGAAGCGACCGTATGAGAAGGCCGCGACCCGCCAGGTGTGCGGCATGCAAACGTCATCCCCAGTGATGCTGAAGACCCCTGTGCTGGCGGAACTCCCGGAGGGCATGTGGCCGAACTTCGGTCAGTGCTGCAAGTATTTCGCGAGGGCCACGCACTTCCGGGTTCTCGAGAGGCTTAAAACGATAAAGCCTTGGATCAAGGAACGCCTGCGAAAACAGATGCGTCGTGCGCGTCGAGTACGTGGTCGATAACGTGTCCTGAATTCGTAACGTTCTCAACTGTGGGATCAAACGGAAAAGACAGGCAAGCATTCCCGGCCTTCCTTGGAAAGCCCGAGTCAATAGCTTTGACTGCGGGGCTCGGCTCGACAGACGGATCAACCGAAGCAGTCGCGTTGCCCGCTCTTGCCGAGAGAGTCGTTACTTCGCCTCAGGCGAACTCTGCGGGATCAGCAATTATGGGGGAGCCGCACGAGCTTACCTGAATATGCAAGCCAAAGCACCCAATCCTGAAGACCGTGATTCAAAGAAGAGGCGCTCTATCCCATGATGACCGAGAGTTAACAAAGGGCGTGCGGATGGCAGACTTGATTCGGGTCGGGCGGGCTTTTGATGGCGGATATGTTGTGCCCCGAAGCATCCTGTCGATGTGCGATGCAGTCGTGGGGCTCGGCATAAAGGACGACTGGACCTTTGAGACGACATCTGCGAGACATATGCATATATGCCAGTGCATTCACCTCTATGACCCGACGATGAGCTACGGTTGGCTATGCCAACGGGCGATCGGTGTGCTTCCCAAACTGTTCGTGCACGCGCTACTGCTGGACAGTCGGAGGCTGAAGGAAGACCTTCATCGCGCGCTGGCGCCAGCGCGTTATATGTTGCTGTGCGGGCATGGGGGCGTGCACTTTCGAGAATGGGTCGGGGGAGAGAGCCGTATTAAAACAACTGCAATTATTCACCGAGCCAAGGCAGCCCATGGCAGAGCCGTGCTCCTCAAGGTGGACATCGAGGGTGCCGAGTACGGATTGTTTGATGATGTCGCGGCGTGGGCAGATGACGTCCCGCTCATCGTGGCAGAGTTTCATGGGTTGGCCGCTGACACCGAGCCATTTACTACTCCGGGCATTAAATAGTTGACTTATAGATGCTGCCCCGCTACAATCGGGGCATGGCACACAAAGACGCTCGATCACTGTCTTCGGAAGCTCAAGAAGATCTCCGCCGGAGGGTTCTTGAAGCGATCCGGACGAACGGCATGAAGAAGGCACATGCCGCAAAAACCTTCGGGGTTTCCCGGCAGGCCATCAACAACTGGCTGGTGGCGTTCGACAACGGCGGCGATGCAGCGTTGGCTGCGAAGAAGCGGGGACGGCCAAAGGCCGGAACGATTCCCGAGAAGCAGCAGGCAAAGATCGTGCGATCCATTCAGGGCGGTTGCCCGGATCAGCTGAAGTTGCCATTCGCCCTCTGGACTCGGGAGGCGGTGGTTGAGCTCATCAAGAAGCACACAGGCCGCACGCTGTCGGTCTGGACCGCAGGCCGGTATCTGCGGGAATGGGGCTTTACGCCGCAGAAGCCCGTCAAGCGGGCCTACGAACGCGATCCGGTTGCCGTGCAGGCCTGGCTCGACAAGGAATATCCGGCGATTCACAAGCGGGCAAAAGCCCAAAACGCCTTGATTCTCTGGGGAGACGAGATGGGACTGCGGTCCGACGACACCGTGGGCCGCACCTATTCCCTGCGCGGACAGACGCCCATCGTGCCGGCCACAGGCCGCCGGTTTGGCTGCAGCATGATCTCGGCCATCAGCAATCTGGGACGCCTCTGGTTCATGGTGTTTTCATGCCGCTTTAACGCCGACGTCTTCATCCGCTTTCTGAGTCGACTCCTGAAGTCAACGAATGGCAGAAAGATCATCCTGATCATTGATTCCCACCCTGCTCACAAGGCTGCCAAGGTGGCTCGCTGGATCGAGGCCAAACGGATCCGCCGGGAAAAGCTCGAACTCTGCTTCATGCCGGGCTACAGCCCCGAGCTCAATCCCGACGAGATGCTCAATCAGGACACAAAGCAGGCCATGCGGCGGCAACGACCTCGGGACCAATCCCAGATGATGGCGAATACCCGGGCTCATCTCCGTCGCCGTCAAAAGCAGCCCGACATCGTTCGCAACTTCTTCCAGGAAGACCACGTCCGCTACGCGGCGGCTGCCAGCTGACAAGTGTCAACTATTGGATGCTCCCCGTAGTATATGGCGAGCGTATTCCCTCGGCTCGCGCCACGGGCTTATAAGCAGAGGGACGCTGCCGTTTGCCGAGGAGCCCGCTGCGCGAGCAAAGGAAATCCGCTCACCATCACCGTGCGGCCACCAGCATTCCCTCGGAAGCGCGCCACGGGCTTCTCGGCGGACGAGCCCCTCCGTTTACCGAAATCGAAACGAAAATAGATCGGCATCGGCGAGAATGAATCGCAGCCGCACCGGCCTGCCTGCCAGCCGCGCGAGATCCACCGGCGGCCGCGGCCCGCTCGATCCCGCCCTCGCGGCGGCCGTGACGGCGGCGATATCGACGCTGCCGGAGATGGTGGTCTCGCCGCCACTGTGGCCGAATCGCTGATCGTCGACCGGAGCGCCGTCGCTTTCTTCTCATGCACTCGATCAGGCTCACCTGCGGCGACTCGGCCGCCTCGGCCGACAACCTGCCGGGCTGGGGCGGCTCGTGCGCGGCGGCCACGCTCGTGCGCGAGGGCGTGCCGCGCCGGGTCGTCTGGGCGCCCCCGGGCTACGGCGACGATCCGAGGCTCTCGTTTCTGGGTGGCATTCCGATCCTCTGTCCGTTCGCGGGGCGGCTGCCGGCGGAGACGTTCGAGTTTCGTGGCCGTTCCTATCGCGTGCCGCTCGCGACGGGATACGCGATGCCGATCCACGGCCTCGTGCACGACCGCGCGTGGCAGGTGACCGATCACGCGACCGATCGGCTGTCGCTCGAGTTTCGGCTGTCGCGCGATGCGGCCGATGTGCGTGATGCCTGGCCTGCTGATTTCTCACTCACGGCGACATGGTCGCTCGAGCCGGCGGCCCTTTCGGTGAACCTCATGCTCCAGGCCGGTGGCTCGATGCCTGCGGCGAGGGGCTGGAGGCTGCTCGACACAGGGGAGACCCTCAGGGCCGGCATGACGATCTCGCTCGCGGGCCTCGGCGACCGGTGGCATACTGCCGATTCCGGAACGTGATAGCCTTACGTTCTCCGATCACTGGAGAACCACCGGCAAGACGACGCTCACCTGAGGAACCACCGTTGGCACACACCCCTCCTTACAACGTCGGCGTGATCGGCTACGGCTGGGCCGCCACGGCCCACATCGCCGCCATCAACGCGACCACCCGCGGCCGCGTGACGGCCGTTTGCTCGTCGCGGCCTCTCGACGCCGCGGAGATCTCCGCGAAGCATGGCGGCCCGATCAAGCTCTACCAACGGGTCGATGACCTCCTGGCCGACCCGGCGATCGACGTCGTCGATATCACGGGTCTGCCGAGCCTGCACCGCGACCAGGCCGTGGCTGCGGCCAAAGCAAAAAAACAGATCATCCTCGAGAAGCCGATGGCCAACTCGCCCGAGGAGGTGGCCGACATCGCCTCCGCCGCCGAGAAGGCGGGCGTGAAGGGTTGCGTCTGCTTCGAGTGCCGATTCTCGAACCAGTTTCAGGTGACGAAGGCCCTGCTCGACGAGGGACTGCTCGGGAAACTGCACTACGGCGAGGTGGACTACTACCACGGCATCGGCCCCTGGTATGGCCAGTTTCGCTGGAACACGGGCAAGAAGGATGGCGGCAGCGCCCTGCTCACGGCCGGCTGTCATGCGATCGACGCGCTTCTGATGCTCATGGGCAACCCCGGGTCGCCGGATAATCCGGTGACGAGCGTCACCAGCGTGAGCACGAAGTCGGCGAGCGGCATCTTCAAGCCCTACGAATACGACACATCGAGCGTGACGCTCGTGCACTTCAAGAACGGCTCGATCGGCAAGACGGCCGCGATCGTCGACTGCCTCCAGCCCTACTACTTCCACACGCACCTCGTGGGCAGCGAGGGCAGCCTGCTCGACGACAAGTTCCACTCGATGAAACTCAAGGCCGACAAGGGGCACTGGAGCAAGCTCTCGATGAAGATGCTCGACTCGGGCGACGTGAGCGATCATCCCTATCAGGCGCAGTTCCAGGCCTTCTTCGACGCCCTCGACAAGGGGCAGGACATGCCGCTCACGAGCTTCCCCGAGGCCAAGAAGACATTCGACGTGATCTTCGCCGCCGACAAGAGCGCCGCGCAGGGCGGTGTGCCCGTCAAACTCTAAAAAGGTGCCAGCCACCAAATCTGGAGAACATGCATTGATTGCACGGCGCTTCCCTTTCGCAATTGCCCTCGTGTGCCTGAATGTGGTGGCTGGCACCTTTTTTGGAGCGGAGCCACCGGCGGGCTTCACGCCGCTCTTCAACGGCAAGGACTTCGCCGGCTGGCGGGGCCGGCCGCACTTCGACCCCGCGAAAGATGCCGAGGGCACGCCCGAAGAGCAGGCGAAGCGGCAGGCGGAATGGAACGCCGACATGGCGTCTCACTGGAAGGTGGACAACGGCGTGATCGTGAGCGACGGCCACGGCGTGTTCCTCACGACCGACCGCGACTATGCCGATGTCGAACTCCACCTCGAGTGGATGTTTCCGGAGCCCTGCGGCGACAGCGGCATCTACCTGCGCGGCAACCCGCAGGTGCAGATCTGGGACCCGAGCTGTGAGCGCGACTTCAAGCACGGCTGCCAGAAGGGCTCCGGCGGCCTGTGGAACAGCCCCGCCGGCTCCGAAGGAAAAGACCCGCTCGTGAAGGCCGACCGGCCGATTGGCGAGTGGAACGCGATGAAGATCCGCATGCAGGGAGACCGTGTGACGGTCGTGCTCAACGACCAGCTCGTCGTCGATCATCAGCCGCTGCCCAACTACTTCACGAAGGGCATGGCGGCTCTGCCCGACCGCGGACCGATCCAGATCCAGACGCACGGTGCGCCGATGCACGTGCGCAACGTGTTCATTCGTGAACTCGGCACGCTCGACGGCTCGGGCCCTGGCTGGCGCGATCTCGGCGAGGCCGACTTCGAAAACGTGAACTGCGCGGCCGACACCTGGGCCTGGAAAAACGGCACCGCCCGCTGCACTGGAGCGCCGATCGGCGTGATCCGCACGAAAAAGCCGGTCACGAATTTCGAACTCTCCGCCGAGTGGCGGCATCTCACCGCCGGGGGCAACTCCGGCATCTTCCTCTGGGCCCCGCCGCGGGTGTTCGAGAATCTGCCTCCGGGCAGGCTCCCCCCGGGCGGCATCAAGGTGCAGGTGCTCGACCACGGCTACACCGAGCAATACGAGAAGCAGACCGGCAAGAAGGCCGACTGGTTCCGCACCGACGGCGACGTCTTCCCGGTGGGCTCGTCCCACATGACGCCGTTTCCGCCGGTCGCTCCCGATGGGAAGCGGAGTTTCCCAATGGAGCGGCGGTCGCGGGGCACGCCCGAGTGGAACCACTACTACGTGCGGGCGATCGACGGCGAGGTACGGCTGTGGGTGAACGGCCGCGAGGTGTCGGGCGGGACCGACTGTTTTCCAGCGACTGGCTTCTTATGCCTCGAGTCGGAAGGGGCGCCGGTGGAGTTTCGTCGCCTCAGGATCCGCGAACTCCCCGACGCACGCTCAGGCTTCATGCCGCTCTTCAACGGCCACGATCTCTCCGGCTGGCAGGGAGACACTGCGGGCTACGCAGCGGTGGACGGCGAACTCCATAGCAAGCCGGGTGTCGGCGGCAACCTGCTCACGACCGAGGAATTCGGCGACTTCGTGCTGCGGTTCGACTTCAAACTCACGCCCGGAGCGAACAACGGCCTTGCGATCCGCATGCCGCCCACGGGAAATGCCGCCTTCGCAGGCATCGAGCTCCAGCTCCTCGACGACGGCCACGAGAAATACAAAGACATCCAGCCCTGGCAGGCCCACGGTTCGATCTACGGCGTGGTCGCGGCCGAGCGAGGCACCTGTTTGAAGCCCGCCGGCCAGTGGAACAGCGAGGAGGTGACCGTGCAGGGCTCGAGGATCAAGGTCCTGGTCAACGGCAAGACGATCGTGGACGCCGACACGGCGCCCTTTCGCGACGGCCAGGCCACGCCCGACGGCAAGCCACATCCCGGGCTCGCCCGCACGCAGGGCCACATCGGCTTCGCCGGCCACCATGACGAAGTCCACTTCCGCAACATCCGCATCAAGCGGCTGTAGGATGCTCGCCGCTCCGTCCGACAGCATCGCGCAGGATGTCGCCAGTAACCTCGACTTGTGCAGTTTGCGAAGGCCGGTTTCTCCCAAAAAAGCCCCCGGTGGTAACCGGGGGATCAAAACGGGTCGCCCCCCCACACTTTTTGCCGCGGCAAAATATGGGCCTATAACGGGCTAAACATGCTGGAAAAAAATTTTGTGTGGGATTTGGGGAGGGTTCGAAAAACTTTTTAGCGGAGGAATTGTTCCCAATTTGCAGCACCCATCCCGGGCATCTCGAATCACTTTTCCGCCAATTTTCGCACTTTGAGGAGAACGTTGTCATGAACATCCAGAACAACGAGCGGTTTCGCCCGTTCCGAGCCAAGGCGGAGCCTTTACCTTGGTCGAACTGCTGGTGGTGATCGCGATCATCGGCGTTTTTGATCGGCCTGCTGCTTCCGGCAGTGCAGGCAGTTCGCGAGGCGGCCCGCCGCAGCAGTTGCAGTAACAACACCAAGCAGATTGCACTGGCACTTGCCAACTACGAGCATGTGCGCGAGCGTCTTCCTCCCGGCCAGCACCATCAAACATGGCCGGGCAGTTGGCCGCTGGGATATGGGTTTGGGTAGTCGGCCGGCGCAGGCAACCGCCAGGGTTGGTTTCAGCACCTCCTGCCGTTTGTCGAGGCGAACGACCTGGCCAGCCAGTTCTCGCTCACGACCAGCACGTTGGCCTATGACTTGGGGGCGGCCATCATCAAGACCAGAATGCCTGGCTTCATGTGCGCGAGCGACAGAAACCATGGCCGCGTCGGCGCGGCAGGCCGGCGGCGAACAGCACAAAAGATTGCAGTTTACGCAATCTTTTGTATAGTTGGCTGCATGCAGCCGCTCAAGCAACTCTCCCAAACGCTCCAACGCTTGGCGGATCGAGAGCATTGCGTTTTTGCCGCCTCTGATTTGGCGGCGGCTGTGCCGCACTGCGGACATGTGGCGGGGCTGCTGTCCCGAGCTACGAAGGCCGGACTGCTCAAGCGTGTCTGCAGGGGCATCTACCTCTATCCCGTGCCGGATTATCCGACGGGCCATCTGCTCTTTCATGCGGCGGCGCGTCTGCGGGCGGGGGAATTCAATTACATCAGCCTCGAGACCGTGCTCAGCGAGGCGGGCGTCATCTCGCAGGTGCCGATGAACTGGATCAGCATCATGACCTCCGGCCGCAGCCACGTGGTCGACTGCGGAGACTACGGCCACATCGAATTCGTGCACACGGCCCAACGTCCCGACGACGTGAGTCGTGAGCTGACATACGACCCTGACTGCCGCCTCTGGCGGGCCTCCGTGCGGCAGGCCCTGCGCGACATGAAGGCCACGCGTCGTAGCCTGGACCTCGTTGACAAGGAGGTGGCCCGTGAGCTTGTTTGACCAGCTCGTGGATGCAGCACTGCGTGCTCGGGCAGACCTCTCTCCGCTACGGCCCGTGGTGGAAAAGGAACTGCTGCATCACGACATCCTGCGCGAAATGAACGGCGCCGGATTACTCGCCGGACTTACCTTCATCGGTGGAACCTGCCTGCGGGCCTGCTACGGTTCCTCACGGCTCAGCGAAGATCTCGATTTCACCGGCGGCAACAATTTTCGGCGGGGTGATCTGGCTGAGCTCGGAAAACTCCTCACAGGACGCCTGAACGACCGCTACGGCCTGCCGGTTAGGGTGAGCGAGCCGGTGAAAACCGGAGGCAATGTCTCCACGTGGAAGCTCGTCATCGAGACACGCCCCGGCCAGAAGCATCTGCCGGCCCAGCGAATCAATCTCGATATCTGTGCGATTCCCAGCCATGATCCACGGCCGATGATGCTGCGGAATCTCTATGGCATCGACCTCGGTACGTCCGGCCTCATTCTCCAGGCGCAGAGTCGCGAGGAAATCCTCGCTGACAAACTCATTGCGATTGCATTTCGTGAGAATCGCATCAAGAACCGCGATCTTTGGGACATCGGCTGGCTGGCCCAGCAGGGTATCGAACTCCCAACGCACCTCATCCCCGTGAAAATCCGCAATCATAGGCGGAAGGCAACGGCATTCATCGCTTCGCTCGACGCCCGGCTTAAGCTTCTCCGCGAAGAGCCCGGCATGCGCGGAGAGTTCGTGAAGGAGATGCGCCGTTTTCTCCCCGTCGCGGCCGTGCGCGATACCATCGACACGGAGCCGTATTGGAATTATCTAGTCGATCTCGTGGTGGACATCGCCCGGAAGGCAGTGGCGGCATTGACCGCCCCCGGGCCTCGAGGTCTGTGAGAAGCCGTTCCAGAACTGCCGCAGCAGTTGTGAGTGCGACTGGCTGGAGCAGTTCCCCGGAAGGATCGCCGCCATCGCCCGCTGGATGGGCCACAGCCCGACGGTGGCCATGAAGCACTACGCCCAGGTGCTGCCGCACCACTGACCGGGTTGGATTTCCTGTACCAGGGGATATGAGGGTTTAGGAACAGGGTGCCTTGCGGCAGGAGTGGCGATGCTGCATGAGATTCCAGCACGAATCGCTTGTGCCGCCCGGATCATGCGTCCGGGCGGCCGAGAAACTGTTGTCGTCCTACCGTCCTCGTGAAAGCCGCATGATCCTGACCGAGTTACGTGTCACATGGGCGATGAACGGAGCGGGTTTGCAAATCGATAGATTGCAAATCTTTGAGAGATGCCGCACCCAGACCGTCGCCGCTTCTTCGCCCGAAAGGTTGCCCGTGGTCATCACGAAGGCTTTGACTCCTGCGACAATCAGAGCATCTCGCTCAAGCTGATTGCGGCGAATGGACTTGTCGTTCGTCAGAACGACCCATCCTCGTCGACCGACAGCGGGAAGCCACTCCTCATCCGGAGCCTCACCGCGAAAATGCTCGCGGTGCCGT
>JBJTDB010000195.1:0-4279 GCA_046092145.1 Planctomycetia bacterium | reverse complement strand
GGCGAAGCCATCCTGGCCTTCGCCCGCGTGCGAACCTCCGGTTCGAAGTGAGCCGGCTCCTGCCGGCCGTCTCCTCTGAGCCGGATGTCGCCGCCACAGCTCGGGCACTCAAGCGGAAACTCCTCCCCGACTCTCGCCATCAGCTTGGCCCAGGCAATCCGCGACGTATCATGGGAGCGGGGTTTTTGGGTCGCGTGATTCGCGTCGCAGCAGCCTCCCGTAACGCGCCCGTCGTCCGTATGCCCGCCCGTCGCGGTCTATTGAGCTCGATCCGGACACTGGCATCGATGGAAAACCCGCTGTTCTCCCAGGCGAGCATGTCGGCTGCGGCAGAAGCGTCGAGCAGGTGAGCGAGCCTGAACCACCGGATCACGCGGCGCCGTATCCGCTCGGTGACCGTGGCCAGATCAGCCTGCGTGATCGGTCGTGCGGGCAGGTCACGCTCTCGGCAGCGTTTTCGATCCACTAGCGGCGGCCGGACTTGAACCGGCGACACCCGGCTTATGAAGCCGGTGCTCTAACCAACTGAGCTACGCCGCCCTACAGGCCAAACTATACCCCGAGAAGCGCGAGGCGTCAGCAGGCTCAATTCCCCCGGCCAGAGGGATGAGGTTTTGACAGCACCCGCACCGTGCGGCCGAATCGAGAGACGCGCCACTCGGCCGTCAGGATGCGGCCACGAGATCGCGACACAGTGCCTCAAAGTCACCCAGCCGATGCTCGACGACCGTGCGCACGATCGCCGGATCAAGCCTGTGGTCTTCGTGCACGGCAACGTTGCGATAGCCAACCATCCCCCGCATTCGTTCTGCCACTGTCGGTGACAGGACCGACTCTCGCTCGAGGATCGTAAAGGCATCGGCACTGTCGATGGGAACCCCCAGCCCCCGTCGCGAAACGTCGCGACACGCTGCATCGATCGCCAGCTCGCACGCCCGCTGCAGATTCAACACGACCGCATCGAGCACCATCGAGTCTTCGAGCCGGTCAAGGTCATCGGCGACATATCGCCGTACCGATGTCAGGCATCGATCGATGCTTGCCAGTTTCTGGATCACGACGTCATCGGGCATGCAACCTCTCCTCGAAAGCCCGCGTGGTCGGCGAGTCGATCGAGCGCGACCATGGAACCACAAGTATATCCACAAGCTCACGCTGTCCGCGTGGGAGACAACAGAATCACCGCCCGCTTCCCGTCGGTGTGGTAGGGATCACCGGTGAGATTCCTCCGGGGAGCGTCGGCAGAACAGGCCCCGACGCCCGCCACATAGCCCGCAGCGGTCACTCGGCCGGCCTCGGTGAGGTCCTCGATCACGTAATCCCGCGACTCGTCAACATCGGGATCGATCCGGTGCGTCGTGAGGTTCCAGGCACGTGTCGTAAACCGCACGCCGATGTCGCGGCTCACCTGGCCGACCCATACGGGCGTATCGACGAACTCCAACGGCGTGAGCCACAGCCGGAGGTGGATCCGTTCGTTGATCGATCGCCGCGCCCGCTGCAGCGCGATGTCTTGCGGCCGCCCAAAGAGATGGAGCGGGCTGACGGGTGAATAGCGGTAGTTCGACCCGAGCAGAAACGCCTTCACCGTCTTCCAGCAGGTCGCCAGAGAGATCGTCTCGCTTTCATCCCATCGAGCCGCAAAGCCGCTCAGGAGCGTCTCGAAGTCGCCGATCACGACGAGGTTTACCGGGTCGCCCTCTCGGGAGTCACCGGCGTCGGTCGTCGCCGCGGGCGTCGCCTCGAGCCGACTGACCAGATCCGTGATCGTGCACTGCTGCACCCCTCCGGCCGATCGGTGACTGGCGAAGTCGCGGCCGAGGTAGTCGGCGGTGATGCCCGGCACCGGCACCGTGAAAAAAAGGTCGATCGGTGCCGGCAGCTCGGCGGCTGGAGGGGCGGGATGTGTCGAAGACGGCACGATCCGTGCGATCGTCTGCGCGATGCCGGCGACCGTGGCCAGCCGCACGTGGACGGCCTTCGTGCCGAGGTCGAGCGTGGTGAAGACGAAGCCCTCGGCCGATCGGCTCGGGGCGATTGCGCCCAGCCGAAAGCCCCGGCCTTTGAAGAAGCCATCCATGCGAAGGTTGGCCAGATGCGCGGTGATCACCTTGAGCGGCGCGACTGCCAGAACCGGCAGGAAGAGCCAGCCCATCGCCCCGAAGGCCGACAGCCGCTTCCCGATCGAGAAGTGGTTGATCGCGGCCGCCTCGAGCGGCGTGAAGTACCGCGGGTCGAGGTTCACCATCTGGAGCCGAAGGCTGTCGGGCGATCGGTTCTCGATCCGAAGAAACACCGGCTGGATGCCACGGCGGGCCAGATCGACGCCGAAGAGCCGGCGGCTTTCGCCCGCCGAGAGCACGGCGACGGTGACCCTGGCTCGCGGATCCTCCTGCATGACTGCCCGATGCATGAACGCGTCGAACGAGCCATCGGGCTCGTAGGGGGTGATGATCAGGTGCCACAGGCGGCGGAAAAGGGCGTTCATGAACGGCTGCCGAAAAGGGGCGGCCCGGAGATCGCTCCCCGGGCCGCCGCGTGGGTGATCCGATCGAACGGTGGGGCGTTACTCCACGAGCTTGCAGGACGCCTCGACCACCGCGGCGATCTTGTCGTCGCTCAGAGCGCCCTTGGCAAAGGCATGATTGGCCATCACTTTACCCCCCTTGTAGAAGACGACCGTGACGTCGGCCTCGGGAGCAATCTTGA
Organism: Planctomycetia bacterium; assembly: GCA_046092145.1. Lineage (GTDB taxonomy): Bacteria > Planctomycetota > Planctomycetia > Pirellulales > UBA1268 > CACORA01. The sequence goes on along the minus strand of JBJTDB010000195.1, from coordinate 1,570 downwards.
AGTCCGGCGGACCGTTCTTGGCATCCTCGGGCACGACGAAGGCGACCCGCTTGATGCCGTGCTTTGCCACGAAGTCGGCGGATGCCTTCTTCAGGGCCTCGGCATCGGCGCCGATCATGTTGACGAAGCTCGTGAGCTTGTCCGATTGATGCTCCTCGACTTCCTCGTCGATCTTCTTGAGCAGCGTGGCCAGCTTCTCGTCGGCCGAGCGGGCGAACACCATCACCACGGGACGCTGGCCCGTCTTGCACCGGTAGCAGAGCGTTCGGCCATCCTCGACGCCGTCGTCGGGGTTGCCGGTGACCTTCGTCACGGTGAACGGTCCGACCACTTCCCCAACCTGCGGGCCGCTGGTTACCTCGGCGGAAGCCACCATGGCCACGCCGAGCACCATCGCCATCGCCACCACGAAACTCGCTGCACGCATTGAAAGACACTCCTGAAGTTGCACCACGCCGCACGCCCCGCGTGGGCTCGTGCCCGGCGGCGGCTCTTGATCGCGGCCGACGCACCACGCGACGGCCATGCTCTCCTTGCGACCGCGATCCTAACGCAGGTACGATTGCACGGGCAACTTTTGGAACGATCGACGGCGCAACGCGGGAAAGAGCCACCATGGGACGTTTTTTCGGCAGGGTGACGACTGGCGGCGGCATGCGGGCCGTCTGGTACACCTTCAAAAAGGCCCGCGAAGCCGGGGGGCTCTGGGCCCTCTGGAAGGCGATGCGTTCGAAGAATGCTTGCAAGACCTGTGCACTCGGCATGGGGGGGCAGGCAGGCGGCATGGTGAACGAGGCGGGGCATTTCCCGGAGGTCTGCAAGAAGTCGTTTCAGGCGATGGTCGCCGACATGCAGGGGGCGGTGAAGCCGACCTTCTTCGAGACCTACTCGATTCCGCAGATGCGGATGTTCTCGCCCCGCGAGATGGAGCACTCGGGCCGGCTGGTGCAGCCGGTGATCCTCGAAAAAGGATCGCAGCACTACCGGCCAATCGAATGGGCCGAGGCGATGGAGCGGATCGCCGCGAAGCTGAAGCGATCGTCCCCCGCGGAGACATTCTTCTATTTCAGCGGCCGCTCGAGCAACGAGGCGGGGTTCCTGCTGCAGCTTTTCGCCAGGCTCTACGGCACCAACCATGTCAACAACTGCTCCTACTACTGCCACCAGGCCAGCGGTGTCGGCCTCGCCAGCGTGATCGGCACGGGGGCCGGCACGATCAGCCTCGACGACATGGAAAAGTCGGATTTCGTCATGCTCATCGGCGGCAATCCGGCGAGCAACCATCCCCGGCTCATGCGCACGCTCATGATGGTGCGCCGCCGCGGCGGCCGCGTGATCTCGATCAACCCGATCATCGAGACCGGCACCGTCAATTTCTCGGTGCCGAGCTACCCGTGGGCCCTCGTCTTCGGTTCCGAGATCGCGAGCCTGCACTTGCAGCCCCACGTGGGCGGCGACCTCGCGCTGGTCTACGGACTCATGAAGCGGCTCCGCGAACTCGATCGCGAGCAGCCGCGGGTCGAGGATCCGATCGTCGACGAGGCGTTTTTGACCGACCACTGCACGGGAT
>JBJTDB010000194.1:0-1522 GCA_046092145.1 Planctomycetia bacterium | reverse complement strand
CAGCTCACGGTCCGTTCGACGACTCAACGTGTAGTGCCCAGCCCGCTGCCGTGCTCGGTGTTCCGGCGGGCGGTGATCGGTTCGATGATTTCCCATAACTCGTCACTGATCAGCGGCTTTGCCATGACTGCACCTCCTTGTACAGGCGTGACAGTAGAAAATCGGCTGGCGTCTTCCTAAATCATTTCGTTAGAAGCTCTCAAAAAGGGACGCATCAAGTAACCGGTTCAGCTCAACGGCCGTCGGTGCTTTACATCCGGGGACCTCGAGAGGATCCGGGAACATTTCGGCGTGCAGAGGCTTTCGGCCATCGACGACGAGAACGAACGGTCCACCCCCTGAACCTTTCGGCGGCGCGTGGGGAAGCGGGGGCGACCTCGCGTCGAGGGTGTCGCCTCGGAGACAACGGGGCTTCGGGGTTTTACCCGTTCTCGCGGGCCGTTCGGGGAGCCAATGGCGGTGGCTCGGTCATAATTCCAGGCTTGGAATCGTGTCCATGGGTCCGACGAGGGAGGGAGATCGTGGAGACCGCCAGCAATCAGCGACTACCCGGTACAGCCCCAGACACCTCGGCCTTACTCGCGGCCTTCGAAGCCAATCGCTGCAGGAGCGGGCTTGCGTACCGATGACCGTGAACGCGATCAAGCAAGTCTGGCCCGCTCGCTGCTTCGATCTCGCGGTTCAGCTGGTCACGAACCCGGCGCATCTGCTCGACCGCCGTCTCCTGCTGCTTCTTGATCTCACTCATCACCGATCACCTCCCGAGGATTTCGAATTTCGAGGACCGGATACCCTTGCTTCAAGTTTACCGCGTTGAAGGCGTGAATGCGCCGCAGGTTGACAATGTGCTTGAAGTTCCAGCTCACGAGCACGTCAACCCGAGCCACCGTCGCAATCGCTATATGGAGGGCATCGGCCCGTTGGTTCTTTCCCACGGCACCGTCGCGGATGTATTCGGCTGCAAGCGCTTCGGCTTCGGCATCGAGCGACAACACCTCAATGAGCGACTCCGGAATCCGCTCCACGTGCAAGCGAACCGGCACCGGAGCTTTTTCCAGCTCAAACAGCGTCACCTCGGAGATCACCATCGCGTATTCACCCTTGGCCATGGCGCTCACGAGACTTCGGGAATGGTCGAGGAACTCCGCATCCTCGCAGCCGCCAAATACTGACGTATCGACATAAATTCGAGATCGCATGGCTATCGGGTCGCGATGGTGGAGTGGCCGCATGTGAGAGCGGCGATGATCTGATCTTACCGTACCAGCCACAGCGGCTCGCGCTCACTTTCGGCAGAACCGTCTCACCACCCCAGACTGTCTCCGTAGACGGCTTTCCTGTCTCCCCGTCGGCTCCTCTGGCCGCCGGGCGTGTTTCCCTTAGAGCTTCTAACGAAATGGGGATCACAAGAAGTAGCTGGTCACGACAATGCAGCCCAAAGCCATGAAAGCCTCGTGGATGTCGGCACGCCTCTCGGCACGCAGTCGGAGCCTTCTCATTTGGTGTAGCCAGCTCACGGTCC
>JBJTDB010000193.1:0-23495 GCA_046092145.1 Planctomycetia bacterium | reverse complement strand
GCCCGGTATTTAAATTGCCCCGCTTCGACGGGAAGCCGGGCAGGCTATCTCCTGACCGAGTATCGAAGATCGTTACCAAGATCGGGGCTGCTGCGAACGTCCGTGTCGATGAGGGCAAGACAGCGTCTGCGCATGATCTGCGCCGAGCCTTCGGCGAGTACTGGGCAACCAAACTCATGCCAGCCCAACTCATGGTGCTGATGCGGCATGAGTCGATTGAAACAACGATGAAGTTCTATGTCGGTCGAAATGCCGAGCGCACAGCGGCAATGCTCTGGACCGAGGACAAGCGGGCTATGGGCGTGTCCTCTGGTGAGTTTGCCGCCGACTTCGGGATCGACGAGCAGGGAGCGGCCCAAGCCCTCTGACGCGGTGCCGTGGCTTGCGTTTGCCGCCGGGGGCAAGCCGCCGTGCTGCCCGCTTGGGGTTCCTCGCTCTCTTGTGGAACCCAGCCTCTGAAGGCGACGGATTGGACCGTCGCGGGAATTTCTGGCTTTCTCCTAACAAATCTCCTAACAGCGACGAAGCCGAACCAAGAACCTCGCCCCGCCGCCCCGACCGCAACCTGTCTTTTTCCGCTACTAGAAGCAATGCCGGAGGAGGGACTTGAACCCACACGCCCTTGCGGGCAACGGATTTTGAGTCCGCCGCGTCTGCCATTCCGCCACTCCGGCCTTTGAACAGCATCTACTCCCGGGGAGCCTACGCGGCCGAAGGGTCTTTTGCCAGCACGGGCCTCTGGACTGGCCTCCGCACGGGACGTGCCGCGTGGTAGGGTTCCCCCCGGCTCCACCCGCGGAATTCGCCCCATGCAGGTGATCGTCTTCGAAGATACCGGCGTCGAACGGCTCGGCGTGCTCGCCGCGGCCCGCCCGGCCTGTGATCTGACCGTCGGCGGTCAAACCCTCTGCGAGGCACTTGCCCATATCGGCAGTGTGCGGCGGGTCGTGCGGCCGCACCTCGCCAGGCACCTCGAGGCTATCGCCGATAGCCGCGTGACCTTGTGGGGGGTGCTCGTCCCTGGCCCCTCCGAGGAGCCGCTCGTGTCGCGGCACGGGGCGATCACGGTCGTCGTCAATGCTCGCGTCGTCCCGAGCCGGGCGACGGTCATCGCCCTGCGCAGCCTCGTGGAGGCCGGGCATCGAGGGATCGTTCTGGATGGCGAGGCCATCGCCGCCGCCCTGCTCCACCGCACGGCCGATGGAACAGGCCCCGACGATGCGGCGCTTCGGCATCTCGTCGAGACCGGATCGACGTCGATGATCGAATCGCTCGGGCTCGACAGGCTCGACTGCTCGCTCGAACTGCTCCGCGGGCCCCACGATCCGGTCGTCGCGCACGAGTGGGCGATCGGCGGCGTGCTGGCCATGCTCATCGACAGTGGCCGGTTTCGGGAGGTCCGTCCGGGGCTCTTTGCCGCCGAGGGTGCGAAGATCGCCGACACCGTCGTCGTGCGGCACGGGCCTGTCGTCGTCGATGTCGGCGCCGAGATCGGCCCGTTCGTCTGCCTCGACGGGCCGGCCTTCATCGGCTGCGACGCCAGGGTCAATCCGCATGCCTGGATCCGTGAGGCCACCGTGATCGGTGCCTCGTGCAGGGCCGGTGGCGAGATCACGGCGACCGTCATGGAGCCGTTTTCCAACAAGGCCCACGAGGGCTTCCTCGGCCACAGCCATGTCGGCAGCTGGGTGAATCTTGCCGCCGGCACGATCACGAGCAACTTGAAAGCGAGTTACGGATCGATACGGCTTCACGACCCGGACGGCACGATCGACACCGGTCGCCAATTCTTGGGGGCGCTGCTCGGTGATCTGGCCAAGTCGTCGATCCATACGTCGATCCCGTGCGGTGCCAGGATTGGTGTCGCAGCGACGGTTGGCGGTATCGTGCCAGACGTGGTGCCGGCATTTCACAACCAGCTCATCGGCGGCCCGGAAGGCAGTTCGACCACGGCCGAACAGGCGGCCACGATGCTCGAGCGGATGATGGCCCGGCGCGGGCTGGCGATGCTTCCGGCCGATCGCCGTCTTCTCGAGGATCTTGCCCGCGCGCGGTAGTGGACCGGCGAGGCTCCGGTAGAATACGGCCATGTCAATCCAAGAAGCCTACGCCCACAAACGGTTCGGACTCTCCTTCGAACTGTTCCCCCCCAAGACGCCCGAATCAGCGGCGATGATGTGGCGGACGGTCGATGAGCTCGTCGCCTTCGAGCCGGCGCTGATCACATGCACCTACGGGGCCGGCGGATCGACCCGTGGCACGACGCTCGAGGTGCTCGAAGGAGTTCGCTCGCGTCATCCCGTCGCCGTGGCCAGCCACCTCACCTGCGTCGGAAGTTCCGTCGAGGAACTGCGGGACTACCTGCGTCGCGCCGCCGATATCGGCGTGTCGGCGATCGTGGCCCTCCGTGGCGATCCGCCGAAGGGGGAATCGTCGTTCTCGCCGACGGCGGGTGGCCTTCGATACGCGGCCGAACTGGTGGCATTGATCCGGGGCGAATTCCCAGAGTTCGGCATTCTCGTGGCCGGCTACCCGGAAACGCACCAGGAGGCGGCCAGCCCCGACGCCGATCTGGAGAACCTCAAGCGAAAGTGTGATGCCGGGGGCGACGTCGTGGTCACGCAGCTTTTTTACGACAACACCGACTTTTTCCGTTTCCGTGACCGCTGCGAGGCACGGGGCATCACGGCACCGATCGTCCCGGGTGTGATGCCCGTCACCAACTACGCCCAGATCCGACGCATCGCGAGCCTCTGCAAGGCCCGGCTGCCGGAGTCATTCACGCGGGCCTTCGATGCGGCGGGGGAAGACGAAACGGCCCAATTCGAGGCGGGCGTCGAGTTCGCGGCCCGGCAGGTGGAAGATTTGGTCGCCAGGGGAGTGCCGGGCGTCCATTTCTACGTGCTCAACACGTCACCAGCGACCGTGCGAGTCCTCGACCACGTCGGCCTCCGCCGGTGACGCCCGCAGGCCGCCGGGATCCCCAGCCGCCGGTCATCTCGGCGGCTGATCGTCGTCCATCGTGCTGATGTAGCTGCGCAGCCGTTCGAGTTCGTCGGTGACGTTCCGCAGCTTCATCATGTTCTCGACCCGTTTCACCAGTTCGACCCGATTGACTGGCTTGGAGAGGAAGTCGTCCGTGCCCGACTCGACGGCCCGTTCGATGTCGCCCAGTTCGCCAAGCGCGGTCACCATCAAGACCATGATCGGGCTCGTGGCCGGATCGCTCTTGAGTCGCTGGCAGACCTCGAAGCCCGAAAGCTTCGGCATCATGACATCGAGCAGGATGACGTCAGGGCGGAACGACGTCACCTTCTCCAGTGTGTCGGCGCCATCGATCGCCGTGGCGATCTCGCAGTCGATCCCCGCAAGATAGGCCTCCAAGAGTTCCCGGTTAGGCTCGTTGTCGTCCGCGATCAGCACGCGGCTTCGGCGGGAGTGGGAGGGCTGCGAGGATGGCATCGGTGGCGGCGTCCTATGCGGTGGGAGCGTGTCAGGGGCATTCGAACAACGACTGCGACTTCACGATCGAGAGGTCGTCGGGATAGGTGTGGAACGCCTGCACGAGCAGGCCCGTGGCCCGAGTCTCGATCGTGATCAGGCTCACGGCCCCGAGGGCCATGCGGCCGCCTGCCTCGAAGCGGTGAAGCAGGCCGTGCCGCGAGCCTTCGACGACCAATTCCTGCTGGAATGCCCAGAAGACGTCGGCCGAAACCGATTCCAGATGAAAGCAGGTCTGGTAGGAGATGCCGCCGCGGCACTCCATTCGGTCGTTTCGCTCACCCGCCAGACGGTGAGAGATGAGCCGTCGCTTCTGGGGCAGGGGCTGGCTGGTCGCGGTGGCAATCTCGCTGAGCGTGAGGCCGCCGCTGCGCCAGGCGACGAGGTGGCCCGTGGTCGTGATCGAGATCAGCGCCGAATAGCCGCCGCGCTGGACCGTTCGTGTGGCATGGGTTTCGAAGAGTTCCGGGTGCAGCGCCCGCCCGTAGAGCTGGAAAACCAGGTCGGTGACTTTGGGGCGAACCGAGAGCACGCCGTCGAACTCCTGAATCTGCATGCGGTGCACGAAGGTCGCAGTATAAAATTCGCCGCCGGGTTCCTCCAAGACGAATGGACGGACGGCCGTTTCACAAGGCCCCGACGAGGACGTCGTAGGCGGCGTGGGTTCCGGCCGCGATGCCGAAGCCGCGGAGAAGAAAGACCAGGGAAAAAAACGCTCCAGCCACCGCGCGGAAGGTGAAGCTATAGGGCGTGAATGCGTCGCCGAGCGGGCCGACATAATGGGCGGCGCTGAAGAGCACGCTCGTGAAAACGACGCTCCACCCACAGGCGACCGCCGGGGCCAGGCCCCATTTTTTGAGAAGCCAGATCACCGCCGGCAGCATCAGCAACCGAAACAAGACCTCCTCATACAGGCCCGCCCCGCAGTATCCCACGAATTGGGCCAAGAGGCCCATGAGTGGCCCTTCCGCCGCCGCAAGCGGCAGGATGCCGCCTGTGGCCGCGATGGCGAGGGGCCAGAGCCGCTCCTGAAGCCGGGCGATGCCGATCAGCAGGAACGCCCAGAGCAGGCATTCGGCCGCCATGGCCAGCAGCACGGTCGGGCTGAATCGCCAGCGGTCGTGGGCCATGTGGTGCCAGGCCACCAGGCCGAGCGCCGTCAGGAGCGGCAGCAGGAAATACGAGCCAAACCCGAGCAGATCGAGCATTTGGCGCAGCCAGACGTCGGCCCCCTTCCCTGCCCTTCCGCGGCCGACTAGAAGCACGCCGCCCTCGTAGGCCAAAACGAGGGGCATCGAAAAAACGAGGCTTGTGAGGGGTGTCCGGGAAATCTCCCAGTAGGAATCGCTGGAACCGCTCTCAGGCGAGACATTCGGGCCGTCTGCCGACGCCGGCGCATCGGACAAAGCGTCGCCGTCAAGCCCTCGCGATGAATCGGCTGAAAAAACGTCGTCAGCTTCAAGCTCGGAAAAATTTTCGTCCATGAGTGTCGGCGAGGTTCGTTCGGACGCATTGGCCCGTCCCGGAGGAGGGCTGCTGTCACGCCCATGATTTCAAGGTCTTTTCGCCTCTTCGGGAATGCGCTTCGCAACGCCGTCCCATCATGACGACTCGCTCCGCTTCATGCTTGCAGTGCTTGCAAAAAAATTTTTTTGCGCGATGTCGTGCGGATTTACCGGGTGAGAGTCGTTGCCTCGGTGGGTCTGAGCGCGCCGCACCGCGCGGATGCTTGACAACATGCGCGGCGGCCACAGAATGACGCCACGTCGTCGGATCACGGCGGCCGTGGTGCGGGTGGTGAAGTCGTGGACTTCGGTTCCAGCATCCACGCGGATCGACGATGTGTGGCGCAAGGGAGCGTTGACCGTACACGAGCAAATCGAAGTCTATTGGGGGGCGACGACTTGAGGGATCGACAGTCGGCGACCTTGGTCGTGGCCTGGATGTCCCCCCCGTCTTCGATGTCGCATCGATGCATCGGCCGGTTTGGCAGGGCGGCTTGCCTGCCGGGGCCCGTGAGCCGGTAGAATCTCTCGTCGGCTCTTCGGCCGTACGGGAATCACCATGGCACGATGCCTTATTGGATGCGGCTCGAATCTGGGCCGCCGTCGGGAACAACTCGATCGGGCGATCGAGTTGATGCGGTTCATGCCAGGCGTCACGGTTCTTGGTGTGAGTCGGTTTCACGAAACGGTGCCAGTCGGTGGTCCGTCGGGGCAGGGGGACTTTCTCAACGGTGCCTGCCTTGTGGAGACCGACCTGCCGCCGCGGGACGTGCTCTCGATGCTCAATGCCGTTGAGAACACGCTCCATCGGGAGCGGGACGAGCGGTGGGGGCCGCGGACGATCGACCTCGACCTGCTCCTCTACGACGACCTCGTGCTCGACTCGGCCGATCTGACCGTTCCCCATCCCCGAATGTCCACCCGCCGATTCGTCTTGGAGCCGTGCGTGGAGATCGCTGCCGACGCCCGCCACCCGCTGGCGGCCTGCACGCTCCACGAAATGCTCGACAGCATTTGCGCACCGCGGCCGCACGTCGCCGTGGTCGGCGTGCCGGGGAGCGGCGGGGAGCTTCTGGCACGAGCTGTCGGCGAATCGACCGTGGGCTGCCTCGTGAACGCACCGCGGCCTCTGCCCGATCGGGAAGCGGCACCGGCGGAATGGTGCGAGACGCTCGATGCATGGGCGACGACGTTGACCGAGATCGATTGCGATGAATCCGCGCACGGTGTCGTCGCCGATTGCTGGCTCGAGATGCTTCGCCTGGCCGCCGCCGAATCGCTCGATGACGACTCGCGGTCCCGGTTCGAGGAGCACTTCGCCCGCCGGGCCGCCACCGTGCCCGTTCCGCACGCCATCCTCGTGCGTGTCGCCGCCCCGGCCGTCCTTGACCACGATCCCCATCGGATGCGGCTGCAGAGTCGCCTGCTTGCCGCCCTGCGCGACCCGGGCTATTCCTCCCCACTCAAGCCGAAGGCAGTCGTGGTCATCGATGCCGCCGACCCTGGCCGTGCCGCGACCGATGCGGTGGCGGCCGTGGAAGCGATGGTGTGACCGATGCCCGAGATCATTCGCGATCCGGCGCTCATGCGGCAGGAGGTGCTGCGAGCCCGCGCCGCTGGCCGTCGCGTCGGATTCGTGCCCACCATGGGCGCGCTGCATGCGGGACACGCCAGCCTGGTGGCTCATGCCGCGGAAGCGTGCGACGACGTCGCCGTTTCGATTTTCGTGAACCCCTCGCAGTTCGGACCGGGCGAGGACTTCGACCGCTACCCGCGGATGCTCGAGTCCGACTGCCGGCTCCTCGAGCCACATGGCGTCCGGTGGGTGTTCGCGCCCGATGCCGCGGCGATCTATCCCGCCGGACATGCCACGCGGGTGGTCGTCGCGGGGCCGGCCGAGCCGTTCGAGGGATCGATCCGTCCGGGACATTTCTCCGGAGTGTCCACGGTCGTGCTGAAGCTGTTCTTGGCTGTGCCCGCCGATGCCGCCTACTTTGGCGCCAAGGATTGGCAGCAGACGCGTGTCGTGATGCGGATGGTCCGCGACCTCGCCCTGCCGATCGAGGTCGTCGTCTGCCCGACGGTTCGCGAAGCCGACGGGCTGGCGATGAGTTCGCGAAACGCCTACCTCACGTCCGATGAGCGGCCACGGGCCGTGGCGATCTCCGCGGCGCTCGACAAGGCCGATTCCTTGTGGCATTCCTCGGTGCCGACGGCGGACGTTGAACGGGCGATGCGCGAGACCATGGAGCGACAGGGTGTGGCTGTTGACTACGCCGTGATCGTCGATGCCGAATCGCTTGGTGCGATGAATCCAGGGCGCGACGCCGTCGCCCTGGTGGCCGGTCGCCTCGGCACGACCCGCCTCATCGACAACCGGCTGCTCCCGCCACGCGATGGCCACTCATGCTGACCACGCTCTTCCACATTCCGTCTCGAATACCCTGGGGCGCGGAGGGTCTGCCGATCTTCGGATACGGGCTGCTGCTGGCCGTCGTCGTCGTGGCGGGGCTGATGGGGTTGGCGGCCACGGCGGCGCGGCATGGCTGGCGGGCCGCCCTCTCCATGCTCGGCGGACCGCTGCTCCTTGCCGTCGGGATGGTGGTGTTCGTGCTCCCCGCCCTCGACGATGGTGAGGGCGTCCCGATCCGAGGGTATGGCATGATGCTGCTGGTGGCCGCGGCCGCAGGCATCCATCTTTCGATCGTGCGTGGCAGGGCGATGGGGTTCGATGCCGACACGATCCTCTCCCTGGGCATGGAGATTTTCCTCGCGGGCATCGTCGGGGCCCGGCTCTTCTACGTGATCCAGTATCACGACCAGTTCTTTCCGGCCGGCCGGCCTCTGATGCAATCGCTGCTGGCCGTCCTCAATATTCCCGCCGGAGGGCTGGTGGTCTTCGGCTCGCTTCCAGCCGCGGCGGTGGCGGCAGTGTGGTTCGCCGTCCGACGCGGGCTACCCGTCTTGAAACTTGCCGATTGCATCGCACCGGGCATGCTCGTCGGGCTGGCGATCGGCCGCATCGGATGCTTCCTGAATGGCTGCTGCTACGGCGGGCCCTGCGACCTGCCATGGGCGGTGCGTTTTCCACCGGAAAGTCCGCCCTGGGCCGACCAGGTTCGGCGTGGGCTCCTGCCGACGCTTTCGGCCGGAGGGGCGGCGCCATGGAGCCTTCCGGTGCATCCGGCCCAGCTCTACGCCGCCATCGACGCCGCACTGCTGGCTGCCTTGGCGATCGCCTTCACACCGGTGGCCCGCCGGCAGGGAGAGGTGTTCGCGCTTGTGCTTACGCTGCACCCCATCTCGCGCATCCTCTTGGAGGCGATCCGGATCGACGAGCCACCGGCGTTCGGGACACCGTTCTCGATTTCGCAGTTGGTGTCGCTGGCCTTGCTCGTTCTGGCCTTGCCGTTGTGGTGGTGGATTGCACGCAGAGGCAGTTTGTGTTCCTCTGAATGCGCTCGGTGAGATGCCATGAAGGACCCCACGAACACGTCGCCTCCCTCCGAGGATCCAGCCGTCACCGCGGAGTGGCGGCGGCTCGAGGCCGCGCGGCTTGCCGATGAACGGGCCGAAGCCCGTGATGATGCCGAGGAGGCGGCCCACCAGCCTGTCGCAGCCCAGGCGGAGCGGCGGTGGGTTCTGCCGGCCTTTCTTCTGGCGCTGGTGGCTGGCGTCGTGGTGACGGTGCTCGTCAACCGTCCGAGGCCGCAGCCGGTCGCCCTGCCGCAGCAGGCAGCCGACGTGAAGCTGGCCGCCGAAGTCTGGGCGGAGGCAAACCGAATCGACGAGGCATCACTGGAAAAAGCGAGGGCTCGCCGGATCGCCTCGACCGCCCTCGTGCCGCCGGAGCAGCGATCGGTGCGGGTGGGGATCCGTGACCCGCAGGGCCGTGATCGCCTAGAGTCGCTTCTGGCAGCCAGGGGCCTGCGGATCGAGAGTGACGGCGCAAGACCGGTCGATCAACCCGGCGCTGCGTCAACCGACAGCCTTGCCGTCTCGGGGCGTCCTGCCGACGTCGATGCCCTTCTCGATCGCCTCATCGCTTCGCCGGCGATGCTCGAGGTGGTATCGCCAGGCCTCGTGGCCGTGCTGCCTGGGCCCGGCACCGAAATTCCTGCCACGGAGACGGTAGCGGACGGGGCGGTGCCACCCGCAGCCGTCGATCAGGGGGCACCTCCAACCCGTGTCACCTTGCGGTTTGAGGTTTTGGAATTGTCGGCGGATGCCCCGCCCGTACAGCCCATTTCGAAGGAAACGGAGTAAAACCGATGATGTCGCAGCCAACTGATGGCGGTTCCTCGGCGAGCGGCCCCCGCACGCCCGCCGGTGTCGTAACGATCCGTTGCAGGGTCGATGGTCCCCTCGTGGTCGAACTCCCTGATGCGGCCGGGGAAGGGCCGGTCGAGCTGCGGGTTACCGATCATCTGGGGAACCCCTTCCCGATCCCCGCCCAGAAACGGGCGGTGGCACTCTGCCGGTGCGGACAGACCAAGATCCGGCCATTCTGTGATGGATCGCATAAATCCTGCGGATTCCAGGCCTCGGATGCCGCCCCGTCGCCGTGATCGGGCATGAAGGCGAGCCGACAGTGCCGGTCAGGCAGACTGTGCCATCGACGGAAACTGTTCGCCAGAAACCACTTAGATCACGCTCTGGGACGAAAAAATTTCCCGGTCATGGGCTGGGCGATATGGACTGCCCCGGGGATGACCTGTACCGTTGGGGGTCTCAAGAGAGCGACTTGAGGATGCTCCCCGTTCCTCCCGGCTTCCCGGCATGATGTCGAACCACGGACCGAACATCTACCAGCGGTTCAGTGTCTGGATCATGGCCGTGCTGGTTTTCCTGCTGCCCCTGGTGGTGGTGGGGGCCATCAAGGCCAAGGGAAACAACCGAAACGACGTCAAAGGCTGGCTGCCGCTCGAATACCCAGAGACGCAGACCTATCGCTTTTTCCGCAGAAACTTCCAGGGCGAGGAGTTCATCCTCGTCAGTTGGGAGGGCTGCACAATGGCCGATCCGCGGCTGGAGATGCTCGCCCGGAAGTTGCTTCCCCCTCCGGAGGAGGCATCCCGGATCGAACGGCCCATCTATTTCAAGACGGCTCAGACCGGCCCCCGGGCCGTCGATCGGATGACCTCCGAGCCACTCAACCTCGAACGCGACGAGGCGATCCGTCGTCTGACCGGTGCGATCATCGGCCCGCCACCGGCCGACGGCTCCCCTGACAACCTCGACCAGCGTCAGACCTGCCTGGTGCTCACGCTCTCCGACGCGGCCCGGTCCAATCTCCACGGCACGATCGACGTGATTCGGCAGGTGGCGGTCGAGGAATGTGGAATCCCCGACAAGGGCCTCCACATGGGTGGCCCCCCAGTCGACAACGTGTCGATCGACCGGGCGGGCCAGACGAGCGTGACGATCCTCTTCGGACTGTCGCTGGTGGTCGGCTTCTTCGTCAGTTGGTGGAGCCTCAAGAGCAAGGCGCTCGTCGGACTCGTGCTGGCGTCGGGCGTCTACAGCATGTTCGCCAGCCTGGCCATCGTCTGGTATTCGGGCTATCCGGTCGATGCGATCCTCCTCACGATGCCGTCGCTGGTCTATGTCGCCACCACCAGCGGTGCCATCCACCTGGCCAACTATTACCGCGACCAGCTGGCTGAAACGGGCGTGCGGGATGGGGCGGCTGGTCGGGCCGTCCACCACGCCTTGCTCCCGCTGTCGCTTGCCACCGGCACGACCGCCGTCGGTCTTGCGACGCTCGCCGTGAGCGAACTGGTGCCGATCAGGATGTTCGGCATCTTCTCTGCGGCCGGTGTCTGCGTCAGTTTTTTGATCCTGATCACGTTCATGCCGGCGGCGTTGGAATTGTTCCCGCCGCGGCTGAATCTCGGCAGGCTCGCCGAGAACGAGGATGGCGGGGGCTGGAAGCCGATCGACTCGAGCCCGTGGTGGCGGGTGGGGCAGTGGATCACGCGGCACAACGGCCTGGTGGCCACGGCCTGCCTCCTGGTGATGGCCGGCGTCGGCTACGGCATGACCCGTGTCGAGAGCAGCGTCCAGCTCATGCGGCTCTTTTCGCCCCAGGCCCGGATTCGCCTCGACTACAAGTGGCTCGAAGACAATCTCGGCCCCTTGGTGCCGATGGAGATTCTGGTCCGCATCGATCAGCAGGCATGCCCGCTGACGTTCCTCGAGCGGATGGAGCTCGTGGGTGAGATTCAGAAAGAGATCGGCAGTCTCGAGGAGGTTGGGAGTTCGCTCTCGACGGTGACCTTCGGTCGCAGCCTCGACGTCGGGGGTGGTGGCGACGGCATGGGTGGGGCGGCGGCGCGGGCCTTCGGCCTCGGTGCCCGCACGCGACGCAGCGTGCTCAACAAGCGGCTCCTGGCCCATCGGCACGAGTTCCTGGCCGGCGATTACCGCCGTGTGGCCACGCAGCTGCCAGATGGCGAGCCGATCGACCAAGAGCTCTGGAGGATCAGTGCCCGCGTGAGTGCCACCAAGGAGGTCGATTACGCCCTCTTCAAGGCCGACCTCCAGTCGAGAATCGATCCGATCCTCGAGCGGTTGAAGAACGGAGGCATCGACGGTGTCGCGGTCGATTACACAGGGCTCGTTCCGCTCGTCTACAAGGCGCAGCACTCGCTGCTCGACGGCCTCAAGATCGGATTCATCTGGGACTTCGCGATCATCGTGGTCGTGATGATCCTGCTCTGCCGGGCCGCATCGGCCGGCCTCGTGCTGCTCCTGCCGGCGGCATTCCCGGCGGTGATGGTCTTCGGTGGCATGGGCTGGGGCAATGCCCTGCTCAAGACCTATGGCATCGGCTCGATGCTGATCGACATCGGCACGGTGATGGCGCCGAGCGTGGCGCTGGGGGTCACGGTCGACGACGTCGTCCACTTCATGCTCTGGTTCCGACGCGGCATCGCAGACGGCCTCGATCGAAAGCAGGCGACCATGCTCGCCTACAAGGGCTGCGCCCGGGCCATGTACCAGAGCTGGGGCGTGATCGGCATCGGCTTGGCGGTGTTTTCGCTTTCGCCGTTTGGGCCGACGCAGCGATTCGGCTACATGATGCTTTCGATGCTCACGATCGCACTGGTGGGCAACCTCGTCTTCATGCCGGCGTTGCTGTCTGGGCCGTTGGGTGCCGTCTTCAGCTGGAGCATTCTCCGCATCGAGCGGAAGAAGGCGATGCGGCAGGATCGCAGGAAAGTTCAGGCGGATCCGGGCAGCGACGCCCTTCCGACCCCGCACGTGCTTCCCGGCGCCGCGAAACAAGCCATCCATGCCTGAGGGAATGGCCGTCGCGACAGTCGTGCTCAAGCCGAAGCGGGCGAGGCCCTTCTTCGGCCGCCATCCGTGGGTGCTCGATTCCGCCGTGCTGCGCGTCGAGGGTCAACCGGCCGATGGCGACGTGGTCGATCTCGCCACCCACGACGGACTCTTCGTGGCCCGGGGCCTCTGGAACTCGGCCAGCACGATTCGTGTCCGGCTCTACGGCTTCGATGCCGCGACGAAGCTCGACGACGCCCTGTGGCGGTCGCGGATCGAATCGGCGGCGGCCGTGCGACGGTCGCTCGGGCTCAACGACCGCGCCGGCGCATGCCGGCTGATCAACAGCGAAGGGGACGACCTTTCCGGTCTGATCGTCGATCGCTATGGCGAATGGCTCTCGGTGCAGATCACGGCCCTCGCGATGGCCAGACGGCTCGACGTGATCTGCGACGCCCTCGAGGCGATCGTCGCCCCGAAGGGCATCCTGCTGCGGGGCGCCGAGCGAGGTCTTTCGAAACTCGAGGGCCTGCACCTTCCGGACCGTCTGGTCCGCGGCACGGCTCCGGAGGGCCCCATCTTCGTGAAGGAGCGCGGTCTGTCGTTCGGCATCGACCTGGCCGAGGGGCAGAAGACGGGTTTTTACCTCGACCAACGGGACAACCGTCAGGCTGCGGCGGCCTACGCACGCGGCCGGCGGGTGCTCGACATGTTCTGCTACTCAGGCGGTTTTTCGCTCGCCTGCGCGGTGCAGGGGGGGGCGGCGAGCGTGCTGGCGGTCGATTCCAGCGCCAAGGCGACGGCCTTGGCGAAAGCGAACGCCGACCTGAACGGAGCCGCGAACATCACCGTCGAAACGGCCGACGCGTTCGACATGCTCGATGGGCTGAGGGGGGCAGGGGAGCGCTTCGGGATGGTGATCCTGGACCCGCCGAAGTTCGCCCGCAGCCGCGCGTCGTTCGAGGAGGCGATGCGGGCCTATCACCGCATCAATCGGCTTGCGATCGACCTGCTCGAACCCGGTGGCATGCTCGTCACCAACAGCTGCTCGGGAGCCGTGTCCCGGGATGATTTCCTGATGATGCTCTCCGGCGTCGCCCAGCGGAGTGGCCGATCGATCCAGCTGCTCGAGGTGCGGGGCGCCGCGGCCGATCACCCGGTGAGCGCCAGCTGCCTCGACGGCGAGTATCTCAAGTGCGTCATCGCCCGCGTGGCCTGAGCGGACGATCACGACAAGGCCTTACCCGCAGTCCCCGCGAATCCATGCGCCGTCGATGAACCGCCACGGGCGGCCCGGAGGCTCGGCATCGCGGAGGATCTCCGGGAGGTGCGGCTGCGACCAGCCGTCGAAGCAGATCCGCCGGGCGTAGCGAAGGATCGAGAAGGGCATCCCCACCGCGGAATAGAAGGGGGGCGCCGCCGACGGCCACGGGCCGCCATGCTGCATGGGCGGCGTGACGGCCATGCCGGTGGTCATCCGGTTTTCCACCACGCGTCCGGCCTTGTCCACGAGCACGGCCGCGATTGCGGTGAAGGCGGGCTCGTCTCGGCCGTCGTGCGACGCATAGATGCTCGCGGCGAGCGACCCATGCACGCCGGCGACCGCCCGGGAAAGTTCCTCGAGCGATTCGCAACGCACAAGCAGGGTGGCATTGCCGAAGGCCTCGACGAGGAAGGCTTCGGGATCGGCCAGAAAGGCCCTCCCGCCGACGTCCACGAGCGTCGGCCGATGGGTGCAAGGGCCGGGCGCCCCTTCAAGAGCGACGCCATCATCGACGATCGCCGTCGCGCCCGCATCGCGAAGCGCCGCGATCGATCGAACCAGACGATCGCGGCCCGACGGGCCGAGAAGCACTTGGGCACCGATCCCGTGAAAGCGGTCGGCGACCGTCTTCACGAATGCCGATCCCGCATGATCATCGACCAGGAACACGATGCCGGGCTTGATGCAGACCTGCCCCGACGAGCCGGTCACGCTGGCCGTGAGTTCCTCGGCGATCTGGCTGCCGCGATCGGCCAGGGCCCCTGGCAGGAGCACGACGGGATTCACGCTTCCCATCTCCACCCACATGACACGGCCCGCGGCGGCTGCCGCCGCGAACAGTTTCATTCCGGCCTGCTGGCCGCCGGTGAAGCCGGTCGCGCCCACGCGAGGATCGGCGACGATCCGCTCGCCATCGCCGGGCGACAGTCCATGAAGCAACTGAACGGTGGCTGCCGGCAGACCGTGCTCCGACACGGCGGCAACGGCCTCCGCGGCGGCGATCCGCGACACGCCCGGATGACCAGGATGCGCCTTGGCGATCACAGGGTTGCCGGCCGCGATGGCGGAGGCGAAGTCGCCACCGGTGAGGCATCCGTAGGCGAACGGAAAATTTGCCGGCGGAAAGATCACGACCGGCCCGAGGCCGAACGCCGCCGAGCGGATGTTTCTGCGGGTGTCGATCATCGCCATCCGCCAGGTTCCCTCGCGGGCCGCCTGCGCGGCTTGCCGGAGCTGGTCGAGCATCCGCGGCATCTCGGCATCGGCGAGCCTGGGCTTCACGGGGAGCCCGGTCTCGGCATGCGCGGTCGCGACGAGATCGGTCGCGCGGGCCTCGAGCCGCGAGGCGTAGGCCTCGAGGAAGATCGCCCGCCGGGCGTCGGGAATTCGCCGCAGTTGGTGGGCGGCCTGCATGGCCGCGTCGAGCGCGGCATCGGCATCGGCCCAGTCACTCACCGGCCAGACGGATTCTCGGGCAATACCCGTCGTCGGATCGATCGCCCGGAACGAGTCGATGGCCCTTGCCGCTCGCCACGTTCCGGCGATCAGAATGGGCTCCATGGCCGTCACGAAAGCCTGCGAAAGGTTCGCGCAAGCCTCGCCATCGTGGCCGCGGCTTGCGTGGCGGGTCTTCGCCCGCGGGTGCTTGCCCGGACCTCCGGGCGTGGCTCGAATCCTACAGTTTCCTCAGCCGTGTGTATTCATCGATCGTGACGGTGGTCAGTTCGCCATCGTCGCGGGCCAGGATCAGGACGTCGCTGTAGACCTTGTCGTCGGGATTGCGACGGAAGTGGAGGCCGTGACGGCGACGCTCGCGGCGGAGCACGCGACCGACGGTCGTCGTACTCCAGGTGGCGCTCGAGCCAACCGTCACGCCGTGGATCGCCTCGACCCGGTCGCCCGGCTGGAGTTGCTCATACAACGCCCGCGACTGGTACTCTTCCGGTGTCATGCACGTCCTCGTCCGATCCTGGACCGCCCGCCGGGAAGGCGGGCGTGCGGCTAAAACTCCTTCGACTCGATCCACTTCATCATCTTGCGGAGCCGGCGGCCAGTCTCCGTGAGCCTGTGCTCTCGCTCGCGACGGCGGGTTGCCTTGAACATCGCGGCTCCGGCACGGTTCTCGAGGATCCAGTCGCGGGCGAATTGGCCCGAGCGGATCTCTTCGAGGATCTTCTTCATCTCCGCGCGGGTCTCCTCGGTGATGATCCGCTTGCCGCGGGTGTAGTCGCCATACTCGGCCGTGTTCGAAACGCTGTACCGCATGTACTCCAGGCCGCCTTGGTACAGGAGGTCGACGATCAGTTTCATCTCGTGGAGACACTCGAAGTAGGCCATCTCCGGCTGGTAGCCCGCATCGACGAGCGTGTCGAACCCCGCCTTGATCAGTTCCGAAACACCGCCGCAGAGAACGGCCTGCTCGCCGAAGAGGTCGGTCTCCGTCTCCTCGGCGATCGTCGTCTCGATGACGCCGCCGCGGGTGCCGCCGATGCCCTTCGCGTAGGCCAAGCCGATCTTCTTGGTATGGTCGCTCGCCTTGGGCCCAAGCGCGATGAGGCAGGGCACGCCGCCCCCCTTCACGTACTCGCTGCGGACGAGGTGGCCGGGGCCCTTCGGCGCCACCAGCAGGATGTCGTGGCCCGCGGGCGGCTCGACCTGTCCGAAGTGGAAGTTGAAGCCGTGGCTCGCCATCAGGATCGCGCCCTTCTTCAGGTTGGGCTTGATGGACGTGCGGTAGACATCGGCCTGCAATTCATCCGGCAGGAGGATGTTCACGACGTCGGCCTGCTTGACCGCATCCTCCACCGAGAGAGGCTCGAAGCCGTGGCTCTTGGCGAGATCGTAGTTCGGTCCGCCCGGACGTTGGGCCACCACGACCTTGAGGCCACTGTCGCGGAGGTTCTGGGCTTGGGCGTGGCCCTGGCTGCCATAGCCGATGATGGCGATGGTTTTTCCGTCGAGGGCCTTGAGGTCGGCGTCAGCGTCGTAATAGATCGTGGCGGGCACAGGAAACTCCGTGGGGAAATTGCGTTTCGGGCACAGTGCCGATTCCGGTGTTACGGCATCGGCATCGATTCGGACGTGTCTGTCATCAGGCGAGTGATTCGCGGGCGTCGGCGGAGTCGGCGGGGCGTCCACCGTCGGCGGCTTCGGTGAGTTCGCGGGTCGGCGGGCTGCCGCGGACCAGCGCGATCCGACCGGTGCGGGCGAGTTCGAGGATTCCCAGCGGCCGCATCAGCTCGATGAAGCCCTCCACCTTCTTTTCGGTGCCGGAGATCTCAACGATCACGCTGTCCGACGCGACGTCCACGATCCGGCCGCGGAAGATCTCGGCCAGTTCCTTGACCTGCGATCGCGTCGGTCCGGCGGGGGCCGCCACCTTGATCAGCGTCAGATCCCGCTCCACGTAGTTGCGGGAGGAGATGTCGTCGACACGGACGACGGTGACGATCTTCTCGAGCTGCCGGCGGACCTGATCGAGCATCCGGTCGTCGCCGCGGAGGACGAACGTCATCCGCGAAAAGCCGGGATCCTCCGTCTCGCCCACGGCGAGGCTGTCGATGTTGTAGCCGCGCGAGGCGAGCATGCCCGACACGTGCGCCAGCACACCGGGGACGTTCTGAACGGTTGCGGAGAGGACATGACGCATGATGCGAAGCCCACGGGAGCCGGGGGGCGGTGAAACGACGTGAGCCCCGGAGTCTAGTGTGGCTCGAGAGGGCGATTCAAGCCTCTGGAAGCCGGTTTTCTCCGTTTCTGCCATGTGGTTCGCGGCCGGCTTTGCGGCTTGGGCCGGGGATGCGGGGTGTGCGTTGACACGGGGCTGAAAAAGCCGATAGTTTGCGTTGCTTCAAGGTCCCCATTCCCCATCCCTGCGAGAGAGCGCGTGTCGAACGTCCTGGCCCAAGAGTTGATCGAGGCGGGCGTCCACTTTGGCCATCGTGCCAGCCGGTGGAACCCGAAGATGAAGCCCTACATCCACGGGCGGCGCAACCTGATCCACATCATCGACGTCCGTGAGACGATCCGAGGCCTTCTGCGGGCCAAGAAATACCTCAAGCAGGTGGCATCCTCCGGCAGCCTCGTCCTGTTCGTGGGCACCAAGCGGCAGGGCGCCGAGGCGGTGGCCCGCGAGGCGGCCCGGTGCGGCATGCCCTATGTCAGCGATCGGTGGCTGGGGGGCACGCTCACGAATTTCCGCACCATCCGCAACCGTCTGGCCCGTCTCGAGGAGCTCGAGAAACTGATGCCGTCGGAAGAGTTCGGCGCGTATTCGAAGAAGATGCAGTCGTCGCTGCGTCGCGAGTTCCGCAAGATGGAGCGGAATCTTGGCGGCATCCGCACGCTGTCGCGGCTCCCCGAGTGCCTCGTCGTGTTCGATCCCAAGAAGGAGAAGAATGCGATCAACGAGGCGCGGAAGACCGGAATCACGACCGTCGCGCTCATCGACACCGACTGCGATCCCGATCTGGTCGATCTGCCGATCCCCGGCAACGACGACTCGATCCGATCGATCGAATTGGTGGCTTCTCGGCTGGCCGATGCGATCCTCGAGGGCAAATCGGAGATCGCCGCAGAGGCCCAGGTGTCGGCCGAAGGGGCCGATGCCTCTGGCGAATCCTCCAAGAAGCCGGCTCCGAGGGCCCGCGCCAACGTGAAGCGGGCTGTGCCAAAGCCCCCGAAGGTCTAGTTTCACGCGGAAAAGGCATTCATGGTCCTTTTCCGCATGGGCCCCGCCACCCAATCCAAGGTTTTGTGACGGTGCCGGGTGCGGCGTCCGGCCGTGCCTTGCGTCGTGTGGACAATTCCCCCGCGTACACCCCCTGCGATCACCTTTTTCAGGAGACGTGACAATGGCCGAGATTACAGCCGCCGCCGTGATGGCCCTCCGCGAGAAGACGGGCCTGCCGATGATGGAGTGCAAGAAGGCCTTGGCGGAGTGCGGCGGCGATACCGAAAAGGCCGTCGATTGGCTCCGGAAGCAGGGAATCAAGACACAGGCGCTGCGGGCTGACCGCGAGACCTCGACCGGCCGCCTTGCTGTTTACACCGACCTCGCGAAGGGGGTTGGGACGATGATCGAACTGAAGTGCGAAAGCGCACCGGTCGCCAACAGTCCGGACTTCAAGGATTTCTGCAACGACATCGCCAAGACGCTTGCCGTCGGGCCGGGCGCGAAGACGCCGGCCGACCTGCTCGCCCAGAAGAGCACGGCACACCCCGGCAAGACGCTCGGCGAAATAAAGGACGAGCTCTTCAACCGGATGCGAGAGGTCTTCGATCTCTCGCGGATCGTCCGGATCGACGCCCCCTGCGGCGGATATGCCCACCATGACGGTTCGAAGGCGGCCCTTGTCCAAGTGGCTGGCAACACGTCGGCGGCCGACGCGGCCGAGGTGGCCAAGGGCGTGGCCATGCACGTGGTCGCGCTGGCGCCGCAGGCCCTTGCCAAGGAAGACCTCGATCCTGCCGTGGTGGCCAAGGAGCGGGAGATCCTTTCCGAGGCGGCTCGTAAGGAAGGAAAGCCCGAGAATATCATCGCCAAAATGATCGAGGGGCGGCTGAGGAATTTCTTCAGCCAATGCGTGCTCCTCGAGCAGCCGTTCGTGAAGGACGACAAGCAGACGGTCGGCCAGTTCGCGAAGGCGGCCGGCCTCGAGATCAAGCGGATGGAAAACTGGAAACTGGCTTGACGCCACGCGAGCGAGCCTGACCTCATTTTGCGTCCCGGCCTTTGGCCGGAAGAAACCTGGGCCTTCGGCCCTTGCTCCACGGGTGATTCGGGCGTGTCAGACAGACAGGTGTATCGCCGAGTGCTGCTGAAGTTGTCCGGCGAGAGCTTCGCCCGTCCGGGCGAGCGCGGCATCTCGATGGCGGAGGTGCTCCATCTCGCCCAGGAAACGGCCCGGGCCGCGGCCCGCGGCGTGCAGGTGGCCGTCGTGATCGGCGGCGGCAACATTCTGCGTGGTGGCTCGTTCACGGCCGGGAACACCGGCATCCAGGAGGCCACCGCCCATTCCATGGGGATGCTCGCGACCGTGATCAACGGCCTGGCACTGCAGGATGCGCTGGAGTCGCTCGGCCTGCAGACGCGGCTGATGACGGCGATCCGCATGGACGGCGTCGCCGAGCCCTACATCCGCCGTCGGGCGAAGCGTCATCTCGAAAAGGGTCGCATCGTGATCCTCGCCGCCGGAACGGGGAGTCCGTTCGTCACCACCGACACGGCCGCCGCGCAACGCGCCCTGGAACTCGACGCCGACATCCTTCTGAAGGCCACGCGGGTGGATGGCGTCTATTCCGACGACCCTGAAAAAAATCCCCACGCCATGCTCTACCGCGACCTGACGTATCAGCAGATGCGGGAACAGAACCTGCGGGTCATGGATGCGACGGCCGTTTCGCAGTGCATGGAACACGGCATGCCGATCCTCGTCTTCAATTCGCGCAAGGACGGCAACATCGAGCGGACCGTCGCCGGCGAGCGGATCGGCACGAGGATCGCTGCTCGGCCCACCTGACCATCCCCCGGAGGAGTCCCTGTCGATGGACCAGCCGCGAGGTGCAAAGTCGCACGGGCCCGGCCACCACTATCCGTGGTGGCTGATCATGTGCCTGTGTGGCGTCGACTATTTCAGTACGCTCGGATATCAGCCCTCGATCGCCTTCGAGGGGGCCGGCACGCTCGCCCCGCTGGCCACGCTCGTGCTCGTCTGTGTGACGCTCTTCGGGGCGCTCCCGATCTATCGCCACGTCGCCGGCGAGACGCCCGACGGCGTCGGCTCGATCGGGATGATCGAGCGGATGTTCCGCGGGTGGAGCGGGAAGATCGTGGTGCTCGTGCTCATCGGCTTCGCCGCCACCGACTTCGTGATCACGAAGACGCTTTCCGCCGCCGATGCCGCGGCGCATCTCATCAGCAATCCGCTCTACGAAGGGGCCGTCCCGTCGTGGCTGCAGGGGCAGATGTCGATCACGATGCTGCTGCTCGTGCTGCTTGGCGCGATGTTCCTTCGCGGCTACGGCGAGGTGGTCGGCCTGGCGCTGGTGCTTGTGATCGCGTTCCTCGGGCTCTCGTTCATCATCATCGTCGCGAGCGTCTCGTTCCTGCTCACGCATCCGACGCTGCTCCCACACTGGATCGGGGAGATTTCGGCGGGGCGATACCACTTGGACCACGCGCCGATCGGCGGGTCGGGGCCGTGGGTGGCGGCGGCGATCGCGCTCTTGGTGTTCCCGAAGCTGGCGCTCGGTCTGAGCGGCTTCGAGACGGGCGTGCTCCACATCCACCTTGTCCGTGGCACCGCCGCCGATCCCGATGACGCCGCCGCCCGCGTCGCCAACACCCGTCGGATGCTGCTGGTGTCGGCGATCATCATGTCGTTTTTCCTCATCGGCTCGTCGCTCATCACCGGCACCGACACGCTGATTCCGGCCGAGGAACTTCGTCTGGAGCCGGTGAAGGGGAAGGCCATGGACCGGGCGCTGGCCTATCTCGCCCACGGCGAGAGCCCGCACCCCATCTGCCCGCTCTTCGGCAATGTCTTCGGCACGATCTACGACGTCAGCACGATCCTCATCCTCTGGTTCGCCGGCGCTTCGGCGATGGGTGGCCTCTTGAACATGGTGCCGCGCTACCTCCCGCGATACGGCATGGCACCGGAGTGGGCGGGTGCCTACCGCCCGCTCGTGATCGCCTTCACGATCATCAATCTGCTCGTCACGCTCGCATTCCGGGCCGACGTGTCGGCCCAGGGAGGCGCCTATGCCACGGGCGTGCTCGTGCTGATGACGAGTGCCTGCGTGGCCTCGTGGATTCACGAATTGCGTCGGCGGCCCGAGCCGCATCACGGCCTGGCCCTGCAGGCCCAGCGGGTCGGCTTCGGGCTCATCACGCTCGTCTTCATCTACACGACCATCGCCAACATCATGGAGCGGCCCGACGGCATCATCATCGCCTCGATCTTCATCGCCTGCGTGATCGCGATCTCCTTCACGTCGCGGGCGTGGCGGAGCGACGAGTTGCGGCTCAAGGAATTCCGTTTCGCCGACGACGTCGATCGGATGCTGTGGACCGACATTCTCCTCGAGGGGGCGTTTCGCGTGCTCGTGCCGCACCGTCCGGGGAGCCGGTCGCTGGCCGACAAGGAGGCCGAGATCCGCCGCAAGCATCGCATCCCCGAGAGCGTGCCGCTGGTGTTCCTGGAGGTGCACTACGGCGACGTCAGCGAGTTCGAGAACGCGCCCATCATCTCGGTGCGTCAGGAGGGAACGCGATTCGTGATCACGGCCCGCGACGTCGTGTCGGTGTCGCACACGATCGCCCAGATCGCGATGGAGATGGCGAAAGGGGGCGCGCCGCTGGACGTCGTCTTCGGCTGGAGCAAGGGGGGCAGCTTCCAACTGGCCCTCAACTATGTCCTCTTCGGCCAGGGGGACGTGCCGAACCGCGTCGTGGATCTGCTCGACAAGGCGATCCCCGACCCCGACAGGCGGCCGACGGTCATCGTCGGCTGACGCCGGCGCTTGCTTCCGACGGAAGCCCCCTGCCAGAATCGTGCTCCACCGGTCGATCGGCCGGTCGTTTCACCTGCAAGGAGTCCAGCCGCGATGCCCGCCGACGACATTCTGCTCGATGCCGAGGACCGCATGGAAAAGGCGGTGGAGGTGTTTCGTCACGCTCTCACCGGCATCCGCACCGGTCGTGCGAATCCGGGCTTGGTCGATACGCTCAAGGTCGAGGTCTACGGCTCGCCGACACCGATCAAGTCGCTGGCCAGCGTGGGCGCCCCCGAGCCCAACCAGATCGTCGTCCGGCCGTTCGACCCCGGCACGATCAAGGACATTGAAAAGGCGATTCAGGCTGCCGATCTGGGGCTCAATCCGCAGAGCGATGGGCGGCTGATCCGCATCACGATCCCCGCCCTCTCCACGGATGTCCGCAAGAAGATGACCGCCAGGATCAAGGAACTTGCCGAGGAGGCCCGCGTGGCGATCCGCAATGTCCGCCGCGATGCCAACAAGGCTGCCGACACGGAGAAGGACGACGGCAGCATGACGGAGGACGATGTCGAGTCGGCCAAGGAGGACGTTCAGGAGCTCACCAAGAAATTCGAGACGAAGGTGGGCGACCTCGCCAAGGCGAAGGAATCCGAAGTGATGGAGCAGTGACCGGCCCGTGGCCGGCAGGGGGGAGCGTGCAGCCAGAAGAGCCGATGCCCGTCGTCGTCGACGGCCTCGTGAAGCGGTATGGTCGGCGCACGGTGCTCGACCAGGTCTCGCTCCACGTGCCGCAGGGAATCACCGGTCTGGTGGGCCCCAACGGAGCCGGCAAGAGCACGCTCGTGCGAGCGATCCTGGGCCTCGTGCGGTTGGCTGCAGGAAGCGTGCGGGTCTTCGGCCTCGACCCGCTCGTCCATCCCCGTCAGGTCCGTCAGCTGGTGGGTGTCGTGCCGGAGGACGAATGCACCGTGCCGGGGTTGGCCGCCGTGGAGATGGTCCGCTACGCGGCCCGGCTTTCTGGACTGCCCGGCACCGAGGCTCTCCGGCGATCCCATGAGGTGCTCGATTGGTGCGACGCCGGACAGGAGCGGTATCGCCCCGTGGAAACCCTCTCCGTCGGCATGCGGCAGAAGGTCGCCTTCGCCGCCGCGATCGTGCACGATCCGAAATTGGTGATCCTCGACGAGCCGACCAACGGCCTCGACCCGATCGAGCGGCGGGCCATGCTCGGCCGTCTTCAGACGCTCGCCGGCAGCCACGGCAAGACGGTCTTCGTCTCGACGCACGTGCTGCCCGACGTCGAGGCGATCTGCGACCATGTCATCGTGTTGGCCGGAGGCCGCGTGCGGCGGGCCGGTTCGATCGAGGCCATGACAAGGCCGGGCGCCGCGGAGATGCGGCTGGAGGTGACGGGGCCGGTCGAGCCGTTGGCCCGGTGC
>JBJTDB010000192.1:0-1171 GCA_046092145.1 Planctomycetia bacterium | reverse complement strand
CCGTTCAAAAAACCCGCTTCCTGCTGGCCATCGATGACAAACCTTCGCTCAGGGCCGGAGTGCCGCTCGACGCGGGCCGGGTGGCCATTCTCGGCGGCGCCGTCGAGTTCGCCATCCGCAAGGGTGTGGTGATCGTGCTGGAGGGCCCGGGCGAGATCGAGCTCAAGAGCGACATGCAGGCGTTTCTCCATGCCGGCAGCGCCGTCGTCCGCGTGCCGAAGGGGATGAGCGGCTTTCGGCTCGACACCACCTCCACCGACGTGCTCGACCTCGGAACCGAGTTTGCGGTGCGGGTGATGCCCGACCGGGCCACCGACGTGCAGGTGTATGACGGCGCCGCCGAGAATGGCCACCCGGCCCGCGTCGAGCGGCACTCCGGCCCTGAGCGAAGGTTTGTCATCGATGGCCAGCAGGAAGCGGGTTTTTTGAACGGTGGCCAGAGGGGGCTGCGACGTCTCAGCCACCGCATCGGGCCGCTGAGTCGCCAGCAGGGCCACGGTGCCACCGGCAATGATCAGACCGAGGGCGACACTCGCGGCGAACAGCCAAGGGGCGCGGAGCCATGACCGGCCCGAAGCCCGGCCGGCAGTGCGGCTCTCCGCAGCTGATCGCCGGCCCTCGATCGCCGCCATCACGGAATCTTCCATTGCGCTGGTGCCATCCGGAGCAGCCGCCAAACGGTCTTCGAGCTTGAGCCAACGGGCCTCGGGCGCCTGCACGGCCCGCACGATGCCGTCGAAGCCGATCTGGTCGGCCAGATGACGCCGCAGGGCCGGGTCGGCCGCGAGAATCGCGAGCAATTCGGCCCGCCGGTCGGCCGACAGCTCCAGGTTGTCGTGCCAGGCGGCAAGCAATTCGAGGAAGACGGGATCGTTCACAATCTGGTTTTTCATAGGGTCTTGGGTCATCGGGCGGCTCCCATGTCGAGCATGTCGAGGCCACCGGTTTCCATGCATTTCCGCAGGGCCGCAAAGCCGCGGAAGCGGGCCTGGTAGATCGCGTTGCGGTTCATGCCCAGTTCACTGGCCAGCTCGTCGGCCCGGGCGCCATCAAGCCCCGACCGCACGATCCGGCGGACCCGGTCGGGCAGGCGGCTGATGCAGTCGAGCAGCCGCTCGATGTGCTCCGCCCGCAGGAGGCCGAAGCTGGCGTCCACCTCCGCCTCGACCGC
>JBJTDB010000191.1:0-1590 GCA_046092145.1 Planctomycetia bacterium | reverse complement strand
CGCAGCCGTAGACCGGCACCGCCGCGCGGAACCGGTCGTCGAGCGACGCCACGATGCAGGTGGTGTAGCCGCCCCAGCTGATGCCGGTGATCGCCGTGCGGGAGGCATCGACGCCCGGAAGGCTGCGGAGCAGCGAGTGACCGCGGATCACGTTCGCGACCGCGTGGTAGGGCCAGTCGTCGTCCGTGTCCGGCGTGAGCACCGTCTCGAACTTGTCCTTGTGCTCCTGGCCGGGGCCGCCATCGTCCAGGCGGACGACGGCGTTCTTCTTCTTTGTCTCGGAATTGTTTGGCCGGGGATCATTTGCTTTGGGATCGGGCCGGCTGCCGGCCAAGTCCATGGCGATGGCGGCGTAGCCGCGTTTGGCCCAGAGCGTCACCCACTCGGCGAAGGCCGTGCCGCCGCCGCCGTGCACGAGCACGATGCCCGGCCATGAAGCCTTGCCCGCGGCCCCCGAGGCTGGCCCAGCCGCCCCCGAAGGCAACTCCGTGCCGCGAGCCGCTGCGATGCTCTCAGGCGTGGCGTAGTACGCGAACACCCGCGTGGGCTTCCCCTTGAACGGCTCGCCCGCGTAGAGGAGCGACCGCACCGGCGCGTCGTCGAGCCACTCGACGGCCGGCGGCTCGCTGAGCGCGGAAAGATTCCACGGCAGTGAGGATGGCAGTTCCGCCGCAGGCGTGATAGACCAACGTCCACGTTCCTCCGCGGCCGCGGAAGCCGCGATCCCTGCGAGCACCGCGACGCACACTCCTCGAACGACCAACGACGAGAGAGAACGCGTCGACAACGGCGGCGATGGCGTGGCCGGCGACATGACCATGGGAAATCTCCTTTCCCCGAAGCATACCAAGCGCGACCGTGTGTCGGCCCGATGGCCCTCGTTCAAATCGCCGGCTCGGCGTCAGCGGGCCGGTTTGGCATCAGCGCGGTAGCCCGGTGTATTGATTGAAGGCACGGGTCTGCCCCTCGACGAGTCGCGTCACGGCCTGCCACCGCCGTGCGCCCGGGGCGGGCGGCTCACCGCCGAAATAGGTCCTGCCGTGAATCACGTTGGCATGGTGGTTTTCGACCTCCGCCGGCGTGAGCGCGAAGTCGTAGATCGCGAACTCGTCGATGACTCCATGGAATGGCTCCTGTCCGCGCGTGTTCCCAATCTCGGCCGGCGCCGGCCCGCCGCACCGCACGAGCGTGCCCACCGGATAGACGTGCTCGAACCGCTTGCGGCCGTCGATGAATATGGCCTTGCAGCCCGTGAAACTGTCGTAGGCCGCAACCACATGATGGGGTTTGCCGTCGGTGATCTCCGCGAGCGTGGGCCGACCATCGATCCCGTCGAGCGGCATGTCGAGTTCGCGGTAGCCGAGACCGGCCAGGTGGAGACCAAACGACAGGCACGGCCCGGCCGACACTGCCGGCTCCGAGAAACGCGAGTGCCTCGCCCCATCGTTCTGGAACGACAGCAGCACCCGGGCATCGCCATCCTCCTTCCGAAAGATCTCGTCGTAGTCGCGGAACTTCCCGCTCCACTTCGACACGATCATGGCCTCGAGCGAGATTCCCTCGGCCATCGCAAGGAGGC
This sequence comes from Planctomycetia bacterium, assembly GCA_046092145.1. GTDB lineage: Bacteria > Planctomycetota > Planctomycetia > Pirellulales > UBA1268 > CACORA01. The sequence continues at coordinate 11 of JBJTDB010000191.1, read as the reverse complement.
CGGTGCCCACC
>JBJTDB010000190.1:0-7887 GCA_046092145.1 Planctomycetia bacterium | reverse complement strand
TACTCTTTAGATTGCTCGAAAGGATACCACGCTCGCCAGACCTCGGCAAACCAGCGACGCCGGATCAATGGTGCCGCGAGGGGCTGCCCGTGCCCCGTGAGCCGGCGTTGCTGGCCAGCGCAGGCATGGATGCCGAAAGCGCAGCCAGCATCGAGTGAGCGAGGCCTGGAAGGCAGCAGCGAACGTCCGGCGACGGGGCACGGGCAGCCCCTCGCGGCACCATTGATCCGGCGTCGCTGGTTTGCCGAGGTCTGGCGAGCGTGGTATCCTTTCGAGCAATCTAAAGAGTAAGGAAAATCAGTAGTGTCTTTTGAAGAACGGGGCCACCCTCGCAACGCCCCGCGGGCTGATGCCCACGAGCCGGTGACCGGCGACCAGCACTCAGGCTTCGAATCCCTCGGGCTTTCGGAATCGACGCTGGAGGCGGTCCGTCGCGCCGGTTACTCCCAGCCCACTCCCGTGCAGGCGGGGCTCATTCCGCGTGCGATCACCGGCATCGACGTGCTCGGCCAAGCCCGCACCGGCACCGGCAAGACCGCCTCGTTCGTGCTGCCGATCCTCGAGCGGCTGACGCACGTGCCGCCCCGTGGCAAGGGCCCGCGGGCGCTGGTGCTCGTGCCCACCCGTGAACTGGCCGTGCAGGTGAAAGACGAATTCGAGAAGCTGGCCTTTGGGTCGAAGCTCCATTGCGTGGCCGTCTACGGCGGCAAGCCGATCAAGGGGCAGATCGACAAACTGGCGAAGCATCCGCAGGTGCTCGTGGGCACGCCGGGTCGGGTGCTCGACCACCTAAGCCGAGGCACGATCACGCTCGGCGACCTCGAGATCGTCACCCTCGACGAGGCTGATCGAATGCTCGATATCGGCTTCCGGCCCGACATCGAGAAGATTCTGCGACGGTGCCCGGAGAGCCGGCAGACGCTGCTTTTGTCGGCGACCGTGCCCCCTCCGGTGATCACGATCGCCAAGCGGTACATGCGGGATCACGAGACGCTCGACTTCTCCTCCCGTGACATCGCGGTCGAGACGATCGAACAGTTTTATTTCACGGTCGATCCGACGCGGAAGTTCGAACTGCTCGAGCGGCTCCTGGATCGCGAGCAGCCGCGGCAGGTGATCGTCTTCTGCCGCACGAAGCGGGGAACTGACAAGGTGTACGAGCGGCTGGCCCGCAAGCGAAGCCGCCGGGGCGGTGATGCGTCGGACGTGGCCTGCATTCACGGCGACCTGGCACAGAACGTCCGCGACCGCGTGATGCGGCAGTTCCGCGAGGGCACGGTGACGATCCTCGTCGCGACCGACGTGGTCGGCCGTGGCATCGACGTGTCGAGCGTGTCGCACATCATCAACTACGACATCCCCGAATTCTGCGATGACTACGTCCACAGGGTGGGCCGCACCGGCCGCATGGGCCGCGAGGGTGTCGCCTTCACGTTCGTGGCGCCCGAGGAAGGGCAGCAGCTGACCCGGATCGAACTGCGGATCGACAAACTTCTGGAGCGGGACGAAATCGAGGGCTTCCAAGCCTGCGACCGCCGGCTCCGTGATGCGGCGAGCCCGCATGGCGAGCGGCATCCGGGAGAGGCCCACGCGGAGATCGGCACCGCCGAGGCGGCGGATCACGCCGAGGCGTCGCCCGCCGCGGCCAAGCGTCCTCCATCGGGACCGCTGCTCGGCAAAGGCCGGGCTCCGAAGCGGCACCGACGGGCGCTCTGACGGAGTCGGCATGCGTGTCGCGACGCACGCCGTGGCCCGCAAGAATCGACGAGTGAACGGGTGAACGCATGGACGCTCCCTCTCCGAAAGCCCTGAAGCAGCGTCTTGAAAGCCTCGCTCGTGCCGGCGTGACAGACCTTCCCAAGCGGCCCCGCGGCGCGCCGGCACTGTCGGCTACGGCACGGCAGGCACAGGCGATCGCAGCCGCCACGCCTGCAACGAACGGCCCGATCGATCGCGTGCAGTCCCTCGATGTCCTGCGTGACGAGGTGGCCGCCTGCACCCGCTGTACGGAATTGGCCGGGGCCCGCACGCAGACCGTCTTCGGGGTGGGGCCGGCCAATGCCCGGCTCTGTTTCTTCGGCGAGGCCCCGGGAGCCGACGAGGATGCCTCGGGCATCCCGTTCGTGGGCCGGGCGGGCCAATTGCTCACGAAGATCATCGAGGCGTGCTCGCTCACCCGAGACGAGGTGTACATCCTCAACGTGCTCAAGTGCCGACCGCCGAACAACCGACCGCCCGAGCCCCAGGAGGTGGTCAACTGCCGCGGATTCTTCGAACGGCAGCTTGAAATCATCCGCCCGGAATTCATCTGCTGCCTCGGCACGTCGGCAGCCCAGGCCCTGCTCCAGACAACCGATCCGATCGGAAAGCTCCGGGGCCGCTGGTTCGAGCACGGAACCGCGCGGGTCATCTGCACCTACCACCCCTCGTATCTCCTGCGAAATCCGGCAGCGAAGCGGGATGTCTGGGAGGACATGAAGCGGCTGATGGAAGAGATGGGGGTCCGCCTGGGATCGTCGTGACGATTTTGCTGAAGGTGCGGGCTGGTCGTGGCCGATGAACATGGCGGGTGGTCTTGGGGGAGGGAACAGCCGCTGACGGAGGTTTCCCGCTGGTCTGGAGGTTGCCATGAGCCGCGTCGTCGCGATGCTGGCCGCGTTGGGGATCGCGGTCACCGGATGCACGATGTGCCCGGATCCGTTCGATTACTCGGGTCCGGTGCCAAATGGCTCGGCTCCCCAGAACGATTTCCGTCTCCGGAGCAACGGCATCCTCCCGCTGGGCCGGGCTCCGAGGCCCTGGCCGCCGGTCGTCAAGGCGATGCACGATTCGCCCGTCGCGCCGCCCGTCGCGGAAGAGGTCGCTCCGGACGTCGAGCTGACGTCTGGCGAAGCTGATTCGTCCGACGCTTTGCCGCCGACCGAGGACGCGTTGACCGATCGGTAGACCGTGCGAGCGGCGAGGCCGTCACGTCATGCCGTGGCCAGGGTCGGCTCGGGGAGCCATCCATCGGGCACGACGGCGTCTTTCGGAACCACGGCGATGCCGTCTCGCACCGTGAATCGGTCGTTGTCGGGAAGCGTCTCCCAGCCGTGATCATTGACGATCCGTGCACGAGCGCCGATCCGCACGTTCTTATCGACGATCGCTCCTTCGATGATCGTGCCGTCGCCGATCGCCAGCGGCGGAAGGCCACGGGTCGAACTGGCGGCGCTGTTGAGCTCATCCTCGTAGAAGTCGTTGCCGAGGATCACCGAGTTCCGGATCACGACGTTGCGGCCGATCCGACACCGCAGGCCGATCACGCTATTCTCGATCACGGCCCCCTGACCGATGATGCAGCCATCGGAGACGAGGCTGCGCCGCACGCTCGCTCCGTCGATCCTGGTCGGCGGCAGGAAGCGGCCTCGGGAATAGATCGGTGCCTCGGCGCTGGCCAGTTCGAACGGCGGTGCTTCTCCGGCGAGGTCGAGATTGCACTGAAAGTACGATCGGATCGTCCCGATGTCCTCCCAGTATCCGTCGAAGGGGTGAAGCTGCACCTTCTTCGCGCGGATCGCCGCCGGAAAGACCTCGCGACCGAAGTCCTGGTAATCGGTCTTGGTGAGCAGGTCGAGCAGGCAGTCGCGATCGAAGAGATAGATGCCCATGCTCGCCATGAGGCTTCTTCCCTGCGCTGGAATCCCGTGCCGTTCGATCCATGCGGGATCGGTCCTCACATGCTCCAGCTCGGAAAGCGTCTGCGGCTTCTCCAGGAAGCCCTCCACACGGCCCGATTCGTCGAATCGCATGATGCCCAGGGCCGAGGCCGCCTCGTCCATCACGGGAATCCCCGCGATGGTCACGTCGGCCTTCGTGGCCGTGTGCGTCGCGAGCATGTCGGCGTAGTTCATCCGATAGAGCTGATCACCCGACAGGATCAGCACGTGCTTGATGTCGGGCTGCTGGAGGTAGCGGATGTTCTGCCGGACCGCATCGGCCGTCCCCTGATACCAGCCAGAACTGTCGAGGGTCTGCTGGGCGGCGAGGATTTCGACGAACCCGCCGGTGAACGGGTCGAAGGTGTAGGTGCGGCGGATGTGGCGATGGAGGCTGACCGAGTTGAACTGCGTGAGCACGTAGATCCGCTTCACCCCGCTGTTGACGCAGTTGGACAGCGGGATGTCGATGATCCGGTACTTTCCCGCCAGTGGCACGGCCGGCTTCGACCGGTCGCGGGTAAGGGGGTAGAGCCGGGTTCCCCGGCCTCCGCCGAGCACCAGTGCCAAGACACGCTGCACGCTCATCGTCTGTCCTTCTTCGAGGCCCCGTGATCACCACAACGGCACCATGCTACGCCACCACGGCCCCCTCGGGAAACGCCAGTCCGGAGGCATGGTCATTCCGGCCGACGAGTGCCGCTCGACGCCCTACCGCACGACGAAGTTCACCATCCGGCCCGGCACGGCCACGACCTTCACGATCGTCTTGCCGGCGAGCTGCTCGGCAATCTTCGGATCGGCGATGGCCGCCGTCTGCATCGCCGTCGCATCGGCATCGGCCGGCACCACCACCCGACCGCGAAGTTTGCCCTGGATCTGCACCGGAATCTCGACCGTGTCATCCTTGAGCCACCGTGCTTCCGCCATCGGCCATGAGGCCAGCGACACGGGAGCCGGCCGCCCCAGGATCTCCCAGAGTTCCTCGGCGAGGTGCGGGGCGAACGGGGCGAGGATCGTGACGAACGGCTCGAGGATCGCCCGGGGGCGGCGTTCCATCGGCGTGCAGACATTGACGAATTCCATCATCCTCGCGATCGCGGTGTTGAAGGAGAGCGACTGGATATCTTTCGTGACCTTGTCGATCGTGCGGTGCAACTCCCGGAGCTGATCGTCGGTCGGTGGGTCGTCGCACACCTGCGGTGCGATCGTGATCTCGTCGGCCCGTTCGTCCACGACGAGTCGCCAGCAGCGGTCGAGAAAGCCGCGGACGCCGCTCACGCCCGTCGTGCTCCAGGGCTTCGTCGCCTCCAGCGGCCCCATGAACATCTCGTAGAGCCGCAGGGAGTCGGCCCCGAAGTCGCGAACCACCTGGTCGGGATTGACCACGTTGCCGCGGCTCTTCGACATCTTGTGCGCCCGGCTCTCCACGCGGATCGCCGGAGCCTCCCGGAGCACGAAGTGCTCGCCCTGTTTCTCGACTTCGTCGGCGGGCAGCCGGACGGCAGTGTCGCCCTCCCCCTGCTTTCCGGCCGACACCCAGCCCCCGCTCCCACTGCGATAGCCAGTGAACTCGACCTCACCCAGGATCATGCCCTGATTGACAAGCGCACCGAACGGCTCGGGATGCGACACGTGGCCGCGGTCATACAGCACCTTGTGCCAGAACCGTGAATAGAGGAGATGGAGCACCGCATGCTCGGCACCTCCGATGTAGAGATCGACCGGCATCCACGCCTTTTCGACCTCGGGATCGACGAACCGGGTCGTGTTCGTCGGGTCGAGGAACCGCAGGTAGTACCAGCAGGAGCCCGCCCACTGGGGCATGGTGTTGGTCTCGCGCTTGTACCGCTTGCCGTCCCGCTCGACGAAAAGCCATTCGTCGGGTGAACGGGAGAGCGGCGGGTCGGGAGTGTTCCCCGGCTTGAAGTCGGTGAGGTCGGGCAGTGGCACGGGCAGTTCCCGCTCGTCGACGGCACGGATCGCCCCCGTGGGGCGGCCCGTCGCATCGAGTTCGTGCAGGATCGGGAAGGGTTCCCCCCAGAACCGCTGGCGGCTGAAGAGCCAGTCGCGGAGTTTGTAGTTGACGGCTGGGCGACCGAGGCCCGCCCGTTCCAGATCCGTGCCGACGCGATCGATGAAGGCCCGTGTCTCCAAACCGGTGTAGGGCCCGGATGCGACCGCTTTTCCGTCGCCCGTGAACCGCTCACCGGCCTTCAGGCTGCCTCCCTCGGGCGGTTCGATCACGGTGATCACGTCGAGACCGAAAGCCGTCGCAAACTCGAAGTCGCGATCGTCGTGGGCCGGCACCGACATAATGGCGCCGGTGCCGTAGGAGGCCAGCACGTAGTCCGCGACCCACACCGGCACCGGATGTCCCGTGAGCGGGTGGATCACGCTCGACCCGGTGAAGACGCCCGTCTTCTCGCGGGCCAGATCGGTGCGGTCAAGATCGCTCTTGCGGGCCGCCGCCTCGCGGTAGGCGTCGATCGCGGCCCGCTGGCCGGGCGTGGTAAGCCTGTCGAGAAGCGGATGCTCCGGGGCCACTACCATGAAGGTCACGCCGTAGAGCGTGTCGGGCCGCGTGGTGTAGATCCGCAGCACGTCACTTCCCGGTTTGGCGGGAAAGCCCGATGCCGCGCGTGCCCGCTTCCAGTCCTGGAAAGCCGCCGCTTCACCGGCCGGCGGGATGAAGAAATCCACCTCCGCCCCCGTGCTTCGGCCGATCCAGTCGCACTGCAGTTTCTTGATGCTCGCCGGCCAGTCGAGAGGCTCCAATTCCTTCTCGAGCCGATCGGCATAAGCGGTGATCCGCAGCATCCACTGCCGCAGCGGCAGCCGGACGACCGGGTGGCCGCCTCGCTCGCTCACGCCGCCGATCACTTCCTCGTTGGCCAGCACCGTGCCGAGCGCCGGGCACCAGTTCACCGGTGCCTCCGACTGGTAGGCGAGCCGATGCTCGTCGCGGTAGGCCGCCACGGCCCCCTCGCCCTGAGCCGCCACCTCGGCCGGGATCGGCAACTCCGCGATCGGCCGCCCCTTGTGAGCCGCCGGATCGAACCACGTGTCGAAGAGCACGAGGAAGATCCATTGTGTCCATCGCACGTAGCCCGGGTCGGTCGTCGCCAGTTCCCTGTTCCAGTCGTAACTGAAGCCGAGCATCGTGAGCTGCCGACGGAACGTGGCGATGTTGCGGTCGGTGCTCTCCCGTGGCGGCGTGCCGGTGCGGATCGCATGCTCCTCGGCCGGCAGGCCGAACGCATCGAAGCCCATCGGGTGCATGACCGTCGTTCCTCGCATCCGCTCGAATCGGGCGACGATGTCGGTGGCGGTGTATCCCTCCGGGTGACCGACGTGCAGTCCGTCGCCGCTGGGATACGGGAACATGTCGAGCACATACGCCTTGCGCCCCGCCGGGAGCCGCGGGGTCGCGAAGGTGTCGTGTCGCTGCCACCAGGCCTGCCATTTCGGCTCGATCCGTGCGGGCTGGTAGCGGGGCATGCGTCGATCCAGGCGGAGGCGGCGAACTGTTCAGGCGACAGGCGTCCGATTCTAATGGCTCTCTTCGAACCGGCAACGCGATCCACCCACGCTCCCGGAGTGCCCCATGACGACGCCCTCTCCTTCAGCAGAGCCGATGGTGCTGCCTCGCCGCATGGTGCGGCAGCTGCGTGCAGCCGGTGGGCGGCTCAAGATGGCCGATTCGCTCGGCACGAGGCTCACGGGCCGCGACCTGCTGCTCCGGATTCTCGCCGCCCGCGCCGTGCTCGAGCGGGTGCTCGCTCCCGACGAGAAAACCGTCGGTGTCCTGCTGCCGCCGACGGCCGGAGGAGCCATCGTCAACGCGGCGCTGGCCCTCTCCGGACGCGTGGCCGTGAACTTCAACTACACGACCTCTCAGGCGATCCTCGACCTGTGCATCGAACGGGCACGGGTCAGGCACGTCATATCGAGTCCGGCCTTTCTGGCCCGTGTGAAACTCGATCTGGGCGAAAGGCTTCTCGACGCGGGATCGCTGCGCACGCAGGTCACGACCGTGCAGAAGATCGCCGCCTTCGTCCAGGCGCGGCTCGTGCCGCTGCCGATTCTGGAAAAAATCCTCGGGCTCGATCGGCTCAGGCCCGACGACGTCCTCACCGTCATCTTCACGTCGGGCTCCACGGGCGATCCGAAGGGCGTGGTGCTCACG
>JBJTDB010000189.1:0-1018 GCA_046092145.1 Planctomycetia bacterium | reverse complement strand
GACGGGCACCGAGACGGGCCGCCAGTCGCGTCGGAGCGAGGAGTCGCGTTCATCATCTAGGAGCAGGCGGCGGGACGACTTCGCACCGGTCGCTGGCCGCTTCGACGAGGACGACGAGGGACTCGAGTTCCTCGGCGTCGAGGAGGCGGGCCGCGCCGCGGCACCGGGCCGCGAACGCCGGCCACCCCAAGACGACGACGTGCTCGCCGAAAGCGGGCTCGAAACGGTTCGCGAGGTGCCCAGCTGGGTGGAAGCGATCGGCATCGTGAACGCGGCCAACCTCGACGCCCGCAGCCGGTCCGGCCAGCGAAAAGAGACCCGGTAGAGGTGCCAACTTCACGCAGGCCTCGCCATCCTGGCCTCGGCCTGCTTGGAGCCTTCGCGACCACCGGTCGCTTCGGCCGGAGAGCCCGCCATCCAGGCGGGCAGCGTATTCGCAGGCCTCGCCATCCTGGCCTCGAAACGGTCGATGCCTCCGCGAGGGGCTGCCCATGCCCTCGAGCGGGCTATGGGAGCGAGCGAAGCCATGGATGGCGAAGCGAAGCGGACATGCAGAGAGCAGATGCCTGGAGGGCATCTGCGAACGTCCGCGTGAGGGCGTGGGCAGCCCCGAGCCAGCACCACGGACAGCGACTATTTCAGCGAGATCGTCCGGGCCAGAGGCCTCAGGATCTGATCCACGACGCAGGCATCGACGACCTCCCGGGCCACCTGGGCCAAGCGGTCGATCGCCTCCACGTAGCTCGTCTGGGGGTCGAGGCTGCCGTACTGACGGGCCGTCACGTACACGCTCAGTTGCTCCTCGGCAAAATCGCCGGTCCGCACCTGGAAGGCGTTGGTGCGGGTCTCGGTGCTCACCCGCACCTGAATGCGGCATTCTTCGTCGAGGGCGATCGTGAGCGAAGGCTCGTAGTTGATCACTCGGCCGCCGGGCAATTCTCCCATGCGGTCGAATGCGGGCCCGACGCCCAGGGCCTCGGCCAACAGGGCGTTGTGGTTGCCGCGAAACGCAAAATCA
>JBJTDB010000188.1:0-3401 GCA_046092145.1 Planctomycetia bacterium | reverse complement strand
TCCGTCGAAGATCTCGTGCCCCGAGCCGATCATGGGCGATCCACGCATCGTTGTTGCGTGCCGCCGTATATTCCCAGAGTCGATCCTCGCTGACCCACTTGCCGGCGTAGGAGCATGTGTTGCCAGCGAGAAAGAGTGTTACAGCGGCGCCGACCGCCATGCCGGCCATCCGTCGCGTCGCGCCACCAGACGCGATCCATGCCGCAGCGGCCGCTATGAGGAGCGTCAGCGGCCCGATCATCGGAATATAGAGAAAATGGTCTGCCACCCACGTGAGCCTCATCCAGGCCAAGCCGATGAATCCGACCATTGGAGCGATCATGAGCAGAAAAAACCCAAACGCGAAGATGGCGTGCCTGCCCCATGTCTGCCGATTGCTCCACATCCACCATGCCGCCGCGGCGATCGCAACCCATGGCAAAAACTGCCAGAGCCGAGGGGGATCGATCTGCCATGCCGGGTAAATTGGCAGGAGGTTCACGGGCCAGATGATGGTGGACAGATAGAAGAAGATCGCCATTCCGCCGAGTGCGATCCGAGAATCGATTCCGCCAATCGGTAGTTTTTCCAGTCCGATGGCCCGCCCATGCTGAAACTGGATCGTGACGATGCCAAGCACGATCGAGAGGATGAAAAACGGCACGGCATGAACCACGTCGCGGCCCTCGATGCGTCCCCGCTTCCACCAGGCATAGAGCAGCGTGACGACGGGCATCGCGACGGCCGACGGCTTGGCGAGCATGGAAAGCAGGAAGAAGACCAAGGATCCAGCGTAGAGCCATTTCTGCCGGCGCTCCTCCGCCGCCTCATCCTGCATCACCCAGAAGATGCAGGATGCGAGAAACGGCGCGAGCGAGAGGGTGTTTTTCAGTTCCGAGATCCAGGCCACGCTTTCGACGCAGGCCGGGTGGATCGTAAAGGCCAGCGCCGAGAACCATGCGCCGGGGATTCTCAATTTGGATAGCAGCCCCCAGAGCAGCAGGCCGCTTGCGAGATGCAGCAGGAGGGTCGTGACACGGTATCCAGTGGTGTTGAGACCGAAAAACGAATACTGAATCCAAAAGGCCGTGTAGGTGAGCGGAAAATAGTCGACCCCGTCTGGATCGAGCCAGAGCCGGAACATCTGGCCCCACGATCCTGAGCGGATCGCGCGGTTGAGGCCGACGAACGTGCCGTCGTCGTGAAGCCATCCGCCATGGATGGAGGGCAGATACACTGCAAACCCAAGCACGACGATCACCGATGCTCGCGTTAGCGTCGCCAGGCACCTTCCCGGGGAATTGGAATCAACGATCATTCGGTCGCCTCGGGGATTTTTTCCTGTTTGCCTTCAGGGGTGTCAGTTTCTCGACCGGCGATCGCCAACCTCAGGTTCTCCGCCGCTTCCGTGTACGACGGGTCGATTTCGAGCACGCGACGAAATTCCTCGATCGCCTTCTCACGTTCACCGAGTTTGAAGAGCGTGAGGGCATATTGATTCCGATAGGTCAGGTTGCCTGGCGATTTCGGGAGGGCGTTTTCGTAATGTTCGCGGGCCTCGGCGTAGAGCTCCTGCACCAGGCAAAGATTGGCGAGGCTTAGCTGGATCGTGGGATCCGCCGATCTGTCAACCGCTCGTCGGAATATTTCGAGCGCGTCTGCGGTCTGGCCTTTTTGAAGCAGGACCATGGCGAGGTGGTACCACGTTTCTCCAAGATCCGGCCGCAGTTGGGTCGCGCGTTGGCAATGGTGATAGGCGGCATCGATGTCGCCGCTTTGAAGCCTGAAGAACCCCAGCCGGTTGTGGGCGAGCCATGCAGTGTCGTTGCCCGCGAGCGTGTGCTCATAGAGGCGTTGCTCGTCCATCCAATTGATGGCGTAAAAAAATGAGTTGGCGGCCAGGAAGAGCATCACACCGGCGGCCATGGCGGAGAAGACAGTGCGCTCACGCTCGCCCCGCTTCTCGAGCCAGGTCGCGGCCGTGGCCACGATCAGAGCAAGTGGCCCGATCATGGGGAGGTAGAGAAAATGGTCGGCCACCCACGTGAGCCGCATCCATGAGAAATCCACGAAGCCCAGCACCGGCGCGATCATGAGCAGGAAAAATCCCAAGGCGAAGAACACGTTGCGGCCCCATGTCGTTTCCCGGTTTTTCCACATCCACCAGGCTATGCCGCCGATCAGGATCCACGGCACAAGCTGCCATGCTTTGGGTGGAGTGATCTCCCATTGCGGGTAGATCGGGAGCAGGTGCACCGGCCAGACGATCGTCACGAGGTAAAAAAGGATTACCATGCCGGCGAGGGCGATTCGGGAGGCGAGTCCGCCAATGGGAACGGTTTCAGCGCCGATGCCGCGGTCCCACTGGTATTGGATCGTGACGATGCCCAAGACGAAGGAAATCAGAAAGAGCGGGGCCGCCCGCACGGCATCCTGCATGGTCACTCTGCCCCGCTTCCACCACGCATAGAGCAGGGTGAGCACGGGCATCGCCACGACCGACGTCTTGGCGAGCATCGCGAGGAGAAAGAAGGCCAGTGAGAGCAGGTAAAGCCGCTCGCGGATGGGGCCTGCCGCCTCGTCATCCTGCTTCACCCAGAAGATGCAGGATGCCAGGAAGAGAGCCAAGGAGAGCGTGTTTTTGATTTCGGAGATCCAAGCCACGCTCTCCACGCACACGGGGTGGATTGTGAAGATGAGAGCTGTCGTCCACGCGGCCGGGATTTTCATCGTCGCCAGCAGGTTCCACAGTAAAAGCCCGCTTGCGATGTGAAGAAGGATCGTGGTGATGTGGTAGCCCGTCGGCTCGTTCCCGAAGAAGATTGCCTGTAGCCACATGGCCGAGTAGGAGACAGGGAAATAATCGAATCCTGATGGGTTGATCCAGATTGTGAGAAGCCCACGGAGCGTGCCCGACAAGACGTCTTGGTTATGCGTGAGCAGGCTGTCGTCGTCCATCAGCCAATCGCCGTGGTAGGCGGGCGAATAGATCCAGAGCCCGGCGAGCACGATCACGGCCGCCTGGATCAACAGATCCAGCATGCGTCGGTTGTTCACATTCATGGGAGATCCCCGCGAGTAGGGAAGTCAGTGTAGGACAGGTTGCTCACCCTGTCATGTGTCGCGTCTCATCAAGGACCGAAAAAGCAGCGAGAGAAAAGACCGCCTTTTGGGGCCGCGCCAGTCAGAGGCCTGTGTTTCAGCGATTGGCGAGTTTCACTCGGAGATACCGCAGGCCCACCCTGAATCGGAGCCAATACATCCCGGCCGTCAGGATCGGGTGCCGCAGGAGTCGCCAGAATTTGCCGCGCTCGATGAACACGCCGACATATCGGTAGAGGGGCCCGAGCTGCCGCTTCACGTCTGGGTCGTCGCGGCCCCAGCGGGCCGCATACGCATCGAAGCAGCCTGCGTAGTAGGCC